>DAITQD010000186.1:0-4259 GCA_036833255.1 Jatrophihabitantaceae bacterium
AGCCCAGTCGGTTCAGCTTCTTCGGGTCACGCTGCCAGTCCGCCTCGACTGCGACGTGCAGGTCGAGGTGCACGCGGCCGCCAAGCAGCCCCTCGATGCCAGCGCGCGCCGTCGTCCCGATGTGCTTGAGCCGGCTGCCCTGGTGGCCGATCAGGATGCCCTTCTGGCTGGTCCGTTCCAGATGAATCGTCGCGAAGATCTCGGTGATCTCAGGGCGGGTTTCCCGCGGGCGCATCTCATCGACGGTGACCGCTATCGAGTGCGGCAGCTCGTCACGCACGCCCTCGAGCGAGGCTTCGCGGATCAGCTCCGCGATGCGCGTCTCGGTGTCGGTGTCGGTGGTCACGCCGGCGGGATAGAGCATCGGGCCCTCGGGCAGGTGCGCCACGAACACGTCGGCGAGCAGGCCGACCTGGTCGTCGGCGACGGCCGAGACCGGCACGATGTCGGCGAAGTCGCCGAGTTCGTTCAGCGCCACCAATTGCGCCGCCACCTGCTGACGTGATGCCGCGTCGGTCTTGGTGACGATGGCGACCACCGGCGCTCGCAGCGCGGCCAGCTCGGCGGCGATGAAGCGGTCACCGGGACCGATCTTCTGGTCGGCCGGCACGCAGAAGCCGATCACGTCCACCTCGGCGAGCGTCGTGCGCACGACATCGTTGAGACGCTCACCCAGCAACGTCCGCGGGCGGTGCAGACCCGGCGTGTCGACGAGGATCAGCTGCGCGTCCTGCCGCGTGACAATGCCGCGCACCGCGTGCCGCGTGGTCTGCGGCTTGGCGCTGGTGATCACGATCTTGGCGCCGACCAGCGCGTTCGTCAGCGTCGACTTGCCCGCGTTGGGACGACCCACAAAGCAGGCGAAGCCCGAGCGAAAACTCACCTCCCCATCCTCGCATCCCGGCCCGACGCCTTTCTCGACTCCGGCAGTCAGGAGTTAGCTGCGGAGCCGCCGCACCGTCGCGGTGCGGCCGTCACCGAGAGACGGGCAAGACCGCGACGACGTCGGCGATGGCGGTGAGCGCGATATCCGGGAACCGCAGTCGGGTAGGCATCGCGTCGAAGGACATCTCGATGGTGTTCATGACGACTGCCGCCCGGGCCTGACGCGCGAACACCGGGCGCACCGGGCGGGCGAGCACTGCCGCGGCGCCGAGCACGGCGGTTGGCACGTGCTTCGTCCGGCCCGAGCCACCGCCGCGCGCGACCAACCGGGCCGCGATCTCGTTGAAGGTCAGGTTCTCCGGCCCACCGACCGAGATGGTCTCACCGACGAGCTGGTCATCGCGCAGCGCACGATCCACGAACGCGGCCACGTCGCGAGCCGACGCGAAGTTGATCGGGTTGCGGCCGCGCCCGAGCACCAGAGCGGGGCCGCCACCGGCGATCTTCGCGCCGATCACACCGAGCCACGTCTCAAGGAAGGGCGCGGACCGGACGATGACGCCAGGAATCGTGGATGCCCACAGCTCCTGCTCGGCGGCGAACTTCATGCGATGCAGCGACATCGGGTGATCGGGCGCCGCGCCCAGCGCCGACACCAGAACGAATCGGGCAACGCCCGCGCCGACGGCCGCCGTGATCAGGTTGTGGTTGCCTTCGCGGTCGATCGCGGCTGGGCTCGGGCGGCCCGGACCGGCGAAACCGTGAACCGCCGACACGACGCGATCGCACCCGTCCATCGCGGCCACGACCGCGTTGGCCTCCCGCACATCGCCGGTGACGGTCTCGACGCCACCCGGCAGGTGCCGCGCCCGCCCCGGGTCGCGGGTCAGTACGCGCACCCGTTCGCCACGGTCGCTCAGCCGTGTGACGACCAGGCTGCCGAGCAGGCCGGTGCCACCGGCCACGAGGATCACGGTGCGGTGTCCACTGCGCGGCGCACCGCGTCGTCGGCCGAACCGGACTCTCGCTCGACCGGCTCGAGGTAGAACCTGGCCGAACGCGCCACCCCATCGACGACCTCGAAGATGATCACCCCGCACATCTCGTGAGGGGCGCCGTCGCGGCGCGTGCCCGACATCCGCCATTCCGACCACACCGTGTCGCCGTCGACCACGGCGCACAGCACCTGAGCCGTCACGTCGGGAACACCGGCCAGGATCTGCGTCCAGTTCCGGCGGACCTGCTCGGCACCATGGAAGCCGCGCTGCGGGTGCGCGGGAGTCTCGTTGACGTAGTCGCCGCCGAAGCAGGCGACGATCGCGTCGATGTCGTGGGCGTTCGTCGCTGCGGCGAGTCGGTCGACGAGGTCTGCCGGACTCTGGTTCGGCGTGTCCGAGGCAGTCATCGCGGTTCCCATCCTCATATCTGTTACAGTACAGCGGAATTGATACAGGAGTATGGAACGAAATTATGGCGAATGTCAAGACCCCGCGTCGCTACGACTCCGCCGGCCGGCAGCGGCAGGCCCTCCGAACCCGCGCCGCCGTCCTCGACGTTGCGCAACGGCGCTTCATCGAGGACGGCTATGCAGCGAGCACCGTTGCCGCGGTCGCGGGTGATGCCGGCGTGTCCGTCGAGACGGTCTACAAGACGTTCGGCGGCAAACCAGGTCTCGTCCGCGCGATCCACGAGCGCGGCCTCGCCGGCAGCGGCCCGGTGCCCGCACCCCACCGCTCGGACGCGATGCAGGACCGCGAGCGCAACCCGCGCGCGATCATCCGCAACTGGGGCAGGCTCACCACGGAGGTCGCGCCGCGCGTCGCCCCGATCCTGCTGCTGATCCGGTCGGCCGCAGCGACCGACCCGGAGATGGCCGAACTGCTGACCGAGAGCGACGCCCAGCGGCTGCGGCGGATGCGGCACAACGCGCGCTCGCTCGCCGACCGCGGACATCTGCGGCCGGGCGTGACGCTCGGCGCGGCCACCGACGTGCTGTGGACCTATAGCTCCCCCGACCTCTACGACCTGCTCGTCGTGCGACGGCACTGGTCGGTTCAGCGCTATGGCCGCTTCGTGGCCGACGCCATGATCGCCGCCCTCTTACCATGACCAGTTCCGTGATGATCTCGCGAGGAATAGCGGGCACACTGCTTCGGTGACCCAAACCGGTGCCGCCCGCCACGCCTACGGCTCCGACCCGTCCCAATTCGGCGAGCTGTACCGGCCGACGGGTACCGGGCATTCCGGCACGGTCGTCGTCATCCACGGCGGCTTCTGGCAATCGGCATACGACCTGTCCCTCGGCGCGCCACTCGCCGCCGACCTGGCTGTCCGCGGCTTCACGGCGTGGAACCTCGAGTACCGGCGCGTCGGCAACGGCGGCGGCTGGCCGGGCACCCTGGCCGACGTCGCGGCCGGCATCGACCTGCTCGCCAGGCTCGACGTAGACACCTCCCATGTGGTGGCGGTCGGGCACTCGGCCGGTGGGCAGCTCGCGGTGTGGGCGGCCGGACGATCCGCGCTACCGGCCGGCGCGCCCGGCACCGCACCGCAGGTGCACGTCACCGGCGTCGTCTCCCAGGCGGGCGTGCTCGACCTCGCCACGGCCGCCGACACCGGTGTGGGCGGCGCGGCCGAGGCGGACTTCCTCGGCGGGTCACCCGCGCGGGTGCCGCAGCGCTACGCCGTCGCCGACCCGATCGGGCAGGTGCCGCTGGCCGCACCGGTGCTGTGCGTCCACTCGCGGGCCGACCGCAAGGTCCCGTTCGCCCAGAGCACCGCCTACGTTGCCGCGGCCACCAAGGCCGGCGGCACGGCGGCGCTGCACGAGAGCACCGGCGACCACTTCACCCTCATCGACCCGAGCTCACCCGACTGGCGGATCGTCCGCGATGCGCTGCCAGCCCTGCTCGGTGCGTGACGGTTCGCTCAAACGGCGACCTCGTCCTTCAGGAACCCGCGGACCATCCCGCGCAGCTCTGGCGCGTCCTCGTGCCCGTGCGCCGAAACCGCGTGCTGCGTCGCAGCATCAAGAACTTCTTCCTCCTCGCCGGCGATCGTCAGCGTGCATCCTCGCTCGCTCGGCATGTCCCGGCAGTCGGCAACCTTGCGTGTCATCAGGTGCTCCTCTCGGTGGGTTACGGTCTCGCAGCCTAGACGAGGTTGACCGGCCCGTCATCGATCACCTTTCCGACAAAGGCCACCAACCTGTCGTCGGCGGCGACTCCATGCACCTCGCCGAGGATGGTAACGCCGGCGTCGAGGCCATTCTCATGTCCGGCGCTGCCGCACCAGGTTGATCAACTGGGAGTTGCGGCGATATACGACCGCAACTCCCAGATGATCAAGGTCGCGCGGACGCTCGTGACGGCGGG
>DAITQD010000187.1:0-4223 GCA_036833255.1 Jatrophihabitantaceae bacterium
GGCGACCGGGCGCGACGTCGTGCTGGGCGGGTACTCGCAGGGCGGCATGTTCGCCTACCAGGCCGCCGCCTATCGCCGGGGGGACGGCATCGACTCCCTGGTCACGTTCGGCTCTCCCGTCGACACCCGTGCGCCGCTGCCGATCCCGATCTCGCCCGACGTGGCTGCCCGCATCGCCGGGGGCCTGGTCGACAGCGGGGTGCTGCACCGCATCGCGCTGCCCGGCTGGGCGGCCCGGCTCGGGTTCAAGCTGCTCACGCCGGCCAAGACCGTGCAGGGCCGGGTGCGGTTCTTGCTCGCCCTGCACGACCGCGAGACCCTGCTGCCGCGCGAACGGCAGCGCCGGTTCCTCGAGTCCGACGGCTGGACAGCCTGGTCGGGGCCCGCCATCGCTGAGCTGCTCGAGCAGTTCGTCACGCACAACCGGATGCTCGAGGGCGGCTTCGTGATCGATGATCGGCTGGTCACGCTGGCCGATATCGACGTGCCGGTGCTCACCGTCGTCGGCTCGACCGACACGCTCGGGCACCCCGATTCGGTGCGGGCCGTGCGCCGCGCCGCGCCGCGCGCCGACATCTACGAGCTGACGCTGCACGCCGGCCACTTCGGGCTCGTCGTGGGCTCGAAAGCCAACAGCCGCACGTGGCCCGCCGTCGCCGGCTGGGTGCGTTGGCGCGCGGGCCAGGCCGAGCGGCCAGCGGAGATTCTCCCCGCGGAAGAGGTCGAATCGACGCCGTTGCGGCCCGCCGGCGGCGGCGCCGCGGCGATCGCGCAGGCCGCCGAGCTGGGCGTCGGTGCCACCCGCATCGTGCTCGGCACGGCCCGGCAGGCCGTCCGGGTCGCGCGCAGCGTGGTGTCCGAGGCGCCGTCTCAACTGCCGCGGCTGGCGCGCATCGAGCAACTGGACCCGGCGACGCGAATCTCGCTGGGCCTGCTGCTCGACGAGCAGGCCCGCAAGGCCCGCGAGGAGATCTGTTTCCTGTTCGGCGATCGTGCCTACCGCCAGCACGACGTGAAGCACCGCGTCGACAGCGTCGTGAAGGGCCTGATCAGCGTGGGCGTGCGGCACGGCGACCGGGTCGGCGTGCTGATGAGCACCCGACCGAGCGCGTTCACCGTCGTGGCCGCACTGAGCCGGCTCGGGGCGAGCGCCGTGCTGCTGCGCCCGGACGCCGAACTCGACCGCGAAGCCCGCCTCGGCCGGGTCACCTGGGTGATCTCCGACCCCGAGCACGTGGCTGACGCCGCGCTGCTCGACGGGGTGACGTGGTGCGTCCTCGGCGGTGGTGCCGACTCGCGTGAACTGCCCCCAGGTGTGGTGGATATGGAGCGCATCGACCCCGACGAGGTCGAACTACCTGGCTGGTACCGCGCCAACCCGCACCGCGCCGGCGACGTCGCTTTCGTGCTGTTCACCGGCGAGGGAGCGGGCACCAAGGCTATGCAGATCACCAACCGCCGCTGGGCGATGTCGGCGCTCGGCACCGCGTCCGCGGCGGCCCTGAAGACCGGTGACACGGTCTACAGCACCACCCCGATCCATCACTCCTCGGCGCTGCTGATGAGCGTGGGTGGCGCGGTCGCCGCCGGCGCCCGCTTCGCGATGGCGACGGCCGACGACGCGGACACGTTCTGGGAGGAGGTCCGCCGCTACGGCGCCACGCACGTCTCCTACACCTGGACCTCGCTGCACGCTGTCACCGTCGGCCCGCCGAATCGAAACGAGCAGCACCACCCGATCCGGATGTTCATGGGCTCCGGCATGCCGCGCAACCTGTGGCGGCGGGTCGCCGAGCGCTTCCCGTCGGTCCGGGTGCTCGAGTTCTACGCCTCAGCCGACGGCGAGGCGATCCTGGCCAACCTCAAGGGCACCCCGGTCGGGTCGATGGGCCGTCCGCTGCCGGGCTCGGCGGAGGTCAAGGTTGCCGCGTTCGACCGCGTCGCGCGCAGCCTCGAACTCGGCCCTGACGGCCTGGGCCGCGAGTGCGCCACCGACGAGGTCGGCCTGCTGGTTGCCCGCGTCAACCCCGGCGAATCGATAGCCGGCAATCCGTTGCGTGGCGTCTTCACCGGCGGTGACGCGTGGCGGTCCTCCGGCGACCTGTTCCTGCGCGACGAACACAACGACCTCTGGCTCGTCGACCCGGTCAGTGCCCTCATCCCGACGGCAGGTGGACCGGTGATGCCGGCGGGAACTCGGATGGCCCTGGGCACGATCCCGGCCGTCGACCTGATGGTGGCCTACGGCGTTGCCGATGGCGACGCCGAGTCGCTGGTGGCCGCGGTGACGTTGCGGCCCGGCGCGGCCCTGAGCGCGGCCGACCTCGACCGGGCCTTCGACCGGCTGCCGGCCTCGCACCGGCCGAGCTACGTGCAGGTCGTGCGGTCCATCCCGGTGACGACCTGGCACCGCCCGATATGGCGGCCGCTGCAGCAGGCCGGCATCCCGAAGCCGGCCCGCACCCGCAAGGTCTGGAAGCTGGGCGAGGACCGCGCCCACTACGAGCAGTTGAAAGCGGACTAGCCGAGCAGCTCACCCGTGATCAACACGCTCGGAGCATGGCCCTGGCCATATGGAATGCGTGTTGATCAGCGCCGCGCCACGAGTTTGGCGAGAACTGCAACAAGATCGCTTGCTGCGCTGTCTACTAGGCGTGGAGGCAGTCGTGGTCGAGGAGCGGGACTTCGTGTCGTTCGTGCGCGCGAACACCACCGCTCTCCTGCGCACCGCCTACCTGCTGACGGGCAGCTCACCCGCCGCGGAGGAACTCGTGCAGGACACCCTCGTCCGGCTCTACCCCAAGTGGGATCGGGTGAGCGCCGCCGACGTGCCGATCGCCTACGTCCGCCGCTCGTTGGCCAACGCGTTCGTCAATCAGAAGCGCCGGCCGTCGAGCCGGGAACTCGTGCTCGACGTCGTACCCGAGCGCCACGACGCGCGCGACGCAGTCGCGCAACTCGCCGACCGCGACGAGGTGTGGGGGCTGCTGCGCACCCTGCCCGACCGGCAGCGCGCCGCGCTGGTGATGAGGTTCTTCCACGACCTGCCCGACGAGGAGATAGCCGACGCGCTCGGCTGCCGCGTCGGGACGGTCCGCAGCTTGATCAGCCGAGGGCTCGCGTCGTTGCGCGAGCGGAGCGCCGCTTCGGCGGCTCCCTCGACGAGGAGGTTCGGATGAACGACAAGATCGACATCGAGGCGGCGCTACGCGCCAGCCTTGCCGAGCACGCCCGGCACGCGCCGGCGGCCGGGCTGCTGGCCGAGCGCGTCATCGCCGACGTCGACCCGCTGTCGCCGGCGCGCGAACCTCGCCGGGCCCGGCAGTGGCGCACCTGGACGCTGCCGCTCATCGCGGCCGGTTCGGTGGCCGCGATCGCCGCCGCCCTCGTCGGCGTCAGCCAGTTCCAACACACCGCCGACCACGAGCGCCCGGCCGTGCAGCTCAGCTCGGTGGTCCCGCTGCCGACGCACACCCCGACGACTGTTGCGTCACCGCCCCCGTCGAGCCCGACCATCACCCCGCACCAGACCAAGCCCGGCGTCGCGGTCGCGCCGGTTCCGTCGAACTTCACGGTGCTGGACCTGACCTTCGCGAGCGCCGACGAGGGTTGGGCGTTGGGCTCCAGCGACTGCCTTACGGGAGGCGGCACCTGCACCGCGCTCGTCCACACGGCCGATGGCGGCGACACCTGGCAGGGCATGCCGACGCCGCCGGCCAACGTGACCGGTGTCGGCGACTGCGCCGACCCGTGCGTGCGGAGCATCCGCTTCGCGAATGACCAGATCGGTTACGCCTACGGTCCGAGCGCCTTCTTCATGACCACCAACGGCGGCAAGAGTTGGCAACGAGAGCCAGGCGGTGCCGATGCCCTGGAGACCCTGGACGGCAATGTCATCCGCGTCGCGGCCCGCAACGCCTGCTCCCCACCGGGCTGCGTCTACGGCGTGCAGATCGCGCCGCTCGGCAGCGTCGCATGGCATGACGTCGGGTTGTCCGCGACCACGACCGGCTCGAGCGTCGGGGTCGCGCTCGCTCGCACCGGGCACCGAGCCTTCGTCGAGGTCTTCGGGCACACCTCCGGGGGAGGGCAGAACGCGACCTCGGCGCTGTACACCTCCGCCGATGACGGCGTGACCTGGGCTGCCCGCGGCGAGCCGTGCCCGCAAAGCGGCGGCGAGATCGACAGCACGGCGATCACGACCGCGCCCGACGGGTCGGTCA
>DAITQD010000188.1:0-1320 GCA_036833255.1 Jatrophihabitantaceae bacterium
TCCGGCATCAGCCGCAGTCTGCGTGCGCCCGTTGGCGCCCGCAAGCAGTCCGAGTCAAGATGACACGCGAAGGTCGTCTTGGGGGCCGCAGATAGCGCACCGTCGACGAAGCAACCGGATCTGGGCACCGGAGGGTTCGGTGATCGGCACCGCGACCAAGGCCCGCTGCCTCATCCGCTCGTCGAAACCCTCGGTGAGCTGGGAGCGCATCTGAATCGTGTCCGGTCGCGTCTGTGAGCGTTTCGGGAGCTCGGGGCGCCGGAGTCAGCGGCGCGGGACGGTTACCCGGTCGTCGATGTGCCGATTCACTCCGAGAAGGGGACGCTCACCGGCCGGGTCGCCTTCGGCGTCGATGAGCAGATCGCGGGCCTGTTCGTGCTCGACCGGGAATCAGCTGCCCTCTGAACGACGCCGCGCGGCTGGCCGCGATCCCCCGTCCGCGCACGCTGGCCATGCAGTTGTGGGTGAAACGGCGCGCTCACCCACCGCAGTAGTAACCGGATCGCGATCCTCGGTGTGCTGGGTTTCGGGGTCAGTTGCCGATGAGCAGTGGGACGCCGGCGTTGCGGCTGGCGGTGATGAGTTTGTGGTCGAGGGTGGCAAGCGGCGCGGCCAGCCTCTCGGCGAGGACGAGGTAGGCGGCGTCGTAGGCGCTGAGGCCGTGTCGGCGTCCCGCTGCGAGTACTGCGGGCACGTCGGTCTGCGATGCGTCGACACGGATCGGGAGCCGGAGGAGTAGGTCGAGGAATCGGGTGGCCTGCGCCTCGGTGATCCGAGCGCGCCGTTCGGCGACGAGTAGCACGTTGGTGACCTCGAGTTGCCACAGGGGCGGCACCACAGCCTCATCGCCCTGGAGTTGGTCGAGTACCGCATCCGTGTCGTCGGTGGCCTCGTCCTCAAAGCACCACGCCATCGTGACCGACGTGTCGATCACCATCTGCATCAGCGGCGACCTTCGTCGATCATTCGGCGGACCGAGCTGCGACCTCGGCGCACGCCGCCGCGAGCCGCACGCAGTGCGGCGATGACTTCGTCGGGCTTGGTGGATCGTTGACTGACGGGGACCAGCTTGGCGACCTCTCGGCCGTGCTTGGTGATAGTGATGGTCTCGCCAGCCTCGACCTGTTCGAGCAGGCGGGGCAGGTGGGTCTTAGCCTCATAGGCACCGACGGTCGTCACAGGTCTTAGACTAGTCGGCAACTAGTCGAAGGTCGAGTGGACGCCACAGACGGCTCACCCCCGCAAGTGCGGCGAGCTGCCGCTGGGTCATCCTGGCCGCGGCGGCCCAGGTCCTCCGGTCTTCGAGGGTGGCCAGCGGTG
>DAITQD010000188.1:1420-4098 GCA_036833255.1 Jatrophihabitantaceae bacterium
AGCGGTGTCCGAGTCGGCCCTCGAAGCCGCACCGGTGCCGCATGCGCCGGAGGCCGCGTCGGACGCGGCGATCCTCACGTCCTTGGCAGCAGCGCCGGAGCAGGTTTGGCGCGCGCTCGGAGCGGCCGCCGAGTCCTTCGCCGCAGAAGACGAGCACGCGCGATGGGCGGGCGGCGAGCAGGTCGGCACCACGCTCGTCGACGGCGTTGAGCAACCGGTCACCCAGGTGCCGTACCCGATCTATTCGGCGGCGACGGATGCGGTGATGGACGCATTGCGATCGCTCGCGGGAGTCGTCGTCTTCGACTGGGGCGCGTGGGGCGGCCACCAGCGCTACGCAGCCGGCAAGGGTCTCGACGCCGCCCCCGTGACCGACGCGATCCGGCTCGTGACGGCACTCAGTCGCTTGGAGCGCTTCGCCGACGGCACGATCGACGACGCTGCAAACAACGGCACGATCGCTGCGATCGCAACGCGGCTACACCGGTGGCACGACACGGAACGCCCGACCTAGTGTCGCGTGTCACTAGTGGCCGGGGAAAGGTCCTAACCTGTCGTGTCGCCCGGCGTTCATTGGACGGTGCGATGCACGTCTTCGCGCTTCGACGGTCCCGGCTCGGCGTCGGCGATCCATGCGCCGGCCACGGAAGGGTCCAGGACGCCCTCTTCCAGCCAGCGGTGCTCGCCGGACATCACGGCGCGCGCGAGGGTGCGGTCAGCGGCGTCGCTGTTGTTCCAGAGCCGCTCGAACAGGGCGTCGGCGCGCAACCGAGCCTGTCTGCAGAAGGCGTCGGCGAGCCGGACCGCGCCCGGGCCGCGGTCCGGATCGTCGCTGCGGATCATCTCCGCCCGCACGCAGGCCGCACTCATCGCGAACAGCTCGGCGCCGATGTCCACGAGCCGGGCGAGGAACCGTTGGCGGTACTCCAGCTTCGCCTGCCAGCGCGCCATACCGTAGAACGTCTGCCGCGCGAGGCGCCGGCTTGCCCGCTCGACGTAGCGCAGGTGCTCGGCAAGCGCGCCGAACTCGGAGTAGCCACCCGGCAGCTGGCCGCGCCCGGTGACGAGCGTCGGCAGCCATTTCGCGTAGAACCCACTCGCTTTGGCCCCAGCCGCGGCTTTGCGTTTGAGGTCGGCGTCCGGGTCAACGATGTCCGCTGCCACTGACAAGTGCGCGTCCACAGCCTCGCGGGCGATCATGAGGTGCATGATCTCGGTCGACCCTTCGAAGATCCGGTTGATGCGCAGGTCGCGCAGGATCTGCTCGGCCGGGACGCCCCGTTCGCCTCGCGCGGCCAGCGACGCGGCGGTCTCATAGCCGCGTCCGCCCCGGATCTGCACCAACTCGTCCGCGACGAGCCAGGCCATCTCGGAGCCGTAGAGCTTGGCCAGCGCGGCTTCGATGCGGATGTCGTGCGTGCCGGCGTCGGCCAGGTCGCTGGCCAGCTCGAGGACTGCCTCGAGGGCGAACGCGGTTGCGGCAATGAAGGCGATCTTTCCGGAGACCGCCTCGTGCTCGCCGACTGGCTTGCCCCACTGGACTCGCTCCTCGGACCATTCTCGGGCGATCTTGAGACACCATTTGCTTGCACCGGCGCACATCGCAGGCAGCGACAGCCGCCCGGTGTTCAGCGTGGTCAGTGCGATCTTGAGTCCCTGGCCTTCTTCACCGATCCGGTTCGCTGCCGGCACCCGCACCTCATGAAACCGGGTGACACCGTTCTCGATACCGCGCAGGCCCATGAACGCGTTTCGGTTCTCCACGGTGACGCCGGGCGCGTTGGCTTCGACGACGAACGCGGTGATCCCGCCGCGATGACCATCGCTCTTCGGGACCTTCGCCATCACCACCAGCAGATCCGCGATCACGCCGTTGGTCGTCCAAAGCTTCACGCCGTCAAGCAGGTACTCGGACCCGTCCTCGCTGGGCACGGCGGTGCTGTGCAACCGGGCCGGATCACTGCCGACGTCAGGCTCGGTGAGCAGGAACGCGCTGATCTCGCCGCGTGCGCACCGCGGTAGGAATTCCTGCTTCTGCTCAGCCGTGCCGAACATCTTGAGCGGTTGAGGAACACCGATCGACTGATGCGCGGAGAGCAAGGCGCCCAATGACGGGTTGACCGAGCCGACGAGCACCAGTGCCTTGTTGTAGTAGCGCTGTGACAGTCCGAGACCGCCGTACCCGGTGTCGATCTTCATGCCGAACGCGCCGATGTCGGCCAAGCCGCGGATCAC
Organism: Jatrophihabitantaceae bacterium; assembly: GCA_036833255.1. Taxonomy (GTDB): domain Bacteria; phylum Actinomycetota; class Actinomycetes; order Mycobacteriales; family Jatrophihabitantaceae; genus QHCC01. The sequence continues at coordinate 3,656 of DAITQD010000188.1, forward strand.
CGAATCGGGGATCCTGGCGTCGCGCTCGATGATGGTTGCGTCAATGTGCTCGACGCAGAACTTCTCCAAGAGCTCGAGGAACTGCTCGCCCGCTGCGCGCGACTGCTCGTCCGGGCGGGGGTGGGGATGGATGAGGTCGAGACGGAATCGCCCGAGGAACAGTTCCTTGCCGAAGCTGGGCTGGTCCCAATCGGTCTGGCGGGCGTCCTCAGCAACCTGACGAGCTTGCTGCTCGCTGGCGTGGCCACTCGCGGCGGCGATCGGGGTGTCATTCTCGGTGATCGACATATCGCACACTCCCGGGACTCAAGTTAGTCCCGATTCATGTTCTGCCCAATTGCCGAAGCGTCTGAACGCGTGTCCTCGAGCCCGGCGGTGTCGTCCAGCTCCGCCAGCCCAGAGTACGTCATCACCTGAGCGCGCCAGCCTCCGGGCCGTCGGCA
>DAITQD010000189.1:0-4065 GCA_036833255.1 Jatrophihabitantaceae bacterium
GCGAGCACGTTCCAGGCCAACCTCGGCGCGTTCCTCACCGGGGAGCAGCGGGTCGTCGACGTCGTCGACCGGATCAAGGCGACGTACGCCGGCACCGCGGTCGCCTACACCGAGCGGGTGCCGGGATACCTGCTCGACGCTGCCGGTCTCACGCTGGGCACCCCGGCGTCGTTCTCGCGCTCGATCGAGGACGGCAACGATCCCAGCCCCGCAGACAACGCCGCCTTCGAGAAGGCATTGACCGGCCGCACCGTCAAGGTGTTGATCTACAACGCCCAGGTCACCGACTCGGCCACCAAACACCTGCGTGATCTCGCGACCAGCTCAGGCGTCCCGGTCGTTGGCATGACCGAGACCCTGCCGGCCACCGAGCCGGACTTCCAGACCTGGCAGGCCGACCAGGCCCGCGCCCTGCTGGCGGCGCTCGGTGGCTGAGGACGCGACCGTACGGCTGCGCGGCGCCACGCTTCGCTTCGGCGACCGCGAACTCTGGGGCGGGCTGGATCTGGACATCGCGCCGGGCGAGTTCCTGGCTGTGCTCGGCCCCAACGGCAGCGGCAAGACGAGCCTGGTGAAGGTGCTGCTGGGCCTGCAGCGGCTCTCGTCGGGCACGGTCCAGGTGTGCGGACGGACCCCGAGGCGCGGCAGCACGCATGTCGGTTACGTCCCGCAACAGAGGTCCTTCGACCGGGACGTGGCTCTGCGCGGGCGTGACCTGGTCCGACTCGGCCTCGATGGGCACCGATGGGGCACCGGACTGCCGAGCCGCACGGCGCGGCAGCGGGTCGAGCGGGCCATCGCCGCGGTCGGCGCCACCGGCTACGCCGACGCGTCGCTGGGCACGCTGTCCGGTGGTGAGCAGCAGCGGCTGCGTATCGCCCAGGCGCTGCTCGGCGACCCGAGCGTGCTGCTGTGCGACGAGCCGCTGCTGAGCCTGGATCTCAGCCACCAGCGGGCGACCACCGGGCTCATCGACGAGCGGCGCAGGACCGCCGGGACGTCGGTTGTGTTCGTCACCCACGAGATCAACCCGATTCTGCCGATGATCGACCGGGTCCTCTACCTCGCGGGGAGCAAGTGGGCCGTCGGCACGCCGGACGAGGTGATGACGAGCGAGAAGCTCTCGGCGCTGTACGGCGCGCAGGTCGACGTCCTACGGGTGCGTGGGCGCATCGTGGTCATCGGCGCGCCCGATGCGGCGCACGGCGACCCGGACGGCTCGCACCATCATCATCCGGTCGGCGACGACCACGACCACGATCACGGCTCCCTCGCGGCTGGGGGTCGATAGTGGGCATCGGGCTCTACCTGCAACTGCCTGCGGTGCAGCACGCGCTGATCGCCGCGACCCTCGTCGCAATCATCAGCGGGTTGATCGGGCCGTTCGTCATCACTCGCCGGGCGGCGTTCGCGGTTCACGGCGTGTCGGAGCTGTCGTTCACCGGCGCGGTCGCCGGTCTGGTCTGGGCGGACGACGCGATCCTCGGCGCGCTGCTGGGCAGCCTCGTCGTGGCCGCGGCCATCGGCCTGCTTGGGGCGCGTGAGCACGAGCGCGACTCGGCGATCGGGGTGACCCTGGCCTTCGGTCTCGGCGTCGGGGTCTACCTGTTGAGCCGATACCACCGATCGGCGCGGCAGGCGACGAACATCCTGTTCGGCCAGATCTTCGGCGTCAGCAACGGCCAGCTCGTGCTGCTGCTCGTCGTCGCCGGCGCGGTACTGCTGGCGATGCTGATGCTGTACCGGCCGCTGCTGTTCGCCTCCGTCGACCCGGAGGTTGCCGAGGCCCGCGGGGTACCGGTCCGGCTGGCCGGCCTGGCATTCCTGTTCGTGCTCGCCGTGACGGTCACCGAGGCCGCGCAGATCGTGGGGACGCTACTGGTGCTGAGCCTGGCGATCACGCCTGCCGCGGCCGCGCATCGGCTTTCCTCGCGGCCTGCCGTCGTCGCCGGGCTCGCGGTGCTGTTCGCCCTGCTGGCCAGTGACGGCGGGCTGATCGTGAGCCTGACCGGACTGAACACGACGAACGTCCCGGCGAGCGCGTTCATCACTGCGATCAGCTTCGCGATCTACCTGTTCGCCCGCCTGATCGGTCCCCGAGTGCTCGGGTGGCGACGCGGCGTCGTGAGGGCCTAGCTCAGCTGGCGATCCGGTGCGGCGAACATCCACGCAGGGCGCTGCGGCGCGCCGCGAAGCTCTGCCCGTTCGGAAGCAGTTCGCCGAAGTCCTCGAATAGGACGATGCCGTTGCAGAGCAGGCTCCATCCTTGCTCGGGGTGCGCGGAGATGACGTGCGCGGCATCGCGGTCGGAGCCATCAGCGGTGGGGCACGGCGGGGTGTGCCCGCAGAGCGGGCGGGTCGGGGTCTCCGGCATTTGGTTCGTGATCATTTTGGTTTCCTGTAATCGCTTGCGGTGGTTGCCTAATCACAAGTGTGCGCAGTAATCGGGTTTTGTCCAGCAGGCGCGCCCGAGGTTCGCGCGGCAACACCGTACATATCGGGCATCTATGTTAAGTCCGTGTTGAGATCGTTACCTCGTTGTGATGTTTGCCGCTGTGCGCGCCAGTGCTCAGGTGCGACCGAGGCGCTCCTGGGCATCGCGCAGCGCGGCGGTTCGTGGCAGCCACTCGGCCAGTACGGCGGGAAAACCGGCCGCGGCGGCCGCGGTGACGACCTCGGGGTCGTCGTCGACGAACGCGGCGAGGCCACGTGGGGCCAGGCGCTGCAGTACCTCGAGCTTGTACAGCCGGGCCGGGCGGTAGTCACGCCCGGGACGCAGGTGCAATTCGCGCCCGGGCAGGCCGTGTCGGGCCAGCCAGTCTGCGGTGGTGTCCCGCAGCCAGGCCGGGCGCCCGGTGAGCCAGACGATCTCGTGCGCCCGGGCCAGGTCGGCGACCAGTCGGGCGCCTTCGGGGAGCAGGGCGTCCTCGCCGGCAGCGGCGAAGAACGCCGGCCAGGACTTCGGCCGGTCGAGATGATGCAGCCGGTGGCGGACGTCGGCGACGACCCCGTCGATGTCGAAGACCGCCAGCACACGCCCACCCTATTGGCCCGGCAGTCTAACCGGCTGGCGACGCAACCAGCGCCAATGCACGCCACGTTTGGAGGACCGCGTGACCTGCGGTGCCGTCTCTGGTTGTTCTCGGCACTTTCCGGGAGAAGCGTGCGGCGAACGTTGCTGCGCTCAAGGAGGGGGTCGTGCGGCGGGAGTGGGAGCAGCGGATCTGGTCGCGGTCTAGACGCTGGTCGAGCAGGATGAGCGGGAGCTGGTCGACTACAAGCGCGGCGCGACCCGGCTCGGCCTCGCGCTGATGTTGAAGTTCTTCGAGCTCGAGGCCCGCTTCCAGCGTCACGCTCGCGATTTTCCGCCGGCCGCGGTCGCCTACCTGGCCCCGCAGGTCGATGTCGATCCAGCCGAGCTCGCCGAGTGCGAGTGGACGGGCGATCGGTCGACTCCCCATTTGAAGATCATCCCAGTGTGCGGCTGGCGACACGTTCGGGAGTCCCGGGCCCTATTCGGGGTGCTCGTAACGGCGCCCCGTCTCACCGGTCGTAGACCTCGCGTCGGTGCCCGAGCGTCACAACGACCACGAGGAGCACGTCGTCGGCGACGGTGTAGATGATGCGGTAATCACCGACCCGAACACGGAGACCGGGGCGACCCTGCAGGGCACGGGCGGCCGGTGGACGCGGGTCCTGTGCCAACAGGGCAATGGCGCCTTGAAGGCGGTGACGGACCGGCGGTTCGAGCTTGCGCAGAGCTAGAACGGCCGCCGGTCGCAACTCGATTCGGTACTTGCTCACGTCCAGCCGAGATCGGCCTTGGCCTGCTCCCACGGGATGTTCGGGCCTTCCTCGTCCATCGCCGCATCAAAGGCCGCGACGTCCTCGGCATCCTCCAGAGCGGCCATCAGTTTCTCGTAATGCTCGGGACTCACGAGCACGGCCGCCGGGCGCCCGTAGCGCTCGAGGAATACCGGCTCGGTCCGTGCCAACTCCACTGCGTAAGGCAGATTTTCCCGCGCCGCGCTGATGTTCACCGTCGCCATGACGCAACTGTACAAC
>DAITQD010000190.1:0-4048 GCA_036833255.1 Jatrophihabitantaceae bacterium
GCACCACCAGCGAGGCGAACGTGCACGCCCTGTGCTCTCGACACCACCACGGCAAGCACGAGGCCGGCTGGGCCCCGAAACGACTCGCCGACGGCAGCACCGAATGGACATCACCGACCGGGCACAGATACACCGAACCACCCGCGACCTACCCCATCGACCACACCACCGACCCGCCGGCGCCGGCCGAGTCAGACCCGGACCCGCCGCCCTTCTGAAACCTGTGCACCCCGGTTGATCGACATCCCGGGAACATGCCCACAGCCATGCGTGCGGCGTGTTGATCATCGACCAGTGCTGTGTGCGGATGTCAGGATTGACCAAGTGACGAGCCCAACTGATCTGCCGCAAGCATCCGAGCAGCGACGTCAGCTCATGGCGCAGGTGGCATCCCTCGTGCCGGCCGCGCGAGGATGGCTGCCCGCGACGGAGGAAGCCCCGCGTCCGTAGCGAGATATGTCGAAGGCCAGCGTCTCTACTTCGCCGCCTGCACTCCATCGAGTCGCGCGCACCTCGTCGTCGACAACTCCGTTCTCGACCGCCCGCACGTCGTCTTCGGCACTCGTTAGGGTGCAGCGACACGCTGGACAGGTCGGGCGGCAGCACCCGCAGGTCCGGGACGGCAGACTGTGTTGTCGTGAACCCCGGACGCCGCATGCTGAAGGCTGCGCGGCACGTGCCGTCCCTCCTGGGGCGCGCGGCCGCCCAGGCTTGGCACGACCGTGTCCTCGGGCTCTCGGCCGAGGCCGCGTTCTGGCAGTTGCTGAGCCTGCCCTCATTGCTCCTCGCCCTCGTCGCCACGCTCGGCTACGTCTCGCGGTGGTTCGGCGAGGAGACGGCCGGGCGCACCGAACGGAACCTGGAGTCGACACTGAGCCGGGCCTTCAGCCAGCAGGTCGTCGACCAAGTCGTCACCCCGATGCTGCACGAAGTCCTGTTCAGGGGCCGCCTGGACATCATCAGCCTGGGTTTCTTGCTCGCCATCTGGGCCGGCTCATCGGCGACGGCCACGTTCGTCAACACGATCACCATCGCGTACGGCATGCGCGAAATGCGCGGCCCCGTCCGCAGCCGACTGCTGGCCCTGTGGGTGTTCCTGGGATCGGTCCTGCTCGGCGTCGTCGTGCTGCCGATGCTCGTACTCGGCCCTGACCTGCTGATCCGGTCGTTCCCGCACAGGGTGCGGCCGACGGCGAGCACTGTCGTCAACGACTTGTACTACCCGGTAGTAGTCCTGCTGTTGCTGGTCGGCCTGACGACCCTGTACCACCTGGCGCCGCCCCGACGCCTGCCGTGGCACCGTGGCGTGCCAGGGGCGATCGTCGCGATGATCGTCTTCCTCGCCGGGGCCGCCGGCCTGCGCGACTACATCCGCTTCATCCTCGCCCAGAACCACGCCTACGTCACGCTGGCCGCACCCATCGCCGCGCTGCTGTTCTTCTTCGCACTGGCCTTAGGCGTGCTGTACGGCGCGGAGGTCAATGCCGCCATCGAGCAGCTTGCGCCGACCCCGGAAAAGTCACCACGGGTGCTGCATCCACGGGGCTGGCAACGGCTCGAGGAAGTCGACGGTGCCGAAGGGGCGGAAGGGGCGACCTAGCAGGAGAAGACCGACGAGGTCAGTCCGACCCCATTGAGTCATAGATCTCCTTGCACGCAGGGCACACCGGCGAGCCGGGCTTCGGCGCCTTCGTGACCGGAAAGATCTCGCCGCACAACGCCTCGACCATGGTTCCCGTCACGGCGCTCTCGGTGATCTTGGCCTTGCGCACATAGTGGAACACCTCGTTGCCGGTGTCGGCGTCGGCGGTCTTCGGGGACTCGAGGGTCTGGGTGCTTCTCACGCCGAGGATTGTGCCACTGTCAGCCGTCGACGACCCGCTCGTCCTTGCCCGCGGGCAGGGCAAGCTCGGCCGGGGCGCCGGAGTACGGCACGCGTGGCGCACGCTTCTTGGCCGGCCCGTCGTTGGCGACGATCACCGCGCACCACGGCAAGACGATCCCGCCGATGACGAACAGCAGGGCCAGCGCCACCGACAGGTGATAGCTCACCGCCGCGGCGATCACACAGAGTGCGCGCAGCCCCATCATGATCGCGTATCGCTTGCGGCGGCGGTCGAACTCGGCGTCGCTGCTCTCCGGCGCACTGGTGATCAGTGCCGGGCGGTCGGCATGGGAGGGACGCATACCCCCATGGTGGCACCGCGTGCCGCGAAAAGCGCCCGAGCGGGCAGGATGCTGGGAGTGAGGGTTGTCATCCAGCGGGTCACGAGCGCCGCCGTGCGCGTCGATGGCGTGGCGGTAGGCGAGATCGGCGTCGGGCTCGTCGTCCTGCTGGGCATCACGCACGACGACACTGCCGCGACGGCCGCTGCTCTGGCCCGCAAGGTGCACGGCGTACGGATCATGCGTGGCGAGCTCAGCGTCGCGGACCTGCCCGACGCGGCCGTCCTCGTCATCAGCCAGTTCACCCTGTACGGTGACGCCCGCAAGGGCCGCCGGCCCACCTGGATCGCCGCGGCGCCCGGCCCGATCGCCGAGCCGCTCGTCAACGCGTTCGTCGCGGCGCTGCGCACGCTCGGGGCCCACGTGTCCACCGGCGTGTTCGGGGCCGACATGCAGGTCGAGCTGGTCAACGACGGTCCGATCACACTGCTGCTCGAGGCCTGACCCGGGGCTGTGCCCCGCCTGTGGCACACCTGAGCATCGGCGCCCGCGACGAGGTTTTCGGGAACACAACCCCCTGGGAAACACGTTGAGTAGGTGAACCCAAGAGAGGTTTCTGACGAACTATTCACTGAAGGCCCGTTACGACACAGAGGTGGTTTTGCCGATCGTGACTACGTCCCGCGCTGCGTCCCGTTCCTCGAGCACGCGCCGTCCCAAGGCGGGCGCGCAGTCCCGCACGCCTTCGTCCGACACGCCGATCACCAAGCGCAGCCACCGCAGCACACGCTCGGTCGCTACGCCCGAGCCGGTCGCCCCCGTCCCCGCCGAGGACTTCGACGAGCCGATCGTCGACCAGGAGGTCGTGACCGACACCAGACCAGCCGCGAAGCCGACCGCCGATCTGGACGAGATCGCGGCATCGGCGGACCTGGTGCGCGTCTACCTCAACGAGATCGGCAAAGTCGCGCTGCTGAGCGCCGCCGATGAGGTCGAGCTCGCCAAGCGCATCGAGGCAGGTCTGTACGCCCGGCATCTGATCGCGGCCTCGAACAACTTCAGTGCCGCCCGCAAGCGCGAACTGCGCGCCCTCGTCATGGACGGCGAGCGGGCGAAGGACCACCTTCTGCGGGCCAACCTGCGACTCGTGGTGTCACTGGCCAAGCGTTACACCGGCCATGGCATGCCGTTCCTGGACCTCATCCAGGAGGGCAACCTGGGTCTGATCCGCGCCGTGGAGAAGTTCGACTACGCCAAGGGCTTCAAGTTCTCGACGTACGCCACCTGGTGGATCCGCCAGGCGATCAGCCGCGCAATGGCCGACCAGTCGCGCACCATCCGGCTGCCCGTCCACCTGGTCGAGCAGGTCAACAAGCTGCAGCGCCTCCGGCGCGAGAAGAGCCAGGAGTTCGGTCGCGAGGCGAACCACGCCGAGTTGGCCTCCGAGCTCGACATCACCGAAGAGCGGGTCCGCGAGCTGCTGGACCTGTCTCGTGACCTGGTCAGCCTCGACCAGACCGTCGGCGCCGACGACGACGTCTCCCTCGGCGACTTCATCGCCGACGAGCGGGCCACCAAGGCCGAGACAACGGTCGAGGCCGGGCTCATGCGGGCCCAGCTCTACGATGTTCTCGGCACGCTCGAGGCCCGCGAAGCCGCCGTGGTGCGGATGCGCTACGGCCTCGACGGCGGCCAGCCCAAGACCCTCGACGAGATCGGCCGCTCCCTCAAGTTGTCGCGCGAGCGGATCCGCCAGATCGAGCGGGAGACGATGGCCAAGCTGCGCCACCCGTCGCGTTCTCAGGTGCTGCGCGACTACCTCGACGACTAGGGCGCGACTAGGCGACACTAGGGCGTGACGACGGGGAGTTTGGGGCGATGT
>DAITQD010000191.1:0-4027 GCA_036833255.1 Jatrophihabitantaceae bacterium
TATGTCACCCGCCCGATCGTCGCGGCCGAGCGATCGCCGTTGTCCTCGCTCGGTCCGGTGCCGGAACCTCAGCCTTGGATCGACCGTTCTGTGCCCTGCTGTCGCTAACCGCTCGGGATGATGAGGCCGCTTTCGTAGCCGAGTACGACGATCTGCACCCGGTCACGTAGGTTGAACTTCGCCAGGATCCGTCCCACGTGCACCTTCACGGTTCCCTCGGACATGTGCAGCCCGGCCGCGACTTCGGCGTTTGACGCCCCCGCCGCAACCTTGAAGAACACTTCGCGTTCGCGCTCGGTGAGTGACGAGAGCAGTTCCTGCTTGCGCTGCTCCTGATCGGGGTTGGGAAGCAGCGCGGTGAATGAGTCGAGCAGCCGTCGGGTCGCCCCCGGGGCGATCACCGCCTCCCCGGAGGCAACCGATCGGATAGCCGAGATCAGCTCGGTGGGCGGAACGTCCTTGAGCAGGAATCCGCTGGCACCGGCGCGCAGGCCGGCATAGACGTACTGGTCCAGGTCGAAGGTGGTCAGGATGAGCACCTTCGACGCCAGTCCGGCGGCGACGATCGCTTCGGTTGCCGCGATCCCGTCCATGCCCGGCATGCGCACATCCATCAGCACCACGTCCGGACGCAGTTCGGTAACACGGCGGATCGCCGCGGCGCCGTCGTCGGCCTCCCCGACGACCTCGATGCCGGGTTCGGCGTCGAGAATCATCCGGAACCCGAGGCGCAGCAGCTCCTGATCATCGACGAGCAGCACCCGGATGGGTGCCGACGCATCGGCGGCCGTCATCGGCTGCTCGCCGCGGTGTCGGCGGACTCGGCCCGCAGTCGCGCGCTTACTACCCAGCCGCGTGGTGAGCCGGGGCCCGCGTGCAACTCGCCGTCCCACGCCGCGACGCGTTCGCGCATCCCGGTCAGCCCGTGCCCGGCGGGCTCGCGCCCATCAGGCAGCACTGCTGAGCCGAGTCCGTCGTCGCGGACGTCGACGATCACGCCGTCGTCGGTGTATGCCAATCGCACGTGGGCACGGGCACCGGGGCCGGCATGTTTGAGCGTGTTCGTCAGCGCTTCCTGGATGAGCCGGTAGATGGTGAGCTGGAGCGGCGAGGACAGCTCCCGATGCTGGCCGGTGATGGTGATCGTCGCGGGCAACCCTGCCGCCCGGACCTGCTCCAGCAGCGCCTCCACCCGGCTGATGTCCGGCTGCGGCTGCAGTTGGGCATCTGGATCGGCGCGGAGCACACCGAGCAGCCGCCGGGTATCGGCAAGTGCCTTGCGCCCGGTCGCGGAGACGGTCGTCATGACCTCAGCCGCTCGGGCCGGTGCGGTCGACACCACGGCTGCGGCGCCGTCGGACAGCGCGATCATCACGGTCAGGTGATGCGCGACGACGTCATGCATCTCGCGGGCGATCCGCGCCCGCTCCTCCGCCGCAACCAACTCGACGAGTTGATCGCGCTCCCGCTCCACCCGGTCCGTGCGCTCCTGAAGCTGGGCCAGGTAGGCGAGTCGGGTGCGGGTATAGATCCCCAGCACGCCAGCCGCGGTGGTCATGCCGGAGATCAGGACGAAAGCGAGCAGCCACCCGTTCTTGTCTGACGCGCCCACGAGAGCCAAAGCGATTCCGGCCTCCAGCACGAGGGCGGCGACAGCGGCAGTTCTTGGCGACCTGAGCGAGGCGACCGTGTAGAACGCCACGAGCAGGGCGATGTCAGCTTCCAGTCGCTGGCCCGTCCACAGCTGAACGGCGGAGACCGCGAATATGACCGCGAATACCGCAACCGGATATCGCCTGCGCAACAACAGCGGTGCCGTGAGGAAGAAGGTGAGTACGAGGCTCGGCGTCAGTGACTGCCCACTATGGACGAATTCCGGTATCGACAGCGCGATCAACGCCACCGGGGGAAACCAGTCGATCAGCAGGATCCGGCTTTTCTCGAGAGCGTGGCCCCAGCGCGGCGAACGTGTTTCCAGCTTCACCGCGCTACCTCCTCGATCCACGACTGCGCGCCGACGATGTGTCGATGTTCAGTGTGCAACTACCCCGGACGACGGTCCGGGGCAGTCACCATTTCGTGCTGACCGTGTCTTAGGCGTCTTGCCGCTTGAGCCTGGTGCCGGCCGCGGCGACGGCAACGGCGGCCCACAGGCACAGGACCGCGAAGCCCGCGGCTGCGGAGAGGTGGGTACCGGATGGCTGACCCCAGAAGGCTTCACCGGCGTTGGAAGGCAGGTACGGACCGATGTGGTCGGCCCAGCTCTGTGGGAGCAGATTCATGAGCGGCGGGATGACGAAGAACAGTGCCACCAGGCTGGAGATTCCCGCCGCGGTATTACGCAGCAGCCCACCCAGTGCCATCCCGATGATGCCGACCAACAGCATGTACCCGCCCGCGCCGATAACCATTCGCAGCGCGTCCGGGCTCGTGATCGAGACCTGCAGGTGCTGGCTGGACAGCAGCGACTGGCCGAGGAAGAAGGCGCCGAACGCCGAGGCGACGGCGACCCCTCCGACCACGCCGGCGAACACCGAAAGCTTGCCCCACAGGACCGCCAAACGGCCGGGCACCGCGGTCAGCGAGGCGCGGATCATGCCGGTCGCGTATTCGCCGCTGATCAGCAGCACGCCCAGCACACCGACCACGAGTTGGGCGATGTTGACGCCGCTGAGGCTGGTCACGACCGCGTTGAACCCGGCGTGATCCTGCGGCGAGCTGGCCCAGTGAGATGCGGTAACACCGCTGATCAACGCTCCGAGGCCGACGGTCAGCACAACGGCGATGAGCAGCGTGATCTTGGTGGAGCGCAGCGATCGGAACTTCGTCCACTCGGACTTGATCACCCGCCACTGGGTCACCTTCATCCCGGCAAAACGCGGCGTCACCGCGACGTTCCCGGTTTCCTTACTCAGGGTGGCGGTCATCGGGTGCCTCCTGCGCCGACGGCCGCATGGTGGCGCCCGTCGGTCTGCTCGTTCGTCGTGTGGGCGTGGAACTCGACCGAGTCTCGGGTCATTTCCATGAATGCCTCCTCCAGAGACGCTTCCTGAACGGCCAAGCCGTGCAGGCGAAGTTGATGTTCGAAGGCCACATCGCCGATCTGCTCGGCGCTCAGGCCGTGCACCTCGAGCAGCCCGGCCTCCAGGCTGCTGACGCTCACATCCGGGCCGATCAACAGGTCGCGTAGCTCGCTGGCCTGCGGCGAGCGCACCAGGACCACATTCGTGGACGCCATGGCCACGAAGTCAGCCTCGTCGACGTCGGCGATGAGTTCGCCCCGGCCGATGACGATCAGGTGTTCGGCCGTCTGCGACATCTCACTCATCAAGTGCGAGGAGACGAACACCGTGCGCCCCTCGGCGGCGAGGCCCTTGAGCAGGTTGCGCACCCACAGGATGCCTTCCGGGTCGAGCCCGTTGATCGGCTCGTCGAGAACGATCGTCTGCGGGTCGCCGAGCAGGGCCGATGCGATACCCAGCCGCTGACCCATGCCGAGGGAGAAGCCACCGACGCGCTTGCGGGCGACCTCGCCGAGCCCGACGAGATCGATCAACTCGCTTACGCGGGACTTGGGTACCCCGTTGGTCTGCGCGAGTGCCAGCAGGTGGTTGAACGCCGAGCGGCTGGTGTGCACGGCCTTTGCCTCGAGCAGCGTGCCCAGCTCGGCCATCGGCGCCCGGGCGTCTTTGTACGGGCGCCCGTTGACCAGGACCGATCCCGCTGTCGGTGCGTCCAGGCCCGCGATCATCCGCATCGTGGTCGATTTGCCGGCGCCGTTGGGGCCGAGGAATCCCGTGACGATCCCAGGTTTGACGGTGAACGTCAGGTCGTTCACCGCCGTCTTGTCCCCGTACCGCTTGGTCAATCCGGTTACTTCAATCATGAGTCTCCCTAAGTGGATGTACCCCATGACCGTATGGACCGACAGCCGGTCGCCGCATCAGTCGGCAGGCCACCCTTCAAGCCCCGACCTATGCCGCGAGTCGTACCCGACCTATCACGCGGTGGCGCCCTCACCCTCGTC
>DAITQD010000192.1:0-4007 GCA_036833255.1 Jatrophihabitantaceae bacterium
GTCACGCGACACTAGGGCCTAGTCTGCGGCCCCATGACATCTCACGAGCTGGGACAGCGCTTCGTCGGCCGGGTGGCCATCGTCACCGGCGCCAGCCGCGGGATCGGATTCGCCGTCGCGGAGCGGCTCGTGGCCGAGGGCGCGCGGGTGTGCCTGACGGCCCGCAACCCCGAGGGTCTGGCGGCTGCCGTCGAGCGGCTAGGTGGCACGTCGCGTGCCATCGCTGTTGCCGGCCGCGCCGACGACGGGGCGCACCAGGCCCAGGCCATCGGCAGTGTCGTGCGGGAGTTCGGGCGCCTGGATGTGCTCGTCAACAACACCGGCGTCAACCCCGCGTACGGGCCGCTCACCGAGCTCGACGAATCGGTGGCGCGCAAGATCATGGACGTCAACGTCCTCGCGGCACTGTCCTGGACTCGCCAAGTGCTCGCCGCGGGCCTCGGCGCGGACGGCACCGGCGCGATCGTCAACGTGGCATCCATCGCTGGGCTGGCACCGGCGCCCGGCATTGCCTACTACGGCGTCAGTAAGGCTGCGCTCATCGGGCTCACGATGCAGCTGGCGGCGGAGCTGAGCCCACGGGTGCGCGTCAACGCCGTCGCCCCGGCAGTCGTCAAGACCAAGTTCGCGGAGGCGCTGTACGCCGACAACGAGGCCCGGGCGGCCGCCGCCTACCCGCTGGGCAGGCTGGGTGAGCCGGCGGACGTCGGTGCCGCTGTCGCCTTTCTGGCCTCCCCCGACGCGGCCTGGATCACCGGGCAGACGATCGTGATCGACGGCGGCCTGAGCCTGCGCGCTGGCCTATAACTCGGGCGCTTCGAGCATCAAGCGCAGTCGCGGCAGATAAATTGTCCGTTGCGACGCCGGGCAAGCCGGCTGCGGTGGTGCACCAGGAAGCAGCGCGAGCAGGTGAACTCGTCGTCCTGCTTGGGCAGTACCCGCACCGTCAGCTCCTCGCCGGACAGGCTCGAGAGGTCGGCGCCGGGTAGCTCCAGGGATTCATTCAGTTCGGTCTCGTCAACGTCGATCGAGCCGGACTGCGCTTCGGCGCGTCGCGCCTTCAGTTCCTCCAGCGAGTCCTCGGTCTGCTCCTCGACGTCACCGCGGCGCGGGGCGTCGTAGTCGGTCGCCATGTGTGTTCAACTCCCTCGGTGGGATCGCCATTACAATGTCATCGCTCACGTCAAGTGGTTGGGTGGCTGTGCGTCCTGCGCTGCAACGTGTGGGGCCTGTATATCGTGCCCGGTCGCCGGTGGCGAGAAACTCGTTCACAGCCACCTCCGCGCGTAGTCGCGCCGCGGAACCGTACCGCGTCGACGTGAGTACGCAACTGCGGGGAGGTCACGCCCATTCCCACGGACCCCCGGTTAGGCTTGCGGCCTGCGTCACGAGGGAGGGCAACGGGTCATGGCAAGTCCGACGAAGCGGCGCCCGCTTCCGGCCCTGATCCTCCTGGTCGGCCTGACGCTCCTGACCACGCTGGTCTGGTGGCGGGTGCTGCACCGCGACGACGGGCATGCATCGGCCACCACACCGTGCCCGACGCCCACGGCAACCGCGGCGGTGCTGCCGCGGCCCGCGAGCGTGTCGGTGTCCGTGCTGAACTCGACGAGCCGCACCGGAATCGCGAAGGCCACGGCGACGGCGCTGACGAAGCTCGGCTTCACGGTGGCCGGGTACGGCAATGACGCCCCGAAGGTGCACGTTGCCGGCGTCGCCGAGATCCGATTCGGCCCCGAGCAGAAGAAGGATGCGTCGCTGCTCGCCTATTACTTCCCCGGCGCGAAGATAGTGGCCCTCGCCAGCGATCCGGCCGGCAAGGTAGTCGTCTCGCTCGGTGCGAAGTTCAAGGTGGTCGCGACCGGTCGAGCAGTCCGGACGGCGATGAGGGCCGCCCACATCAGCTTCGCCCCGACCCGCACCGCCGCGACGTCGTCGCCGAGCGGCAGCGCTAGCTGCTCGAGGAGCTGACCGCGTCCGCGCCCAGCTCCTCGAGCAGCGCGAAGAACTCCACCGCCAGCGACTTGCCCGTCACCGCAGTCAGGTTCGACGACGGCGGCCGGCTCCGCAGTCCGCTCGCGGCGCAGCCGGCCTCGGTCGCGATGAGCACGCCGGCCGCGTAGTCCCACACCTGAAGGCCGGCCTCGAAATAGGCATCCAAGCGGCCCGCCGCAACCGCGCACAGATCCAGGCTCGCCGAACCGAGCCGCCGGATGTCGGCCACCCGCGGCAGCAACCGGGCGACGACGACACCCTGCCGCCGGCGCTGCGCCGCGCCGTAGCCGAAACCGGTGCCCACCACGGCCCGCCCCATCGGCACCTCCTGCGGGCCGGTCAGCCTGAGCTCGCCCAGGTGAGCGCCGCCGCCGCGGTTGGCGCGGAACACCTCGCCGGACGCGACGTTGCACACCGCTCCCGCCAGCACCTGCCCGTCCACCTCCGCCGCTACCGACACCGCGTACTGCGGCAGGCCCAGGACGTAGTTGACGGTGCCGTCGATCGGGTCGAGCACCCAGCGCACACCACTGGTTCCGTCCGCGTCGGCGCCCTCCTCGCCGAGGATGGCGTCGGCCGGGCGCAGCGCACGGATCCGCCTGACGAGCCAGCGTTCGCTCGCGCGGTCGGCTTCGGTCACCAGGTCCGTCGCGGTGCTCTTCGACGACACCGCGAGCGCGCCACGCCCGTGCCTGCCGACCACAGCGGCCGCTCCGGTGGCGAGTTGGACGGCAATGCACTCCAGCTCGCCGGGCAGGTCCGCGTCGGCCGGTCGGGGGTTCGTCACCGTCCTATCGCACCACGGCGGCGGCACCCGGCCGGGATAGGGTTCGGCGACAGCCCGAGCGAGGCGATAGGAGGGCCCGTGGGCGAACAGTCTGGGCAGGCGTACGGCCTCGACATCGGCGGCACCGGCATCAAGGGCGCGATCGTCGATACGAGTACCGGCCACCTGGTGACCGCGCGCAAGCGGATCCTGACCCCGCATCCGGCGACGCCCGAAGCTGTCGCCACGATCGTCGCGCAACTGCTCGCGGAGGTGAGTTGGCAGGGGCTCGTCGGTGCGACCTTTCCCGCGGTCATCCAACATGGCGTGGCCAAGTCCGCGGCGAACGTCGACAAGAGCTGGATCGGGACGGACGTCGATGCGTGCTTCACCAAGGCGGCCGGCGGCGCGAACGAGGTGATCGTCCTCAACGACGCCGACGCGGCGGGCATCGCCGAGGCCCGCTTCGGGGCGGCCCAGGGCGTCGCCGGCGTGGTAATCCTGCTGACCTTCGGCACCGGCATCGGCAGCGCGCTGCTCTTCGACGGCACACTCGTACCGAACACCGAACTCGGCCATCTCGAACTCGACGGATACGACGCCGAGACGCGCGCGGCCGCATCGGTGCGCGACGAGGGCAACATGTCGTACAAGAAGTGGGCCAAGCGAGTCAATGACTACATGAGCCACGTCGAGCGCCTGTTCACTCCCGACCTGTTCGTGGTCGGCGGCGGGGTCAGCAAGGATGCCGCCAAGTGGGTGCCCCTATTGGAGCTGAACACGCCGGTGAAACCGGCCGAACTGCTCAACGACGCAGGCATCGTGGGTGCGGCGATGGCCGCCGCCGAACGACACGGCGAGTAATCACAGCGATCTCGGCTCGCACTCCCTGATCCCCGCAGTACAATGTGGCTCAGGGCACTGCGCACGTACTGGACTCGAACCCGAGCCGACCAACAGACGGCCGGTGACCCGCACTCTTGCACTCCGGGTAATACGGAATGCGTTCCCTCGCGCCCGTAACTCCAGCTCGCGCGATCTCGCGGTGAAGGGTCTTCCGTGGTTTCCAGTAAGCAACACCGCAATGAGGTCGCGCCCGCTCGCGCCGCCAAGGGCACTCTCGCCGCGGCGAGCGCCACCAAGCGGGTGACTGCAGCGGTCCAGGCGGCCCCAGCCAAGGCACCGGCGAAGCCGCCGGCCAAGTCGCAACCGGCCGCGAAGCTGGCGACGAAGGCCGCAACCAAGC
>DAITQD010000193.1:0-3980 GCA_036833255.1 Jatrophihabitantaceae bacterium
AGGACCCGGCTGGCTGGTACTACGTCGGCAACGCGGAGCTTCGCTACATGGACACCGACGGCTGGACGGATCAGTACAAGCCGATCGAGGACCGCCGAGCTGTGGCCACGTCGGTGAACAACGAATCGGCGGATGAACCCGAGCCTGAGGTGACGTCCACGAAGAGACGGCCTGGCCGTAGAACATCGGCTCTCGCGATCGCGGTATGCGCCGGTCTGGTCGCCGTTGGTGTGAGCGGCGGGCAGCTCAACTCCGACACTCTGCACGGTTGGGTCTCGTGGACGTCCGAGCAGGTAGGCCGGGTGTCGGCCCGGGCGATCACCAGGGCGCAGGCCGCGAAGTACCGGTCGGCGACAAGGGCGGGTCATCAAAGGCTTTAAGCCTTCCCCCATCCTTGTCGCCAACATCCCGTCGGTTGACCCGGAGCGGAGCTTTCCGCAGTGTGAAGAAGCGAAAGTCTCCAGGCGCGGTCGCCAGTCGACCTGTGACCACGTGATCATGGCTGTTGTCGAGACAGCCTCACGATCGAAATGAGGTCACAGGCCTGAGCAAGGGTGTCACCGCTCCCGGGTGAGTCCGGCGTCGTGGACCAGAAGTGCGACCTGCACCCGGTTCGTCAGCTCGAGCTTGGTCAGCACTCGCGAGACGTAGGTCTTGACGGTGGCGACGCTCAGGTAGACCTCGGCGCCGATCTCGGCGTTCGACAGCCCACGCCCGACGGCGACGGCGACCTCCCGCTCGCGTTCAGTAAGACGTGCGAGGAGCTCTTCGCCGCGGGGGCCCGACGTCGGCGACGGTGCTGGCGGCTCGGCGGTCACGAGATCGATCAGACGCCGGGTGACAGCGGGGGAGAGCATGGCCTCGCCGTCCACCACCTTGTGCACCGCGGCCACGATGTCGGCCGGCCGGGTGTCCTTCAGCAGGAAGCCGGCGGCCCCGGCCCGCAGCGCTCGGAGCACGTAGTCGTCAACGTCGAACGTCGTCAGCACGATCACCTCGGGGGCGCCGGGTTGCCGGCGGAGTAGCTCGGTGGCCGTCAACCCGTCGACGCGCGGCATCCGGATGTCCATCAGCACGACGTCGGGGGAGTGTGCCGCCACGGCGGCGGGCACCTCATCGCCGTCAGCCACCTCGCCTACCAGGACGACGCCGGCAGCCGCGTCGAGCACCATCGACAGCGCCGACCGCACGAGTGCGTCGTCGTCCGCCACCAGCACCCGCACCAGTCGGGAGGGAGGATCGTCGCACTGCCCGACGCCGATCGCGGGTGCCCTGGAGTCGCCGTCGGGTGTCATGTCGGCCACGGTAGCCACGCGTGCAGACGGAAGTCGCCAGTGTCGGTGAACCCGTGCTCGAGGCGCCCGCTCGCCAGGGCCGCGCGCTCGGACAGTCCGATCAGACCTGTGCCGGCGCCGGGGATTCCGCCTAGGCCACCCGGCCATCGAGCCTCGAACGCCGTGTCACGGCCCGGCCGGCTGCTCATCTCCACCGTCAACCCGGCACCCGGGGCGCCTTCCAAGACTAGGTCGACCGGCGCACCCGCGGCATGCTTGCGCGCGTTGGTCAGCCCCTCCTGAACGATCCGGTAGGCGTTGCGCCCCGTCCCGGTGGGCACGCCGGTCAGGTCGTCGACGCGGATGTCAGCACGCACCTGCAGGCCGGCCGCGCGCGACTCCTCGACCAGCGCCGGGACGTCGGCCAGAGTCGGTTGCGGGCGCGCGTCGGCCTTGTCCGACCCCTCGCGCAGCACCCCGATCACCTCGCGGAGGTCCTGCAACGCCAGGTGCGCGTTCTCACGGATGACACCGGCGGCGTGGGCGATCTCGTCCGGCCCGGCATCCGGGCGGAACTCCAACGCCCCCGCATGCATGCTCAGTAGCGAGATCCGGTGCGCCAGCACATCATGCATCTCGCGTGCCATCCGGGTGCGTTCGGCTTGGCGCGCCTGCTCGACCCGTAGCTGCTGCTCGGTCTCGGCTCGCTCGGCACGGTTGCGCAGCGACGCGACCAGTTGGCGACGGGCCCGGAGATACATCCCCCACGCCACCACAGCCGCGGTCACGACCAGGCAGAGAGCCACGACTGCGACGAAGGGCAGGTTCGGTTCGGGTCTCATCAGGTAGAACGTGGCGACCCCCACCGCGTACAGCGCCCAGACGGCACCTACGTCACGCCACCTGCGGTGCACGGCCACGGTGAACAGCGCGATCATCGCGGCGCCCCCGGCCACCACGGAGAACGCGCCGACGACGCTGAGGACGGCCGCCAGCACGACGGGCCGACGACGGCGCAGGAGCAGAGCGAGGCAGGCCACCGAGCCCACGGCCAGGTCGACCAGGAGAAGGCCGTCAGGGAGACCCCCCGGGCGCTGCGACTCCCTGACAAACCCGACGAGGCCGACGCCGGCGGCCAGCAGAACGAGGCCGATGTCGACGGCCCGGTCCGGTGCGGAGGGCCCAGCGCCCGACGACGGCGGCCGCGCGGCCAGGCTGCCGTGGGTCGATGCGCTGACCATAGGCCCAACCGTACGCCCGGGCTGGTGACCCCGATAGCGACCGAAGTTGACGGTTGCGACGCACATTGACCCCCTTGGTCGACGGGTCGTCAACCTTTGGCCGTGGTGGCAGCCAGGTCCCGCACGCGAGGCTCGGAGTTGACCAGTCCCTCTCAGAGCAAGGAGTCACGCCGTGATGATCAACGATCTGCTGCCGACGCACGAGGACCAAAGGGTGCTGCGATGGGGAGGCCTGGCCGGCGTCCTGGGTGGCGTCCTCCTCATCGTCGTCTTCGCCTTCGTCGGCGCGTTCGTCGGCACGTTTGCTGGACCGGAGGCCGAGGTGGCGGCGTACCCCGGCGTCAGAGTGGCGCGGACGTTGGAGAACAGCCTCTACCTCCTGGTGCTCGTTCTGTGGGCCGTCCATCTCATCGCCTTGTACCGAGCCCTTCGCGCGACGAGCCCCGCGCCCGCGCTCTACGGGTCCGTCCTGGGGTTCATGAGCATGGTCGTGC
Organism: Jatrophihabitantaceae bacterium; assembly: GCA_036833255.1. Classification (GTDB taxonomy): domain Bacteria; phylum Actinomycetota; class Actinomycetes; order Mycobacteriales; family Jatrophihabitantaceae; genus QHCC01. The sequence goes on from DAITQD010000193.1 coordinate 3,010, forward strand.
TGGCCGCCGGAGCCCTTCCGCACGTCGTGACCGCCCCGATCTCCGACCTCTACCACGCACCAGGGGCAACCTCTGAGGAGCGTGCCAGCCTCGTGCTGGCGTGGCAGGCGAGCCAGAGCATCATCGACTCGCTGCTCATCGTCGGGCTCGTCATCGCGCCCATCGGACTCATCCTCCTCGGCGTGGCCATGGTCCAGACGCCGGCGTTCGGCAGAGGCGTCGGACGGGTGACCTTCGGTCTCGGGGCGGCCGGGGCGGCAGCGGCAGTCGTGCTCTTGGCCATGCCCGAATCGCCGATCGCTGCCGTCGGGATCTTTGCGCTCATTGCCTTCCACCTCGTCCTCGGGTGGAGGACGTTCCGCCTGCCGTCGAACGGTTTGGTCGGGTAGGTGGTCGGCCGCGCTCCGGCCCGCTCCGGTGGGGCAATGCCTGTCTGCCAACCCCGGCGCAGTGGGCTACTTGGTGCCAAGATAGTGCTAACGCGGACTCCCCGAGGGGGGTCCGCGTTAGCAATTGCGTTGTGGCAGAACGAAATCCGACGCTCAGCGTCGGCGACACTCAGATGTCGTAGTACATCTCGAACTCATGCGGGTGCGGGCGGAAACGGATCGGGTCCACCTCGTTGAGCGTCTTCCACTCGATCCAGGTCTCGATGAGGTCCTTGGTGAACACGTCGCCCTCAAGGAGGTAGTCGTGGTCAGCCGCCAGTGCCGTCAGGACCTCGGGCAGCGAACCGGGGACCTGCGCGATCTGGTCGTGCTCCTCGGGTGGCAGCTCGTAGAGGTCCTTGTCGACGGGTGCAGGGGGCTCGGTGCGGTTCTTGATGCCATCGAGGCCGGCCATCAGCTGGGCTGCGAAGGCGAGGTACGGGTTGGCCGACGGATCCGGGATACGGAACTCGATGCGCTTGGCCTTGGGGGAGTTGCCGGCGATCGGGATACGGACGCAGGCGGAACGGTTGCGGGCGGAAT
>DAITQD010000194.1:0-3980 GCA_036833255.1 Jatrophihabitantaceae bacterium
TGCCTGCTGGTCCCGTCGCCGGAGCATCTGGACGTGCTGCGGGCCCGCTTCCCCCGCAATGCGCCGGCCACGCTCGAGGTGCCGATCGGCCTCAACGTCGAGCTCGCGACGGGCGATCAGGCCCAGGCCCGGGCCGACGTGCGGCGCGAGCTCGGCGCGGCGCCCGACGCCCCGCTGGTTGTGTTCTTCGGCTTCCTGCACCCGGAGAAGGCGCTCGATCGCCTCATCGCCGCGGTGGCCGCCCTACGAGCGCAGCGGCCGGAGGTCCAGCTGCTGCTGATCGGCGGAGCGGAGAGCCACTCCGTGCCCAGCGCCGCCGCGCACCAGCTGCGCCGGGAGCTCGAGGAGGTCGCGGCGGCGTGCGGCGTGCAGGATCAGGTGCACTTCACCGGCTACCTGCCCGGCGCCGAGGTCTCCCGGCTGCTCCACGCCGCCGACGCCGCGGCGTTCCCGTTCAACGCCGGCGTGACCCGCAAGTCCGGTTCGCTGCTTGCCGCGCTCGCGGCCGGGGTACCGGTCGTCGCCACCGCACCCCCCGGCGAGGCGCGCGGGCCGAGCGAGGCCGACGGCGTGCTCCGGGTGCCCCCGCGTGACACTGCGGCGCTGGCCGACGCGCTGGGGCGGGTGCTCAGCGATCGTGCCCTTGCTCATCGGCTCACGGCGGCGGGTCGGGTGCTGGCGGCGGGCCAGAGCTGGGGCGCCATTGCCGCCGTACACGCCGAGGTCTACGCCCGGGCCCTGGCCGCCCACCGAGGCGGCGACTCGTGGACAGCAGCAGCCAAACCGAGCAGGGTGAAGCCCTCGACAGCGGTGGAAGGGGACGCGGGTGTCATTGCGTGAGCGGGTGGTGCAACGCGCCGGGGGGCTGGGGGCGGCGCTTCGGCGCGGGCCCTCGGCAGTCGGGCGGCCGTCGGGAGCGAGGGAGACCGAGGACCCGGCGCTGTTCCGCCCGCTCGTGTACGGCGACCCTTCGCGCCTGCACATCTCCCCAACCGCGGTGGTCAACAACGCGCTGTTCAACCTCTCGTCCGGGGAGATCACCGTTGGCGAGTACGCCTTCTTCGGCCACAACGTCTCTGTGCTCACCGGCACGCACGACTGGACCACGTTCGGTGCGCAGCGCCAGGTCGCCGTGCCGAAGTCGGGACGCGACGTCGTCATTGAGGAGGGTGTGTGGGTGTCCAGCAATGCCATCGTCGTCGCGCCCTGCCGCATCGGTGCACACGCAGTGGTCGGTGTGGGCTCGCTGGTGCTGAGCGACGTCGAGCCCTACACCGTGGTCGCCGGCAACCCCGCCCGTGTCCTGCGGACCATCCCCAGGCCCGGTGAGGCCGAGGCGGAGAAGATGGACCCGGACACCGGCGCCGCGGGAACCGTGCCGGCCGGATGACCTCGGCAGGCACCGACCCGCGCGGACAGACGTCGCCCGAGCGGATGGAGGCGCTCGAGGCGCAGGTGCGCGATCTCGCCCGTGAGCTGGCCGAGACCTCGCAGCGGGTGGCGGGGCTCGAGACGGAGCTGCGCGTTCAGATCGACGGCAGCGGGCCGCGCTTCGCCACCCTCTACGCCGACTTCACCGACCGCTTCCGGGGGCCGACGGTCGAGGTCACCGCGAAGCTCGCGGACTACCTACCCGACGTGCGCCGGCTCATCGGCGCGGCTGCGCGAGCCGGCGCGGCGGGCGCCGGGGTCGTGGACGTGGGCTCCGGGCGGGGGGAGTGGCTGGCGCTGCTGCGGGACGCCGGCGTGCCCGCCTCGGGCGTCGACGCCAACCCCGTCTTCGTCGAGGCGGGCCGGGCGCGTGGTCTCGACCTGGTCCACGGCGACGCCGTTGCGCACCTGCAGGGCCTGCAGCCGGACACGGTAGATTTGGTGACCGCGTTCCACCTCATCGAGCACCTCGATGTGGAAAAGCTGCTCGCGCTGCTGGCCGCGGCCCGCCACGCCCTGCGTCCCGGGGGCTGCGTGCTGCTCGAGACACCCAACCCGAGCAACCTGCGCATGGCGGCCTGCGACTTCTACAACGACCCGACACACCGCTCACCGCTGCCGCCAGCCTTGACCGAGTACCTCGTGTCCGCGTCCGGCTTCGGCGAGGTCGAGGTGCGGCCCCTGCACCCCAACCGATCCCCCTTCGAGCCCGCCGGCTCCGGCGCCGGTCAGCAGGTCGAGCAGTTGGTGGCGCTCACGCTGTACGGACCCCAGGACTACGCCGTCCTCGGCTACAAGCTGCAGCCCGCGGACCGAGCGTGAGCGTGCCAGGCGTGCCGGCGAGCGTGCGGCGGGTCCTCTACCTCGACGGATACACCGTCCCGGCAGAGCGGCCGGAGCCCACCGGCGCCGAACCGTCCAGCGACGCGATCGGGTATGGGATCACAGCCTCGACGGCGATCCGCACCGGGCTGCGGGCCGCTGGCTGGGACGTCGTCCGACCCGAGATCGCCGGCCCCGCCGACAACGACGAGCGCGTCGCGCGGCTCCGGTGGCAGCTGTCGTCCTACCACGGAGTGCTCGACGTCTTGAGCACGTCGCCGCCCGACGTCGTCTTCTCCTTTCACGCCTTTTCCACCTTTCCGGTCGAGATCCGGCGCATGCTCCTCGACCTCGGGCTCGAGTTGCCGCTGGTCGGCTATACGCACGGCAGTCATTGGGATCCGACCGACACCTTTCGATCTCAGGCCTATCCCCGGATGGAGCTGCTCGATTTGGCCAATCTGCACGTCCTGGATCGCGTCTTCCTCGTCTCGGACTATCTGCGGGCAACGCTCTGGCGCACCATCTCCGCCTTCAACGAGCCGCTGGCCAAGTCCCTCGACGCAAAATGCGAGGTCGTCGGCCTGCCGCTGGACGACGAGCGCATCGACGCGTGCCGCACGGATGAGCGCTGGGCGCGGACGACAATCGTCTTCAACCATGCCCCGGTTGCCAGCAAGAACCCGGAGCTCTTCGTGCGCGTGATGCGCCGGGTCCTGCCGCGCCACGACGTGCAGGTGCTGTTCACGCGCCGCTTCCCGCCGACGCAGGCGGGCGGGGCGGCCGTGGCGGCGCTCGCCGAGCACTACCCCGAACAGGTGATGCTGGGGAACGACCTGCCGCTGCCGGACTACTACCGGGCGCTGTGGATGGCCGAGTTGCAGGTCTCGACCGCGACGCACGAGAGCCTGGGCGTCTCGACGCTCGAGGCAATGCACACCGGCACCTGCTGCATCCTGCCGCGCATCGGCAGCTATCCGGAGATCACCGGCGAGCATCCGGACGTGCTGTACGACCCGGGAGAGGGCCAGCTGGAGGAACGCCTGACCTACTTCCTGGAGCACCCCGACCGGCGCCAGGCCGTCGCCGCCGACCTGCAACGGGCCGCTGCCCGTTACACGCCCGCCGTCGTCGTGCGGCGGATAGCCGACGTGTTCGACGCCCTGTGAACGACAGGCCCGGCGCAGCGCACCTCGCCGACGTCGTCGCCGTTCTCGAGCAGCTCTACGACCTGCGGTGGGCGGAGTCGTGGGACGCCTGTGCCAGATCCGACCGGTCCGCCCCCCGCGACGACCTCCGCGTGCACCTCGAGGTCCTCGACCTCACCCCGCTGCATCGCCGCTCAGAACGTCTGCACGCCCTCGGCGACCGTCCGGTCTGAAAACGCAGCCATCAACACCCTCACCTGATCGGTGTTGCGACCACCGCAAGGACCCAAGGAACAACGTCATACGCGACGCCTTGGCGGTGTAGATCGACGACGTCGACAACGCACGGGTGCCGGATTTCGCGCCCTGTCGATCCGTCGCCGTAGGGGCCGGTCGTCGACCGACGTGGTCCGCCGAGGACGAAGAACATGCAAGCAGACGCATGCCGATGCAACGGCCGAGCTTCCCCAATTCGGCATGTCCGGTCGTGTCTGACGACGATCGGGTGGGCACAGAACGATCTATCGCGAGCCCGATCTCGCGCCATCTCGCCTGCTCAGGATCCGCGCAGATCGACGG
>DAITQD010000195.1:0-3949 GCA_036833255.1 Jatrophihabitantaceae bacterium
GGCGACCATCGAGCGCTGTTGATCACCGGAGATAGCGGTACTTGACAGCGCTACCTTACCGCCGTTAACTTAGCGCTACTAACTACTTCGCCCCGCAGGAGATCGCCATGCTCACCCGCCTCGCCAACATTGGAATCCGGGCACCGCGCCGCGTCCTCGTGGCGGCGGGTTTTCTGCTCGTCCTCGCCGTGATCTTCGGCGCGCCGGTCGCCGCACATCTCTCGGCCGGTGGGTTCCGCGACCCGCACTCTGCGTCGAGCAAGGCCGACGACCTGCTGCAGGCGAAGTTCAACGCCGGCGACGACAACCTCATCCTCGAAGTCAGTTCCCCCGATGGCACCGACAGTGCCGCGGCCCGCGCGAAGGGCCTGTCGATCGTCCACGCGTTGCAGGACGAGAAGTACGCCAGCCAGGTCGTCTCCTACTGGACGGTGCCGGCCGGTCAGGCGGGCGGTCTGCGTAGCGCGGACGGAAAGTCCGCCCTGGTCATAGCGCGCGTCGCAGGCGACGACAGCACGGCACCCAAACGCGCCGCCGAGATGACCGACCCGCTCGTCGGAACCCACGACGGGGTCACCGTCAACGCCGGCGGGATCATGAGCACGTACATGCAGGTCAACAACGACATCGCGGCCGACCTCACGCTCTCCGAGGCGATCGCCATCCCGCTGACCGTGATCGCGCTGACCTGGGTCTTCGGCAGCTTCGTCGCCGCACTACTCCCACTTGCCGTCGGCCTGACGTCGATCATCGGGACGATGGCCATCCTGCGCGGCCTGTCGATACTCACCGACGTCTCGGTCTACGCACTGAACATGACGACAGCGCTGGGCCTGGCGCTCGCCATCGACTACAGCCTGTTCATCGTCAGTCGTTACCGCGAGGAGATGCGCAACGGCTCGGCGCCCGAGGCCGCCGTCCGCCGCACGATGCAAACCGCCGGGCGCACCGTGCTGTTCTCGGCGCTGACCGTCGGCTTGGCGCTCGCCGCGATGCTCGTCTTCCCCGTGTATTTCCTGCGCTCGTTCGCCTACGCCGGCATCGCCGTTGTCGCATTGGCGACACTGGCTGCGCTGATTCTGCTGCCCGCCATGCTGACGACGCTCGGTCCGCGCGTCGATGCGCTCGATCTGCGGGTCTTCATCCGGCGCGTGCTGCGCCGATCCGCACCGGCCGTCAAGACGGTCGAGCAGGGGTTCTGGTACCGCTTCGCGAGCGCCGTCATGCGTCGCGCGCTGCCGGTCGGGCTGATCGTGACCGCCGTCCTCGTCGCGCTCGGCCTGCCGTTCCTGCACGCCCACTTCGGCTACCCCGACGACCACGTGCTGCCGAAGTCGGCACAGGCGCACCAGGTGGGCGACAGCCTGCGCAGCCAGTTCTCGTCCAACGCTTCCTCGACGATAACCGTGGTGGCTTCGGACATCTCGGCTGCACCGAGCGGGATCGCCGACTACGCCTCAGCACTGTCGCGCGTCCCGAACGTCACGTCGGTGACCTCCTCCGCCGGCACGTTCGCCGATGGACACGAGTCGGCGCCGGCCAGCGGTCCGTCGATGATCGCCGGCAAGATCACCTTTCTCAACGTCCAAACAAGCGAGGACGCGCAGTCGAACTCCGGCAAGCGGGCACTGGCCGCGGTGAAAGACGTGCCCGCTCCGTGGGACGTGCGGTTCACCGGACAGACCGCGATAAACAACGACAGCTTGCGTGCACTCGGGGCAGCAATGCCTTACGCAATAGGGTTGATCGCGCTCGCGACGTTCATCGTGCTGTTCCTGTTCACCGGCAGCATCGTCCTACCGATCAAGGCGCTCGTGCTGAACACGTTGTCGCTGTCGGCGACGTTCGGGGCGATGGTGTGGGTGTTCCAGGAAGGGCATCTCGGCTCGCTGTTCCCCGACCTGACCACGACGGGCTACCTCGTTCCGACGATGCCGCCGCTGATGTTCTGCCTCGCGTTCGGCTTGTCGATGGACTACGAGGTTTTCCTGCTCTCGCGCATCCGAGAGGCGTGGCTGGAGTCGCCGCAGACGTCCGCTGACAACGCGCACGCAGTGGCCCTCGGCCTCGGCCGCACCGGGCGGATCGTCACCGCCGCCGCGCTGCTGATGGCCATCGTGTTCGCCGCGATCGCCGCGTCGCGGGTGTCGTTCATGATGCTCTTCGGCACGGGGCTTACCCTCGCCGTCATCATGGACGCGACGATCGTGCGGGGCATCCTGGTGCCGGCCTTCATGCGGCTTGCCGGCCGCTGGAACTGGTGGGCACCGGCTCCGCTCGCCCGACTGCACGCCCGCTTCGGCCTGGCCGAAGCCCCGGCCCCCATCGAAGCGATCCGCCACCGCGAGTCGGTGGAAGTCGGATGACGAGCACCACCACTCCCCGCCGCCGCCGGGCTCAGCGCGGCAGCGGCGAGGATTTGCGTGCCGAGATCGTCGACGCCGCAAAGGCGCTGCTCGCCAAGTCGGCCAGCGCCGACGCGATGTCCATCCGCGCGGTGGCCGACGCGGTGGGCGTCACCGCACCGTCGATCTACCTGCACTTCGCCGACAAGAACGCGCTGCTCGACGCCGTCGTGTCCGACGTGTTCGCCGAACTCGATACCGCGATCCAGGCGGCGGCGGCCACGGTCCCGGCCGACCGCCCGCTCGCTCGGCTGCGCGCCCAGGGCCTGGCCTACGTCCACTTCGCCGTCGAGCATCCCGAGCACTACCGGGTCGCGGCGATGGAGCCCTGCCTCACCCCGCCAAAGGTCGACGACGTCATCCGCTCGGGTGCCTTCCTGCATTTCACTCAGACGGTGGCCGCGTGCATGGCGGCCGGAATCTTCGCCGACGGCGATCCCGTGCCCGTGGCCCTGGACCTGTGGGCCGCGGCGCACGGCATCGCCAGCCTCATGATTGCCAAGCCGTACCTGCCGTGGGGGGACATCGACGACATCGGCAACCGGGTGCTGCGGGCGGCCGCCGTCGGACATGCGGTCGTAGATCTCATCGGCGCGGATGCCGGCCCCGACGTGGTCGCCGAATGGCTGACCGCGCAGCGGCGACCGGCCGGTTCCCCGAAGCGCTGAACCGGTGCGCATCCCGCTGCTGCCGTGTGACCTGCACACCACCGAGCGACCCAGTTCCACGGCGCAGTGGACGACGCTCGGGCGGGTGCTCGAGCTGGAGCGCCCGCCGGCCGAGCGCATCGTCAGCGACGAGTACGCGCCGGCGTTTCTGAGCCCGACGAGTAAGGCGTTGCTGGCGCCGTTGCGGTTGGGCAGCCCGCTTGTCCAACTCGCCGAACGCCACCCGCTGGCGGGGGTGTCGGCCTTCGCCCTGTGCCGGCACCGCTTTATCGACGAGCATCTGCTTGCCGCGCTCACCGATGCCGCCACCGCGCAGGTGCTGATCCTCGGTGCCGGCTACGACAGCCGGGCCTACCGCTTCGCCGACGAGCTGGCCGGACGGCCGGTCTACGAGATCGACCTGCCGCCGTTGTCCCGGCGCAAGGCCGCCATCGTCGCGGCGCACCCGAAGCTCTTCGGCGGCAACCACATCAACCGTGTCGAGATCAACTTCCGCACCGACTCGCTGGCGAAGCGCCTGGCAGACAGCGGATTCGTCGTGGGCGCGCGGACGTTCGTGGTGTGGGAGGGCGTGAGCCCGTACCTGAGCCGAACCGCGGTCAGCAACACGCTCGACACCCTGAACGAGGTGTGCAGCGCCGGATCGACGCTGGCGATGGACTTCTGGCACCAGCTCCCCGGGATCGGCCTGTTCAGCCAGGTGCGCCGGCTCGGCGCGCGCGCGATCGCCCTGGTCGGCGAGCCGATCACGTTCGGCGTCGCACCCGCAGAGGTGACCGGCTTCCTCGACGTCCACGGCTTCGAGGTGTTCGACCTCGTGCAGTCGCGCGAACTCGCGGCGCGCTACTCCACCGACGGGCGGCCCTGCGAGGAGTC
>DAITQD010000196.1:0-3943 GCA_036833255.1 Jatrophihabitantaceae bacterium
ATTTCGCACGTTGATCTTCCAGCGCAACCGACCGGAGAAGCGAGCGTAAGGCGACCCGAGGGCGGCGCCGCACCGCGATCCCAACTCCTCGTCGCTGAGATTTTCAACCCGCCTAGGGCCTCGGCTGCGCGAGCACCGCGACCCCGAGCGCAGTCAACTGATCAACGACACGCACCCGCGAAAGCCGAAGCGACCCGGACAGCACGGCACAGATCACTTCAGCCGCCCCGCCAATCAGGAACAGCGCGGTCGCGCGAGCCCGACGGCGATCGGTAGCCGTCAACCTGCCGAGCGGCGGCAGGTTCGCCAGCGCAAGTTCGGCGTACTGCATGACGATCTCCTGCCGGCGGTGGAGCAGCGGGCCGTGCCCGGCACTCGCGACGAGCAGCGCGTTGGCCTTGCGCCGATCGCGTGCCACCACCCCGTACCCGGCATCGACCGCAGCCCGCACCTGCGCCGTGAGATCATCCGGCGCCACCGCGATAGCCGCGAGAGCGACCTCGGCGACCTCCGCGGCGACGGCGTCGACGACGGCCACCAGGAGCGCATCCAAATCGGCGAAGCTCTCGTAGAAGTAGCGCGGCGTGAGGCGTGCGCGGGCGCAGATCGAGCGCACGCTGACGCCGGACAGACCGTCTTCCGCGAGGCAGCCCAAACCCGTCTCGAGCAACGCCTGCCGACGCTTGTCGCGCCGGTCTTCGAGCGCAACACCCCGGTACGGACGCGCTTCCGCCATCACCACAAGCACCTCCGACAGTGTTGACAACAGTCGTTATCAGTCTAGGGTTCGGGGCATATACAGGCAACCGATTGCGAGGATCGGATGGCAATCGAATCGCCCGAAGCCGACGACCGCGCCGCGCCCGTCCCGGGGGACGGCGGTCTGCCAGTACTCGGCTACACGGCGCAGTTCGTCTCCGGAAAGCTGACGATAAGTCGCGAGCGCTACGACCGCTACGGCCCGGTGTCCTGGATCCGGGTCTTCGGCCTCAAGGTCGTCACGGCGCAGGGTCCCGACGCGTGCGGTGAGGTGCTGCAGAACCGGTCCCACGCGTTCGGCAGCGGACCGGGCTGGTCGTTCCTCATCGGCCCGTTCTTCCATCGCGGGCTGATGCTGCTCGACTTCGACGAGCACCATCTACACCGGCGGATCATGCAGCAGGCGTTCACCAGCGAGCGGTTGGCCGGCTACCTCGAGCCGATGAACGCGACCGTGGCTGACGGCCTGGCGCGGTGGCCCGCCGGCGACGACTTCCTTGTGTACCCCGCGATCAAACAGCTCACCCTCGACGTGGCGACGCGGACGTTCATGGGCGCCAAACTCGATGCCGACGCCGACCGGCTCAACGCCGCCTTCGTCGACTGCGTCCGCGCCGGCACCGCAGCAGTGCGCTTCCCGGTGCCCGGGTTGCGCTGGGCGCGCGGCTTGGCCGGGCGCAAGGTGTTGGAGAACTTCCTCTACCCGCAACTGCCGGCCAAGCGGGCCGGCGTCGCCGACGACCTGTTCAGCGCGCTGTGTCACGCGCGCGGCGAGGGCGGCGAGCAGTTCACCGACGACGACGTTGTGAACCACATGATCTTCCTGCTGATGGCAGCACACGACACGATCACGATCACGATCACGGCCATCGCGTACTACCTCGCCAAGCACCCCGAGTGGCAGGAGCGGTGCCGAACCGAATCGCTGGCATTGGGAATGCCGACGATCCGACACGACGATCTCGACAAACTCGTCTCGCTCGATCTCGTCATGAAGGAGGCGATGCGGCTCATCACGCCGCTACCGGGCGTCATGCGCAAGACGGTCCGCGACACGGAACTGATGGGCCATTTCGTCGCGAAGGACACCTACGTCAGCGTCAACCTCTACGGTGTCCACCACCTGAGCGAGTACTGGCCGGATCCGGACCGCTTCGATCCGGAGCGCTTCGCCGACGGCCGTCGCGAGGACAAGGTGCACCGCAACGCGTGGATGCCCTTCGGCCACGGCGTCCACAAGTGCATCGGCATGTCCTTCGGCGGCATGGAGATCAAGGCTGTGCTGCACCAGATGTTGCTGGCTTACCGGTGGAACGTGCCGGCGGCCTACCAGCTGCCGATCGACTGGTCATCGCTCCCCCGGCCCAAGGACGGCCTGCCGGTCCGGCTCGAACGCCTCTGAAACGCACCTGGTGGCAGAGTGAGCCCACCGTTGTTCCCGACGAAGGGTCTTTAGCCGTGCCCACCAGCAATTCTCTCGCCGGCCGAACGATCATCATGTCCGGCGGCAGCCGCGGGATCGGGCTCGCGATCGCCGTCCGGGCCGCCCGCGACGGCGCCAACGTCGCTTTCATCGCCAAGACCGACACGCCCGACCCGCGACTGCCCGGCACGATCCACACCGCCGCAGCGGAGATCGAAGCCGCGGGTGGCCAGGCCTTGCCGATCCTCGGCGACATCCGCGACGACGAGACGGTTGCCAGGGCCGTCGCGCAGACGGCTGAACACTTCGGCGGTATCGACATCGTCGTCAACAACGCCTCGGCGATCACCCTGCAGAACGTCGGGGACCTGCCCGCCAAGCGTTACGACCTGATGCTCGACATCAACGCGCGGGGCACCTTCGCGCTGACCAGCCTCGCCCTCCCGCATCTGCTCGAGTCCGACAATCCGCACGTGCTCACCCTGTCGCCGCCACTGAACATGGACCGGCGCTGGCTGCGCGACCACGCGCCGTACACGATCAGCAAGTACGCGATGACGATGCTGACGCTCGGCGTGGCGGAGTCGCGGCGTGACGCCGGTGTCGCGGCCAACTGCCTGTGGCCGCGCACGCTCATCGCCACGGCGGCGGTGCAGAACATCGTCGGCGGTGAAGGCGGCATGGCCGGGGCGCGCACGCCCGAGATCGTGGCCGACGCGGCCCACGCGATCCTCGTCAGGCCGTCCCGGGAATGCACCGGCAACACCTTCGTCGACGATGATGTGCTGCGCGACGCGGGCGTCACCGACTTCAGTCGGTACCGATTCGGGCCGGGCAGCGAGGAGGACCTGGCGCTCGACATCTTCCTGTAGGGGTGTGCCGAGCGTGAGCTAGCGCCCGGACCGGGCGGTTCCTCCCGGTATGGAGCAAACATGAGGCAAGTCTTGCCCGAATGGTCCTTGACGCGCCTTCCCTGGGGCCCAACGATGAGCGGCACATGATCGGCGCGCGCCTCGATGCGCCGCGCGATGAGGGCCCGAGCGACTAGAGATTGGCTCCACGATGACTGATCAGGGCTATCCCCCGCCCGGCGACCCTGCCGGCCAGCAACCGCAGTACCCGGGCCAGCCCGATTACGGGCAGCAGCCTCAGTACCCGCAGCAGCCCCAGCAACCGCAGTACCCGGGCCAGCAACCGCAGTACCCACCGCAGCCCCAGTACCCGGGCCAGCCCGGTTACGGCCAACCGGACCCGAATCAGCCCGGCTCCGGTCCACCGCCCCCCGGCTACCCGCCGCCGGGCTACGGCGGACCGGGTGGCCCCACCGGGCCGGGCGGCCCGGGCGGTCCGGGGCCGGCAGGCGGCGGCGGGAGCCGCAAGGGCCTGTGGGCGGCGATCGGCGCGGTCGTCCTCGTCGCCGCCGTGGTAGTCGCATACCTCCTGCTCTCGGGTGGGTCGAGTGCGTCCGCATCGACCCCCAAGGAGGCGGTGAAGAAGCTGCTGGAGGCCGGCAAGAGCAACGACGTCAACGCGGCGAAGAAGGTGCTCTGCAAAGCCGACAACAAGTTGGGGATGGCGACAAAGCTGGGCAGCACCACCCGCGTCTTGTCGTACACGATCGGTAAGACGAGCAAGACCAATGGCATCACGACCGTCCAGGCGACCGTAACGACGTTGCAGAGCCCGACGCCCCAGACCGAGCAGGTGCCCGTCGTCAAGGAGGGTGGCTCCTGGAAGGTGTGCTTCAGCAAGGAGTTGTCC
>DAITQD010000197.1:0-3840 GCA_036833255.1 Jatrophihabitantaceae bacterium
CGGCGCAGAGCGTGCGGCCGCTCTCGAACTCCTCGTCGCTGAGCGACTCGATCGTGGTCAGGAACGCCAGCCGCTCCTCGCGCAGCGCCTCGACACCGACAAGGTTCACGCGTTGAGCACTTCGAAGCTGATGCCGGCTTTCTGGAGGCGCGCCAGCAGGGCGTCGCCCATTGCGGCGGCCGTCGTCACCTGGCCCGCGGTAGCTGGCAGTTCGTCGAAGACCAGGCACATCGCAGTTTCCGCGAGCATCTTTGCCGTCTCGTCATACCCTGGATCGCCACCGGAGACGCGGGTGACGACGCGCTCGCCGCCGCCCTCGCCGACGAACGTGACGGTGAACCAGCTGCGGGCCCGTTTCTCGGCGGACGGTCCGTCGCCGGGCTGGAGACGGTTGAGGATGGCCTTGCGCGCGGGCGGGATCTGCGCGAGGCCCATGATCGCGCCGACCCCGAGTACGCCGCCCACGGCGATCGGCAATCCCGGGACCACGGCGAAATGCGAGTAGCGGACGTCCGGGCCGTAGCGGGGGATTGCGCGTGCCGAGCGGGCGATCACCTGGCCGTCGAGTGTCGGCAGCGGCACCGCCCAGCCGTCCCCGGTGGGATTGCGGTGCGGGCGCCCGATGACCGCGCGCGCGGAGCGGTCCGCGGGCATCGGTTCGGCCGCCTTGCGCTGCCGGGCGGCGCTCACATTGGCGCGGATGCGCGAGAAGCCGGTCAGCAGCGAATACAACGTCCCGCCCGAGATTGCTGCGGACGACCGCACGAAGCCGGACACCCGAAGGGGCACGTCTTCGGGGAGTTGGAGCACGGTGAAGTAGGCGCCGAGGTCGTGTGGGATCGAGTCGAAGCCGCAGGAATGCACCAGTCGCGCACCGGTCTGCACCGCGCGGGCGTGGTGGCGAACGTAGGTGGTGTTGACGAACTCGGGTTCCCCGGTCAGATCGAGGTAATCGGTGCCCGCACCGGCGCACGCGGCGACGAGCGGTTCGCCGTAGAGCGCGTACGGCCCGACAGTCGTGATGAGGACGCGGGCGCTCTCGGCGACGGTGCGCACGGTGGCAGGGTCGGTGACATCGGCGCTCAGCAACGGCAGGTCCGCCAGCCTGGGGTCGATCGCTGCGAGCCGATCGCGGACGGTCTCCAGCTTGGCCGCGTTGCGCCCGGCGAGCGCCCAGCGGCAGTCGGCCGGTGCGTGCCGCGCCAGGTACTCGGCCGTCAATTGGCCGGCGAATCCGGTCGCGCCGAACAGGACGACGTCATAGCTGCGCTCTGCCATATCTGTGCAACCTAGAGTATTGTTGAATTTGAGTCAATAGGGTTGTGTGCGGGTCAGCAGGTGTTTGGAAACGGCGCCGAGATGGGTACCAAACCTGTGAAGCCGAACTGATTGGCTGCGGCTGCAGTCCGTCGGCCAAAACAAACGAGGAGCTCGCAATGCGTCTCGGAGGCAGTCTCTTCTTGATCGCGCTTGGCGCGATTCTCAAGTTCGCCATCACCAAGCACGTCAACGGGATCAACCTCGGCACCATCGGCGTGATCTTGATGATCGTCGGCGCGCTCAGCCTGATCATCACAGTGGTCTGGATGTCGACCCGGCGCCGCACCGACGTGATCCAGCGCGGTCCCGGTGGCGCTGTCGGCACGACCTACGTCACCCCACACGAGAACCTCGACGGCCCGTACTGACCGGTTCTTATTGGACGGTGCCGTACGGGCCTACCGCTGAACGCCCTGGCAGGGTGGGGGGATGAACCGGCTCGCGTCGTCCACGTCGCCGTACCTGCGTCAGCATGCCGACAATCCGGTCGACTGGTGGCCGTGGTGCGACGAGGCGTTCGCCGAGGCCCGCCGGCGCAAGGTGCCAATCCTGCTGTCAGTCGGCTACGCGGCTTGCCACTGGTGCCATGTGATGGCGCACGACTCGTTCGAGAACGCCGACGTCGCCGCGGTGCTCAACGAGCACTACCTCAGCATCAAGGTCGACCGCGAGGAGCGTCCCGACGTCGACTCCGTCTACATGGAGGCGACCACTGCACTGACCGGCCAGGGCGGCTGGCCGATGACGTGTCTGCTCACCCCCGACGGCGCGCCGTTCTTCGCCGGCACGTTCTTTCCCCGCGAGCAGTTCACCCGGCTGTTGCTGTCGGTGGCCCAGGCATGGCGGGACGAGCGTGCCGAGGTGCTCGCGGCCGGGCAGCGGATCGTGTCGGCGATAGCCCAGGCCGCCGTCCCCGACTTCGCCGGGGGAGCGGTTCCCGAGGCCGGGCATCTGGACGAGGCCGCCGCCGGCCTCGTGCCGCAGTTCGACGAGACCAACGGCGGCTTCGGGCGTGCGCCCAAATTTCCGCCGTCGATGGTGCTCGAGTTCCTGCTGCGCCAGCACGAGCGCACGGGAGCGCCGGCATCGCTGGCGATGGCCGAGCGCACGCTCGACGCGATGGCGCGCGGCGGCATGTATGACCAACTGGCCGGCGGCTTCGCGCGCTACTCCGTCGACCAGGCGTGGGTGGTGCCGCACTTCGAGAAGATGCTTTACGACAACGCGCTGTTACTGCGCGTGTACCTGCATTGGTTCCGGCTCACCGGCTCGCCGCTGGCGGAGCGCATCGCGCGGGAGACGGCCGACTTCCTGCTACGCGACCTGGGCACGTCGCAAGGCGGTCTTGCATCCGCGCTCGACGCCGACACCGACGGCGTCGAGGGGCTGACCTACGTGTGGACGCCGACGCAGCTAGCCGAGTTGCTCGGTGCGGACGCTGAGGCCGCCGCAGCGCTGTTCTCCGTCACAGCCGAGGGGACGTTCGAGGTCGGCGCCTCGACGCTGCAGTTACTGCGCGATCCGGAGAATCCTCAACAATGGCAGGACTTTCGCGCCGCCCTGCTCGCCGCACGCACAGCCCGCCCGCAGCCCGCTCGTGACGACAAGGTGGTCGCGGCGTGGAACGGGCTGGCGATCGCCGCGCTCGCCGAGGCTGCCGTCCTGCTCGGCGAACCGCGTTACCTTCACGCGGCGCTTGCCTGCGCGAATCTGGTACTGCGAGTACACGTCGTCGACGGCCGGCTGCGGCGTACGTCGCGCGACGGCGCCGTCGGCGACGCGCGCGCGGTGGCCGAGGACTACGGCGATCTCGCCGAGGGATTGCTCGCGCTGCACCAGGCGACCAGCAGTCCACGCTGGTTGTGCGAGGCAGGTGCCTTGCTCGACTTCGCGCTCGCGCAGTTCGCCGACGGTTCAGGCGGATTCTTCGATACGGGTGACGACGCCGAGAAGTTGGTGCGGCGCCCGAAGGACCCGACCGACAACGCAACGCCGTCGGGATCGAGCGCGTTGGCCCACGCGCTGCTGACCTACGCCGCGCTCACCGGCTCCTACGAGCACCGGCAAGCCGCCGAGGACGCGCTGCGGATCGTCAGCGAGCTCGGCACACGTCAGCCGCGCTTCCTCGGCTGGGCGCTCGCCGCCGCCGAGGGTCTCGTCGCCGGGCCGGTACAGGTGGCCGTGGTCGGCGAGCCTGACGGCGGCGAACTCACGGCCGCCGCCTGGTCGCACCGGCCACCCGGGGCCGTCGTGGTCAGCGGTGAGCCCGACGCCGATGGTGTGCCGTTGCTCGCCGATCGCCCGCTGGTGCAAGGGAAAGCGGCGGCATACGCCTGTCGTGGGATGCTCTGCGATCTGCCCGTGACGACCGCCGACGATCTGGTGCGCGCCCTACGCGCCCAGACCCATCGTCTTTGACCCCGCCATCGTCGCGAATCTTCGTTCGCAGCGACGATGGCGGGGTCAAAGCCGGGATGAAGAAGTCGGCTAGAGGTCGGGGCCTTCGGCGCGCACCTTGTC
>DAITQD010000198.1:0-3784 GCA_036833255.1 Jatrophihabitantaceae bacterium
AGCGACCACGGCGAACGGCGCGGCCAGCCACGGTCACCGTTCTCGCAAGCGGATCCGCTTGCGGTGACGGTCGATGTCTGTCATCGGCGATCGCGGAAACCTCCGTCACTCGCCGCAAGCGGTTCCCTATGTGAAACGGTCAGCGCAGGGTGATGGAGTTGCCGGTGATGAGCCAAGCGGCGTCGGAGGCGAGGTAGGTGACGACATCGGCGACCTGGCTCGGGGTCGCGATGTGGAAGTGCAGCGAACTGGAGGCGACTCCGGCACGGACGTCGTCGGTGATCCAGCCTGTGTCGGTGACGGGCGGATAGACGATGTTGGCAGTGATCCCGAGGTCAGCTAGTTCGGTTGCCGCAGACATCGTGTAGTTGACCTGGGCGGCCTTCGCGGCCCCGTAGGACACCTCATCGGGGAAGCCCATGTCCCCGCCTGAGGCCATGCCGATGATCCGTCCCCAGTTAGCCGACCCCGCTCGGTGACGTCGTGCGAACTCGGCGATGAGTAGCGCTGGAGCCATCGCGTCAACCCGGAACTGCTGTTCCCACGTCCGTGCGGTAACTGGTGCGAGTCGACGACCGAACCGGTCGCGCTCTCGCGGGGCGAATGTGTCCTGCACCCAACCGGTCGCGTTGTTGATCAGTATGTTGACCGGACCGAACTGCGCTTCCGCAGCATCGAAGAGTCCGGGAGCAACGTCCGGATCGCAGAGATCGGCCTCGAGGGCAGACGCCCGTCCACCTGCCGCCTCGATGCGGGCAACGACATCCGTGGCCCCACCTTGCCGGTTGGTGCGGTAGGTCTCAGGCGTGGCGGGGTCGACCGGATCATCGAGCCGAAGGAAGCTGCACAACACGGCAACACCGTCGCGCGCCAGCGCCTTGGCGACGGCCGCTCCGATGCCGTGGTTGGCGCCAGTCACCACAGCCACGCGCGCACGACTGGTCATCCTCGAAAACCTAGCTCCGGTTCGAGCCGCCCGTCGACCGCTGACGCCCAGTTGCGGCCTCATCGCCCGAGAAGGATCCCGACCCGATCAGCGCCGAACAGCGGTGCGCCAGCCGCCGACCAGCCTGCTCAGCGCAGCGTCACTCGCCCCAGTCGATCTGCTGCTTCGGCGTCCCGGCGGCTAGAGCGTAGGCCACGGCTTCGCGATGTGCGTCGCGATCACCCTTGACGTAGCGGAACACCTTGTCAGCGAAGATCACCACGTGCTCATCACCGACCTCGAAGTTGGCGTACCAGCCGTCATCTGGCAGGAGCGCCGCGGCCAGGGCGGCGGCCAGCTCCTCGACGCGCTCATCCGGTGCCTCGAAGTCGAGAAAGGCCCATGCCTTCGGCTGGGTTGCCGACGCGGACGCGGAGACGTCTTCTCGCCCTAGCCGCCTCACCGTTAGATCCCGTACAGCCAGTTCGGCGCCGACCCGAAGGCTTTCCATCAGCAGTCGTCCACGCAGCATCGACCAATCATGATGTACGCCGCCTCCGACCGTCACTCACCCGCTGTTCCTTCCGAGTCACGGGATCCTCGCAAGGGGATCCGTTCCCGGTAATCACGCTGCTGGCCCCAACCCGGCCCGACGACGTCCGCAGCGGGTTCCCCAATCGGTACGTCGCCGACCACCGGACACGACCGGATTTGCCGAATTCAGTGCGTTGCGGCTGTGCATGGCGATACACGTGACGGCATCTTCATTCAAGATCGGCTGCCGAGGTCGGTTCGGAACGTGGGTCGGGCGTCCCAGTCCGATCGCCGAATCTGGAGCGCCACAATTGCGGATCGTATGCCGCGAGGCGTGTCGTAATGCGTGTTCGGCATTCCGCATTCGGACCACATCTCGGGAAACGCTCGGCGCGGTGAACGGGCGGATCGGTGTCTGTCTCGGTGGCAGCGCCGAACGGCGTCCCAGGGTAGTTATCGCGTACCTGTCGCGGTCGAGAACGTGGTCCGCCAGCACCTGAGCGTCGCGCGACGTCACACGATCTGCTTAGGTCGGACGGCGTCGTGGCCGGGGGGTCGGCGGCAGCAGGTCGGACACCTGTGCGACGCGCGTCCGCAGATGTGTGCACACGGATACGAGGGTCTCTAGTTCGGCGGGCGGGAGGTCGCCCAGAAGTTGTGTCGCCGCGGTGTGGACCGCGGGCAGCATACCGTCGACGAGTTCGCGACCGGCATTCGTGATCGAGACGAGGGTCTTACGCCGGTCGGTTGTGTGCGGTGTTCGCTCGATGTAGCCGCGGCGGGCGAGGGTGTCGAGCAGTGAGGTGATGCTCGCTGTCGTCACGAGCAGATGGCTCGCGATGTCGGTGCCCGTGAGGGGCTCTCCGGCGCCGTCGAGCACAGCCAGCGCCTCGAAGCCACTTGCCGAGAGATCGGCGAGGCTGCGGCGGCGGCGGTCGAGTTCGCCGAGTGCCTCGTTCGACGCGCGGATGAGATTGGCCAGTGCCTCCGCTGCGCCTTCGTCGCACCCGGGGAACTCGCGACGGAACCCGCGCCCGACCCGGATCGGCTGTGCCATGTCCTTCCTTTCGACAGGTACTTAGATGTCTAGTTACTTGACTTCTAATGAATTAGCCCAGACTATCAGCACATCCACCCTCCTAAGGAGAGCGTCATGCACGAGATCCCACCGCCCGTCCAGATGGTCCAGATGCTCGCCGGTTTCCAGGTGGCACAGGGGCTCTACACCTGTGCCAAGCTCGGCATACCCGATCAGCTGACGGAAGGGCCACGCACGAGCGCCGAGCTCGCAACATCGGTCCAAGCCGATCCGGCCTCGACTGCGCGCCTCGTCCGCACCCTCGCCTCGCTCGGCGTGTTCACCGATGCCGGCGAGGGTCGTTACGCCCTGACGCCGCTCGGCTGGACGCTCGTGTCCGACGCTCCCGGCTCGATGCGCGACCTCGCCCTGATGTGGATGGAGACGCATTACGGTGCCTTCGGTCGCCTCGTCGATGGCGTGCGGACCGGCCGTCCGGCCGCGGAACTCCACTACGACGCGCCGTTCTTCCAATGGGTGTCCGGTGAGCCGGAGCAGGTCAACCGATTCACCCGCGCGATGGCCAACCTCACCAGCGGCATCAAGATTGCCGCGGCGACGACCATTGAACTCGCCGGGGCGCGGACAGTCGTCGACGTCGGTGGTGCGGACGGAGCTGTGCTCGCCCAACTGTTGCAACGTGACGAGACCCTCGAGGGCATAGTGCTCGACCTGCCGCACGTGGTGCAGGACGCCGAAGCCGCCATGAAGGCCTTCGGCCTGGGTTCGCGCCTGCGGTCGATCGGCGGCGACTTCTTCGAGGCCGTACCCGAGGGAGACGCCTACGTGCTGTCGATGATCCTGCACGACTGGGACGACGAGGCCGCGCGACGGATCCTCGCCAACATCGCGCGCGACGGCCGTCCGGGCAGCCGCATTGTGTCGCTCGAGCTCGTGATCGCTCCCGGCGACCAGCCGCACATGGCCAAGATGATCGACCTGACCATGCTCGGAATGCTCACCGGACGCGAGCGCACCGTCGAGGAACTGGAGGCCCTGGTGACCTCGGCCGGCCTGCGCTTCGACGGCATCACCCCGACGCCGTCGCCAATGTCCGTCCTCCACGCCACGGTTGAGGATTAGGGCGGAACCAAGGCGTGCTCATCCACATGTCTGGGCGCATCTGAGGAATCCATCTACGCGCCTGCGCCAGCTCGCGAACGCGGCGCGTAACGACGGATCTTGCGCCTCGATCGCGTTCACGTGAATGACCTCTCCATGTAATGACAGTGGTCGGTGGTTTCCTC
>DAITQD010000199.1:0-3757 GCA_036833255.1 Jatrophihabitantaceae bacterium
GCCATTCACCGCTGAACCACTGTCGTCACATGGAGAGGTCATTCACGTGAACGCGGCGCTCAGATCGTCAGCTGCAGGATCGGCTGGTTGTCCGGCAGCGTGATCTCGACTCTGGATATCTGATCACGCGGCAGCGCGGTGCCGCTCGTGAAGTTGGTGACCTTGCCCGGCGTCAATGCCCAGGTGCCCGCGGGATGCGGGACGTTCTTCCTGTCGAACACCACGAGCTGGTAGTCGATGCCGGGTGCGTAACCTGCGGCGTAGTGACAGGAGAGCCGGATCTCGGTCCCCCAGCCGACGTCGGTGAGCGCGGCCGTGGCGCGCACGGGACTGCTGATCACTGCGCTCATCGCCTGCGGCGCCGACGCGCCGGAACCGGGCGTCGTCGGGTGATTGGTGGGCCAGGCAACGACCGTCAGCGCGACAAGGCACGCGGCGGCCAGTCCGGCCAGGCCCGCCGTGAGCCAGTGCCGCCGGCGTCGCTCGGAACCGACGTGACGCAGCAGGTCGGGCAGCAGGGTCTCGGGTGGGCCGTCCTGCGCGCCGTCGTATGCGCTGGCCGCAAGCCCGGCCAGTAGAGCCGGCAGCGGCTCCAGGCCGCGCACCCGGTCCATGCACGCGTCACAGGTCAGCAGGTGGCCTTCGAAGTCCGCGCTCTCGTCGGCTGAGAGCGCGCCGAGGACGTAGGCCCCGTCGTAGTGGGCGAATGGATCGACTGCGGTCATAGCACACCTCCCATCTCTTCGAGCGCGAGGCGCAGGGCGCGCAGCGCGTAGTGCGTTCGGGACTTGATCGTGCCCGGCGGCACGCCGATCGTGGCGGCGGCCTGGGCCACCGATGCGCCGCGCAGGTAGCACTCGAACAGCACCTCGCGGTGCTCAAGTGACAGCGTCCGCATCGCAGCCGCCACCAGTTGGTGATCCACCGCCTGCTCCGTGACGTCGGCAACGGACGGCTCGGGCACCTCGTCGGTAACGTACTCGGGCCGGCTGCGCGCCGCGCGCCAGTCGTCGATGACGATCCGCTTGGCGACGGTGAACAGCCACCCTCGCGCCGAGCCCCGCGATTGGTCGAGCACCTGCGGATTGCGCCAGGCGCGCAGCAGTGTCTCCTGGACGACGTCCTGCGCCTTTCCCCGATCGCCGTTGGTCAGGTTGACCACATAGGACCACAGCGCGCGGGCGTGCTCGTCGTGCAAGGTACGCAGCAGGTCGGCCTCGCTACTGGTCACGCCACCTCCCGGGGTGGTAACCATGCTCGTTGCTACTGCCACACGGGGGAACACGGGCAGCGGCACAAATCGGTTCAGGCAGGGGGCGGGCCATCCTCGTCGTGAGGGGGCGTGTCGGCCGGTGCCGGATCCGACGGCGGCTCGCCGTGGTCGGCGGGCAGCAGCTCGGTGAGTGCCAGGCCCGTG
This sequence comes from Jatrophihabitantaceae bacterium, assembly GCA_036833255.1. GTDB lineage: Bacteria > Actinomycetota > Actinomycetes > Mycobacteriales > Jatrophihabitantaceae > QHCC01. The sequence continues at coordinate 1,418 of DAITQD010000199.1, forward strand.
ACGCGCTTGAACTTGCGCGAGCCTCGGTTGCGGTCCAGCACGGCCACCTCGAGCTGGCTGGCAGGCAGCGAGCGGGCGGCGCCGTTGGTTCCACCGACCGAGCCGAGCGCGGCAACGGCGACACCGAGCGCGTCACCCAATTCGAGCCCGGCGCGGAACTCGCCGCGCATCTCCGTGGTCAGTGAATCGGCCTGGCCGCCCATGACGAGGAACTCCGGTTCGTCGACGATCGTGCCGTCGTAGGACAACCGGTAGAGCTGGTCATCGGCAGGCAAGGCACCGACCTCGGCCACGCAGAGTTCGACTTCGTAGGGCTTCTGCTGTTCGGTGAATATCGTGCCCAGCGTCTGGGCGTAGGCGTTGGCCAGCGCGCGCGCAGTGACGTCGCGGCGGTCGTAGGAGTAGCCACGCAGATCGGCCAGCCGGATGCCGGCTACCCGCAGGTTCTCGAACTCGTTGTACTTCCCGACGGCGGCGAAGGCGATGCGGTCGTAGATCTCGCTGACCTTGTGCAGCGCCGAACTGGCGTTCTCGGCGACGAAGAGCACGCCGTCGGCGTAGGTCATCACGACAACGCTGCGGCCGCGCGCGATGCCCTTGCGTGCGTACTCCGAACGGTCGCGCATGATCTGCTCGGCGGACGCGTAGAACGGCATTGACATGGTGATGTCTCCTGGCTCAGGCGCCCGGGCGGGCTTCGCGGTCGGCGAGGATGGCGCGGACGACCGTGTCGAGCTCGTCGTCGGTGACGCGGCTGGTGCCCGCGGCGGTGGCCAGCATGACGACGGGGTAGATGCCGCGGGTCAGGTCGGGGCCGCCGGTGGCGGAGTCGTCGTCGGCCGCGTCATAGAGGGACTCGACGACGACCCGGATCACACCGGCGCGGTCGAGGTCCGGGCGCCACAGCTTCTTCAGCGCGCCGCGCGCGAACAGGGAGCCCGAGCCGACGGAGTGGTAGTGCTGCTCGGGGTAACGCCCGCCCGTGACATCGAAGCTGTAGATCTTGCCCGCGCTCGCGGTGTCGGGGGCGTCGAGGTCGAAGCCGGCGAACAGCGGCAGCACCGCGAGGCCCTGCAGCGCCTGGGCGAGATTGCCGCGGATCATCGTCGAGAGCCGGTTCGCTTTGCCCTCGAGGGTGAGCTGGGTGCCTTCGATCTTCTCGTAATGCTCGAGCTCCACCTGGTAGAGCCGCACGATCTCGATGGCCACGCCGGCGGTGCCCGCGATGCCGACGAGCGAGTGGTCGTCGGAGGCGAAGACCTTCTCGATGTCGCGCGAGGCGATGAGGTTGCCGGCCGTCGCGCGCCGGTCACCGGCCATGATCACGCCGCCGGCAAAGGCCGCGGCGACGATGGTCGTGCCGTGCGGGGTGAGCGCGGGGACGAACCCGGTGCCGGGCAGCAGGTTGGGTGCCGCGGCCGAAAGGAACTCGGCGAACGAGGACGAGCCGGGCGAGGTGGCGTAGCGCAGGATCCCGTGGTCGGCGCCGCGTCCGCCTGCCCGCTCGATACTCAACACCGCTCCCCTGTCGCCCCGATCAGTGCGTGCTCTGCGACCCTACCCACTTCGCGTCGCGGGGCTCGACGTCAGGCGGTGCGTCTTCTATTGGCCTCCTTTTTGGACGAACGCCCTAACAAAGTCTTCGGCATTTGTCTCGAGGACTTCGTCGATCTCGTCGAGGATCGCGTCGACGTCCTCGGTCAGCTTCTCGTGGCGCTCGGAGACGTCGGTGTTGGAGTCGGCGCTGGTCTCGACCTCATCGGTCTTTTCGTTCTGGCGCTGTGGCCGGCTCTGGCCGCTGTCGTGGGTCGGCATCGTCCACTCCCTCTCTGGCTTCGTCCTTCACCCTAGCTCCGCGGGCTGACACTTTCGCTTCGTAGCAGCGGTGTCGGCGCACCGTCCTAGGCTGCGATCCATGACGGTTCCCGCGATCATCAGCCTGGTCACCCTCGGCGTGCGTGACGTGCCCGCCTCGACCCGCTTCTACCGAGCGCTGGGCTTCGAGCTCTCGCCCGGCTCGGTCGAGGGCGACATCAGCTTCTTCCGGACGTCGGGGGGCCTGCTCGGCCTGTACGGCCAGGACGATCTCGCGGCCGACGCGCAAGCCGAGCCGCGCACCACCGAGGCCTTCCGCGGCGTGACCCTGTCGATCAACGTCGACTCCCCCGCGAGCGTCGACGCCGCACTGGCGGCCGCGGCGGTGGCAGGCGCGACGATCCCCAAGCCCGCCAAGGCCGCGGAGTGGGGCGGCTACAGCGGTTACTTCGCCGACCCCGACGGGCACCTGTGGGAAGTCGCGCACAATCCTGGCTGGCCACTCGGCCCGGACGGCCTGCCCCA
>DAITQD010000200.1:0-3751 GCA_036833255.1 Jatrophihabitantaceae bacterium
TCCGTCCGTTAGCAAACGGTTAGCACGGCGGCCTCTGCGAGCGCTGGAGGCCAGCAAATACGGGGCCTGTAGGGTGTCCGAGGGGGGACTTGAACCCCCACGCCCCGTAAAGGGCACTAGCACCTCAAGCTAGCGCGTCTGCCATTCCGCCACCCGGACGAGTGCCCAGCGAGTCTAGCCCACGGACGACGGGCCCTCCCGAGCCTGCCGGAGCACACGGGCGCCGGATTCGCCGGAGGTTTTCGCCGGAATTTCCCACCGTTCTGGCTCACAAGGAGCTAACATGAATTGTCCGACCAAAAATCCGCGTCAAGACCCCGTCAGGTCGGAAGGATGCTCGCCAACCGGGCCGGGCCGCAGCAGTCAAGGGGGATGCCGATGTTCCGCTACCAGCCGGTGCGCGTGGTGCGCGCCCTCTTGGTAACGCTGGTGTGCCTTGTCGTGGCCCTCGCGAGCGGTCTGCCGCAGGCGTCCGCCGACAGCGCACAACAGCACCAACGCTGCCACCACTCCAGCACGTCCTGCCGGCATGAGCGCGCCAGGGCCGAACACGCCGCGCGCAAGGCGCAACAGACGGCGCGCAAGGCCGCCGATCAGGCGGCGAAGGCCGCGGCCAAGACGGTGTACCGCGAGCCCCGGAGGACGACGACGCCCGTCATCACCCCGCCCCCCCAACACTCGGGCACCGTTACCGCGCCACCGAGCAGGTCGACGTCGACCCCGAGCAGCACTGCGACCGTGTCGCCCACCGGCCACCCGGCCGCGCCGTCGGCTGCCGCACCGTTCGCTGCCGCACCGTTCGCTGCCGCACCGTTGCCGGTCGCGCCGTTGCCGGTCGCGCCGTTCACTGTCGGCTCCGTCAATCCGGCGCCCCCGAGCCGCAGCACGCTGCCCGAGACCGCCACCCGCACGGTGTCGGTGCGTTCGTCGACACCGGGCACCCGCTCGAAGAGCACCGCATTCGCCGCCCCGTTCGACGCACCCGGCAGCAAGTCGCTGCTCGGCATAGACGATTCACGGCTGCTCGGCGCAGTCCTCGCCCTCCTCGCGCTGGCCGTCACCGTAATGGTGGCCAGCGCAGGCCGGCGCGGCCGCCGCACCCACTGAACGGCGGTCCGCACGCCGCCGATGCCTGGTAGGAACGACCTATGAGCCAGTCCCATTCGATCGCCACCGCCGTAGTCACCGCACAGGACGAGGTCGTCGACCTGCTGGGCGAGCTGATCCGCATCAACACGTCCAACCCCACCCATCCGGAGCGTCCCGCTGCCGAGTGGGTCGCGACCAAGCTCGACGAGGTCGGCATCGCGTCGCAGATCATCGAGGCCGCGCCGGGCCGGGCGTCCACGATCGCCCGCATCGAGGGCAGCGACCCGAGCCGCGCGCCGCTGCTGATCCACGGGCACCTGGACGTGGTGCCCGCGGAGGCCAGTGAGTGGTCGCTCGACCCGTTCGGCGGCGAGGTCCGCGACGGTTACCTGTGGGGTCGCGGCGCGATCGACATGAAGGACATGGACGCGATGACGCTCGCGCTCGTCCGCGAGTGGGCCCGCACCGGGCGCAAGCCACCGCGCGACGTCGTGCTGGCCTTCGTCTCCGACGAGGAGGCCGGCGGCCGGCAGGGCGCGCACTATTTGGTCGACAACTATCCGGACCTCTTCGCCGACTGTACCGAGGCGATCAGCGAGGTCGGCGGGTTCAGCGTCTCGCTCGACGAGAGCACTCGGCTCTACCTGATCCAGACCGCCGAGAAGGGCATGAACTGGCTGCGCCTGCGCGCTACCGGGCGCCCCGGTCACGGCTCGATGGTGCACGACGACAACGCCGTCACCCGGCTCGCGGCGGCGGTCTCGCGCATCGGGGCGCACGAGCATCCTGTGGTGATCACCGACACCGTCCGGAGCATGGTGGAGGCGACCGCGGTGACAACCGGTCTCGACCTCGACCCCGACGATCCTGATGCCTGGCTGCCGCAACTCGGCGGTATGGCGCGAATGATCGGCGCAGTCATCCGCAACACCTCGAACCCGACGATGCTCGAAGCCGGCTACAAGGCGAACGTGATCCCGTCACGGGCCGAGGCGACGATCGACGCCCGCTTCCTCCCGGGCCAGGAGGACGCCCTCCTCGCGGCGATCGACGACCTGATCGGTGAGGGGGTCGAGCGCGAGTTCATTGTGCGCGACATCGCCGTCGAAACGTCCTTCGACGGCGCGCTCGTCGAGGCCATGTCCGCGGCGCTGCGCGCAGAGGACTCCGGCGCGCACCCGGTGCCGTACCTGATGAGCGGAGGCACCGACGCGAAGTCGTTCTCGACGCTGGGCATGCGCTGCTTCGGCTTCTCGCCGCTGCTGCTGCCGGCCGATCTGGACTTCGCCGCGCTTTTCCACGGCATCGACGAGCGTGTACCAATCGAGGGTCTGCGCTTCGGCGTGCGGGTGCTCGATCGACTGCTCTCGAACTGCTGACCCGCTGTCGCTCCCGCATGCGACGCTGACCGCGTGTTGTTAGCCGAGGTTGCCGCCGCCTCGGCCGACATCGGCGCGACGTCCGCCCGGCTGGCCAAGATCGAACGCCTCGCCGCTCTGTTGCGGGCAGCCGGTGACGGCGAGGTTCCGATCGTCGTGTCCTGGCTGGCGGGGGAACTGCTACAGCGCCAGATCGGCGTCGGCTGGGCTGCGCTGCGGGCAGTTCCGGCATCGGCCGAGACGGCCGCACTCACCGTGTGCGAGGTCGACGCGACGTTCACCGCGATCGGTGCCGTGTCGGGTGCCGGCTCCCAGGCGCGGCGAGCGGCCCTGCTCGACGGGCTGTTCGCTGCGGCGACCGCGGGGGAGCAGGTGTTCCTGCGGCGACTCCTCGGTGGCGACCTGCGGCAGGGCGCGTTGCTCGGCGTGATGACCGACGCGGTTGCCCGGTCGGCCGACGTGCCACTCGCCGAGGTCCGTCGCGCGGCCATGCTGTGCGGCGACCTGCCCGCCGTCGCGCTGGCTGCGCGCAGCGGGGGAGCCGCGGCACTGGCCGAATTCGGCCTGGAGGTGGGTCGCCCGATCAGCCCGATGCTCGCCCAGACCGCCGCGAGCATCCAGGACGCCCTCGACCGGCTTGGTGGGTCGGCGCTGCTCGAGGCGAAGCTGGACGGAGCGCGGGTGCAGGTGCACAGATCCGGCGACGTCGTCGCGATCTACACCCGCACGCTCGACGACGTGACTGCGCGACTACCCGAGATCGTCGAAGCGGTGCGCGCACTTCCGGTGACGTCGCTGGTCGCTGATGGTGAGGCCATTGCGTTACGGCCGGACGGACGCCCCGAGTCGTTCCAGGTCACCGCCTCTCGCTTCGGGCGCCGCACCGACCTCGATGCCGCTCGCAACGCCGTCCCGCTGCACGCGTTTCTGTTCGACGTGCTGCACGTCGACGGCACGGATCTGCTCGATCGGCCCACCAGTGAGCGACTGGCCGCCCTTGACTCCGTGGTGCCGTCGGCGTCGCGCGTCGACCGGCTCGTCACCGCTGATCCCGTTGCGGCGCAGGCGTTTCTCGACGCGACGCTCGCGCGCGGACACGAAGGTGTGATGGCCAAGTCACTCACCGCGCCCTACGAGGCGGGACGGCGCGGAGCAGGCTGGCTCAAGGTCAAACCCGTGTACACCCTCGACCTCGTGGTGCTCGCCGTCGAGTGGGGCTCGGGCCGGCGCGAGGGCAAGCTCTCCAACATCCACCTCGGCGCCCGTGATCCCGCGACGGGGGG
>DAITQD010000201.1:0-3734 GCA_036833255.1 Jatrophihabitantaceae bacterium
CCGTCGGCCGACCAGCCGGCGAGTTCGTAGAAGCGGCGCGCGCGCCGGTTGTCCCGCAACACCCACAGCACGGCGGGACGGGCCGACAGGCTGCCGACGGCCGCCGAGAGAAGCGCCCGCCCGATCCCTGCGGACCAGTGCTCCGGCCGGACATAGATCGCGTACAACTCACCCGCTTCGCGCAGGTCGTCATCGCGGCACGGTCCGTAGTTGGCAAACCCGACGACCGTGCCGTCGATATCTGCCACGTAGGAACGAACGGCGCCGGTGGCGAGCCGCTCGGTCCAGCGCGCCGCTCCCGCTGCGCGGTCGAAGCGCGCGAACGCCGCGGGTGCGATCAGCTCGCCGTAGGCCGCCTGCCAGGACTCGAAGCGCACCTGCGCGATCGCGGCGGCGTCCTGCGCCCGGGCGGGGCGCATGCGGGCGTCGACCATGGCCGCGACACTAGTGAAGTCGTCCCCCGCCCATCGCCGCGCCGGCGCGAGTGTCCGGCACGACGTCATCGGGCTCGCGCAGGGCGTGCGTGAGCACGTGGCCGATGAGGACGACGACGGCACCCGCAGCGATCAGCGACACCCCGGCCGCCGCGGTGTTGTTCTTGACCAGCTTGGCGATGATTACCACCACACCGAGAGCGACGCCCGCACTCCACGTCCAGGTCGTAAATCGCCGACCGCCACGCGCGCCGAACCCGGCCAAGACCAGGCCGGCGACGATGAGCAGGATGCCGGTCCCGATGGCATGCAGGTTGACGGCCGCGGCGGCGATGCCGGTCGCGGTGGCCAAGAACCCGCCGACCACCAGCGCGGCGCCTGGTCCGGCCGCCCGACCTGGTCGAGTACGAAAGCAGCCGCGTAGTAACCGGGCCCGAAGACCAGAGAGAGGACCGCCACCGTCGTCCAGTCCGGTGGCGCCTCGTCGATGCCGAACAACCCCGGGTCGCCGGTGGAGATGAAGAACCGAAGGAACAAGGCGGCTGAGAACGTGCCGGGTTCGGCCTTGTCCACTACATACGGCCAGATCGTGACGGTGACGAGGCCGAGGTAGTAAGTGTGCCCGCGCGCGCCTGGTACTGCGAGGTAGCTGACCACCCACGCGAGCACCGACACCAGGACGATCGCGTCGAGCGAGAACGGCGGGCCACTCTGTCCCCCGTGGGACGTGTCGAAGCTCAGAAGCCGAGCAGCAGCGTTACGCCGAGCGCGCTGGCTGCGACGCCGGCGGTGGCCAGTGCACCGCGTCGGCGCAACACGGCAAGTGCGTAGCCCGCCACGACCACGACCAGCGAGAGCGCAACGCCGAGCAGGCGTCGCGACGAGCCGTCACCGTCACCGCCGCCGCCCCCGCCGTGGTGTCCGGTGAGGAAGTCACCGCCCCAGACGAGGACACCGAGGACCGCGAGGGCGATCCCGGTGCAGACCAGGGAACTACCCAGCCGCGGCTCGGGTCGCCGGACGGCCCGGTCGCCGAGTCGAACAGACAGGCCGGGACCGCGCGTCGGTCGGGCCGGTGGCGGTGGGGGCGGGACCCCCGGGATAGGGCTGGTTCTGGGGATACTGCGGCTCGCCTGGGTCGGTCATGAGCGCAGCGTAGTGATCGCTCGCGCCTTGCGCGCGATGGACTCACCGTCGCGAAGTCAGCGTTCCGGGGCGGCGTCGGCCTCGGCGAACGCGGTCGCCTCGGCCTTCTCGACGCCGCGTTTGCGCAGGTGCACCGCGACATAGGCCATGATGCCGAGGGCGAGTATCGCGAGCGGCGCCCAGGTGAGCGTCTGGCCGACGACGTCGAGGGCGGAGGCGAACGCGTAGCCGAGCAGCACGCAGGTCGGCGCCCAGATCAGGCCGCCCACCGCATTCCACAACAGAAACGTGCGGTAGCGCATGCCGCTCATGCCGGCCATCGACGGGACCAGCGCGCGCAGCAGCGCCGTGAGCCGCCCGAGCAGCACCGCCTTGCCGCCGTGGCGGTGCAGGAATCCGTCGACCTTCGACCACCGGTGCTCGCCGACCCACCGGCCCAGCCGCGAGCGCCGCACCGGTGGCCCGAACTTCTTGCCGAACGCGTAGCCGACCGAGTCGCCGGCGATCGCGCAGACGACCGCGACCACGATCATGATGGTGAGATTGAGGTGGCCGTACTTCGCGTTGGAGAACACGCCGGCGACCAGCAGCGCCGTCTCGCCGGGCAGCACCATGCCCACGAGGATCGCCGCCTCGGCGAAGCACAGGCCGCCCGCGATCACATACAGCCACAGGCCTACCGAGTCGCCGATGCTCCTCATCAGATGCTCGAACACCAGCGCATGGTCCCACGTCGCGCGGCGGCCGCGCTGTCACTGCCTGCCCTTAGGGTGCGGTCATGGACCAGCGATGACGACAGCGCAACGACTGACGGGCGCTCAGGCGCGCCGCATCGCGCTCGCCGCGCAGGGGTTCGCCGACCCTCGCCCCGCCGGCCGGGTGGACGCCCGCCACCTGCGCCGGGTGCTCGCCCGAATCGCCATCCTGCAGATCGACTCGGTCAACGTCTTCTGCCGCACGCACTACATGCCGCTCTTCTCCCGTCTCGGGCCCTACCCGCGTGAGGCGCTCGACAAGCTCACCGCGCACACCGCCGGGCCAGTGCGCCGCGAGCTGTTCGAGTACTGGGCGCACGAGGCATCGCTGGTGCCCGTCGAGCTCCAGCCGTTGCTGCGCTGGCGGATGCAACGGGCCAACGCCGACGCGTGGGGCGGCATGCGCCGCATCGCCCGCGACAACCCCAACCTCCTCGACGAGGTGATGGCGCTCGTGGGGGAGCGCGGTCCGATTCGCGCCGGCGAGACGGGCGCGGCCCGTCCGGCCCGCCGACCCGGCGAGATGTGGAACTGGCACGACGGCAAGGTGGCGTTGGAGTACTTGTTCTGGGCCGGTCAGGTGACGGCCGCGCGGCGGATCAACTTCGAGCGGCTCTACGATCTGCCGGAGCGGGTGCTGCCCCCTGCGGTCCTTGCAATGTCGACACCGACGGTCGAGGCGGCGCAGCGGGAACTGGTCCGCATCGCGGCCCGCGCCTACGGGGTGGCCACCGAGCCCGATCTCGGCGACTACTTCCGGCTACCGCGCGCGGACTCGAAGGCCCGCGTCGCCGAACTCGTCGAGGCGGGCGAGCTGTTGCCGATCGTCGTCGACGGGTGGCGGGCCCCGGCCTATCTCTGGCCGACGGCCCGCCGTCCGCACCAGATCACCGCGCGCGCCCTGCTCTCGCCCTTCGACTCGCTGATCTGGTTCCGCGAGCGCACCGAGCGTCTGTTCGGCTTCCGCTACCGCATCGAGATCTACACGCCCGCGCCCAAGCGGGTGTACGGCTATTACGTGCTGCCGTTCCTGCTCGGCGAATCGCTGGCCGCCCGCGTCGACGTGAAGTCCGACCGCCAGGCCGGCGTGTTGCGGGTGCAGGGTGCCTACCTCGAGGACGGTGCCGACCCGTACTACGTCGCCGGTGAGCTGGCCGAGGAGCTGGCGGTGACGGCGCAGTGGCTGGGACTCAGCGGCGTCGAGGTCATGCCGCGCGGCGATCTCGCGCCCGACCTGGCCAAAGCCGTCGCCGGCTAGCCAGCGGCCCCGATCGGGCAACGATCCGCGGCCTCAGGGCGCAGCGAGTTTGCACAATCGGTCAGCCGGTGCCAACGTCAATGACCGGCAAGTGTGGTCGTTCTGGAGGACTATCTCGCGGCGCTGGCGGAGCCCGAGGTC
>DAITQD010000202.1:0-3628 GCA_036833255.1 Jatrophihabitantaceae bacterium
GTCCACCCAGATCAGCGAACAGCTCGCCCTGCACACCGACCAGCACGTATTCACCAGCCTGCCCCGCTCCGGCCGCGTGCGCGCCGCCCGACTGCTCACCGAGATCGGCGACTGCCGCGCCCGCTTCCCCACCCCCGAAGCCCTGGCCTGCCTCGCCGGCGCAGCACCATCCACCCGACAGTCCGGCAAGATCCGCGCCGTCGGCTTCCGCTGGGCCTGCGACAAACAACTCCGCGACGCCGTCACCGACTTCGCCGCCGACTCCCGCAGAGCCAACCCCTGGGCCGCCGACCTCTACAACCGGGCCCGCGCCCGAGGCCACGACCACCCCCACGCCGTCCGCATCCTCGCCCGTGCCTGGCTGTTCACAATCTGGCGCTGCTGGCAAGACAACACCGCCTACGACCCCGCACAACACGGCGCCCTCCAACGCCTCTTGCAAGATCAACAGCGGGCGGCTTGACACAGGGCTACTCATGTGCTGCCACCTCCCCGTCGAGCCCCGGTTCGGGAGCGCCCTACGCTGGTGCCATGGCGAACGCATCGGTCAACCCGGTGAGGCTGGCGGTCCGTGACCGCCGGGCCCGCCCGTTGCGCGACCTGCGGATATCGGTGACCGACCGCTGCAACTTCCGCTGCGGTTACTGCATGCCGCGCGAGGTCTTCGGCGCCGAGCACGCGTTTCTGCCGCGCAGCGAGCTGCTGTCCTACGAAGAGCTCGGTCGACTGGTACGCGTCTTCGCCGACCTGGGGGTCAGCAAAGTCCGGCTTACTGGCGGTGAGCCGCTGCTGCGCCGCGACCTCGAAGTCCTGGTGTCCCTGGTCGCGTCGACACCGGGCATCAGCGACGTCGCGCTGACCACCAACGGCTCGCTGCTCGCCGCCCGCGCGCAGAGCCTGCGCGATGCGGGGCTGCGCCGGGTGACGGTCAGCCTCGATAGCCTTGACCCGACAATGTTCGCGGCGATGGGCGACACGAGAGTGCCTCTGTCGCAGGTGCTCGACGGCATCGCCGCGGCGGCCGAGGCAGGGCTGGCGCCGGTCAAGCTCAACGCCGTGCTGCGCCGTGGCATGAACGAGGCCGGCCTGCTCGACCTGGTCGAGTTCGCCCGCGACGGCGGCTATCTGTTGCGGTTCATCGAGTACATGGACGTGGGCAACACCAACGGCTGGGACCGATCGCAGGTCGTCGCCTCCGCCGAGGTGCTCGACAGGGTCGCCGCCGTGTATCCGGTCGAACCCGCGGCGGCGGGGCGCCCGGGCGAGGTCGCCCAACGTTGGCGCTATCGCGACGGACGCGGCGAGTTGGGGCTGATCTCCTCGGTCAGCATGCCCTTCTGCGGCACCTGCACCCGGGCCAGGCTCACCGCGATCGGTGAGCTCTACACCTGCCTGTTCGCCACGCACGGCAGCGATCTGCGCAGCCTGCTGCGAGGCGGGATTGACGACGAGGGGCTGCATGCCGCGGTCGCCGCGGTCTGGGGCGCTCGGGACGACCGCTACTCCGAGCTGCGGGGACTGGGCACCGCGGACCTCCCGAAGCCGGAGATGTCCTACCTCGGCGGCTGATACCTCGCTCAGCGGACGCCGGTGAGGACTGCGGTGCTGCCGGCCGTTCGCCGCCGCAACCCGTTGGTCCGTCGCCTTATGCCGCAGACATGCAGGCGACCGTCGCCACATTCTCGTCCCAGACGCACTGCGGAACTGTGCTCCTCGACCACGGTGCCGGGCTGCCGTTCGATGCCGATGCCTTCGCGGGGAGCGGGCTGCGTTTCCGACGCCTTGGTCAGCGGGTGAACATCCGGATCGTCGATGGACGCATAGCGGCCATCACGCTCGCTACCTTCCCGCTCGAGTGACCGCCCGGTGCCAGCTGTAGCCCGTGATCGTCGCGACGCGCTTGGCAGCAGTCGCGTATCGATGGGCGTCGTCGAATGTGGCTGACGTGGCGTGAGGCAACCGAGCGGGCGCTCTACGGTACCGACCCGGTCGTATCGGCGGTCGGAGCAACCGTCACGCCACTACCGCACCTCGGTGCAGGCCTCGTCCGGCTCCGCCGCGGCGGCGGTCATCGCTGCTTTGCGATGTCGACGCGGCGCTCGGCCATCCGGTGCGAGTGGACATCGTCGACGTGGGTGCCGGTAGCGGCGAGTTCGTGATCCTCGCCTCGGCCTCCCACCCCCTGCGGACCCACCCGTGAGCGGCGAGCCACCCCAGCCGACCGTAATCTGCAGTAGATGCAGGTGGTGGGAACTTCGGCCCTGGACGCACCAGCGTCCGCGTCGGGGATCAAGCCAGACACGAACGGCGTGGAGGTGGGCGTCGCGCAAGTAACGCCTCGGCTCGTCGCGGAGACGGAGCGCATCTTTGGTGACGCCGAGGTTCGTGCCTGGCCGAAGAGTCGTGGTGGTCTGAACGGACCTCAATCGACTCAGCGCTGAATACTGAAGCTGTGCTACGTGTTGCGATCATCGGTCAGGTCCCTCAGGGGTGTATGCAGCGGACTCCCTGACTCGACACGGCGGCGTAAGCGTCGACGTCTTCGACCGCCTGCCCAGTCCGTACGGCCTGGTGCGCTACGGCGTCGCACCCGATCACTTGAAGATGAAGTCGACGTCGATCGCGCTGCAGAAAGTGCTCGAACGCGAAGACGTGCGATTTCTCGGCAACGTCGAACTCGGCGCTCGATTTGGCGTCGAAGACCTGCGCCAGTTCTACGACGCCATCATCTACGCAACCGGCGCAGCGCGGGACCGCAGCCTGGGTATCCCGGGGGAGGGACTGCCGGGGAGCTACTCCGCGACCGAATTCGTAGCTTGGTATAGCGGGCACCCGGACAGTGACATCGATCGGTTCACCCTCGATGCGCAGAGTGTCGTCGTCGTGGGGGTCGGGAACGTCGCGGTCGACGTAACGCGGGTGCTGGCCAAGACCGCCGACGACCTGCGCCACACCGACCTGCCCGAGCACGTGCTGCGGGTGCTAGAGCTCAGCCGGATCACCGACATCCATCTGATCGGCCGCCGCGGCCCGGCGCAAGCGAAGTTCACGTCGAAGGAGCTGCGGGAGCTCGGAGAGCTGGCCAATGCTGATGTGATCGTGCGACCGGATGAGCTGGTCCTCGACGACGCCAGCAAGACGGCCATAGCGGAGGACCGCGCACTGCGACGCAACCTTGACTGCCTCTGGGAGTGGTCCGAACGGCCACTGTCCGGGCGTCCCCGACGGATCCATATTCGATTCCTCCTGCGCCCCGTGGAGGTGATCGGTCAAGCGTCCGTGGAGGGGTTCCGAGCGGAAAGCACGCGGCTGGACGGCAGTGGCAACGTCGAGGGCGTTGGCGAGTTCGAAGAGATCCCGGCCCAGATGCTGTTCCGTTCGGTCGGTTACCGCGGCCGGCCAATAGCCGGGGCTCCTTTCGATGAAGGAACCGGTGTGATTCCCAACATTGCCGGGCGAGTCCTGAGGAACGGGGCACCCGCCGCCAGCGAATATGTCGCGGGATGGATCAAGCGTGGGCCGACCGGCGTGATCGGGACGAACAAGGGCGATGCACATGAGACGGTGAACTGCCTTCTTGCCGACGCCGACGCCGACTCGCTCCCGCGAGCGCCGGAGCGCGATCCCG
>DAITQD010000203.1:0-3595 GCA_036833255.1 Jatrophihabitantaceae bacterium
GCTAGCTGGCGAGCCCGGGTGGCGGTGGAGTCGCCTTCGCAGCTGCGTGATCGTCCGGAGCCTTTGCGGTTGACGCTGCTCGCGGCGCGGTTGCTCGCACGGGAGCGGGAGATCACCGACGCGCTCGTGAATCTGCTGATGGCCACCGTGCACCGCATCGGGGCCCGTTACCGGTCGCAGCCGCCGAGCACTGGGTCGATCGAGGCGACTGAGGCCATGACGTCGGCGAGCATGCCGCCGATGGTGAGGACGGGGGCGGCTTGCAGGTTGACGAAGGACGGGTCGCGCAGGTGCACCCGGTAGGGGCGGGTGCCGCCGTCGCTGACGATGTGCGCGCCGAGTTCGCCGCGTGGGGATTCGACGGCGGTGTAGACCTGTCCGGGCGGGACGCGGAAGCCCTCGGTGACGAGTTTGAAGTGGTGGATCAGCGATTCCATCGAACCGGTCATGATCTTCTGCACGTGCGCGAGGGAGATCCCGAGCCCGTCGGGGCCGAGGGACAGTTTCGCGGGCCAGGCGATCTTCGGGTCGTCGATCATGATCGGTCCGGGTTCGAGCCGCTTGAGGACCTGTTCGACGATCTTGACCGATTCCCACATCTCGGCGACCCGCACCACGAAGCGAGACCAGCTGTCGCCGCGGTCGTCGGTGGGCACCTCGAAGTCGAAGCTCTCATAGCCGAGGTAGGGCTCGGTCTTGCGCAGGTCCCACGCCAGACCGGCCGCCCGCAGCATCGGCCCGGTGATGCCGAGCGCGAGGCAGCCCTCGACGCCGAGCCAGCCGACGTCCTTGAGCCGGTGCACCCAGATCGGCTGGCCGGTCAACAGCCGATCGACCCCGACCAGCTCCTCACGCATCTCCTTGATCCACTCGCGGGTCTTGTCGACGGTTCCGTCCGGGAGGTCCTGTACGACGCCGCCGGGACGGATGTAGCCGTGGTTCATCCGCAGGCCGGTGATCAGTTCGAGGACGTCCAGGCAGCGTTCGCGGGCCCGGAAGCCGTTGGTCATCGCGGTGAGCGCGCCGAGTTCCATGCCGCCGGTGGCCAGCCACACCCAGTGCGAGGCGACCCGGTTGATCTCCATCGTCAGGATCCGGATCAGCTGTGCCCGGGGCGGGGCGGTGACCCCGAGGAGCTTCTCGACACCGAGGCAGTACACGGTCTCGTTGAAGATCGGTGACAGGTAGTCCGCGCGGGTCAGGAAGGTGACGCCCTGGGTCCAGGTGCGGTATTCGGTGTTCTTCTCGATGCCGGTGTGCAGGTAGCCGACGACCACCCGGCAGTCGGTGACCGTCTCACCCTCGAGTTCGAGGACCAGGCGCAGCACACCGTGGGTGGAGGGGTGCTGCGGGCCCAGGTTCAGCACGATGTGGTCTTCACCGATCGGGTCACCACCGATCACCTGGTCCCAGTCGCCGCCGGTCAGGGTGTAGACGCGGCCTTCGGTGGTCTGCCGCGACGCGGAGTAGCTCTCACTCATCGGCTGGCCTCCCGGTCCGACGATGGCGGTGATCTGGTTCGCTCACATCCGCGACAAGCCGCAGATGCCCACGCCGCCGCTCGTGCGGCTGCGGTGGCCGACGATACGCCCGGTCCCAGGCGTCGACGTCCAACCGCTCGGTGCAGGGCACGTCCAGCAGGGTCAGTAGCCGACGTACGGCGTCGGAGAACTCCACCACGACCAGCGGCGGTAGCGGGTAGGCCTCGCGGTAACGCACGGTCTCGAACAGCGGTCGCAGGCCGTGGGCGTCGGTGACGGCGACCCGCCCGGTGCTCACGTGCACCGGCGGGGTCAACCGGTTGAGGCTGGCCAGCACCACGCGCAGCGGCCCAGCCGAGGCGATGTCGAGTTTCCCGGCGAGCGTGAGACGCAGCCGGTCACGGCCCAACTGCAGATCGATGCGGAACTGCTTGGTGGGCTCGCTCGGGGCGACCGGCCGCAGGAATTGTTCCGAGGTGTCCGACGTGGCAGCGGTCGCCAGCCTGATCGCAGTCACCTCGCTCAGTCCTGCCGGGCGGTAGAGAAGACGACTCATCAATGACCCTTCATGAACTGCGTTTCCGGTCGGCCGGCCCTGGCGCGCGGCGGCGTCGCCGACGAACGCCTGGTAGGGGGTGTGTCGCCGCGCCGGCCCCGCCGGACGGGCGGCAGTCGGGGATGCCGGACGTGGTCGTGCCTGTCGGGTCAGGCCGCCTTCTTCGTCTCCCGGAAGATGTCGTCGATCTCGGCGATCAGGTCGAGCAGCTTCTGCGCCTCGGCCGGGTCGACGGCGCCCTTGCCACCAGCGGCACCGGCGGCCTTGGTGGCACGGTTGAACAGATCGTGCAGCTGCGGGTACTTCGTGAAGTGGTCGGGCTTGAAGTAGTCCGTCCAGAGCACCCACAGGTGGTGCTTGACCAGCTCGGCCCGCTGCTCCTTGATGATCAGCGCGCGGGTCCGGAAGATCAGGTCGTCGTTGCCCTGGTACTTCTCCATGATCGCCTTCACCGACTCGGCCTCGATGCGGGCCTGGGCCGGGTCGTAGACACCGCACGGCAGATCGCAGTGCGCGTAGGCAGTGACGGCGGTGCGGAACAGTTTCATCTTCTTCTCCTGGTCTGGCCGCTCAGGCGGCGTCGATCTGGGCGAGGATGCCGAGTTCGTCGGTGCTGCCCCAGCGCTCGACGATCCGGCCGCCGACGAACCGCGCGACCTGCACGCCGCGCACCTTGACCTTATGGCCGGTGCCGCTGACGCCGCGGAACACGCCCTGATGAGTGCCGGTCAGCGTGTAGGCGATGGCGACGTGGTCGTCGTCGGCGACGAGCTGCTCGGCCTCGATGTGTGCGTCGGGAAACGCCGTGCGCAGCGTGGTGAAGAAATCGATGAATCCCTGCGGGCCCGGTCCCTGGTCGGGCGCCGGGTCGTGGTCGACCACGTCGTCGGCGAAGATCTCGCGCAACGGTTCGAGGTTGCCGGCGTTGACGCTGTCGCCGAGGCGTTCCTGGGCTGCGACGTTCTGATCACGAGACATGATGGTCTCCTCGGTCGCGGGTAATCGGAGGGCCTCGTCGGTAGGTATGCCCGGATCGACGACCCGTCAAACCGGACGCGGCAGACGGCTCAGGCGCGCGAAATGAGGTCGCGCGCGCGGTCGAGCATCGCGAGGAAACGGGCCCGTGAGTGCGTTCTCGCCACCGAGGACGACGCCCGGATGCGGCCGCGTCGGCGCGACAGACTCGGCAAGCTTCACCGCCGTACGCATCCGGCGCAGCTGGCCCCGTCGAGTTCCTCGGCGACCGCGACCTGGCGTCGGTGGAGCGGCCTGTCGTGTCCAGCGATGCCATGATCAAGCTGTTGTCGCGCTGCCACACGCCAGACGGCCTGATGCCCATGTCGTGCGAGTGCGGACACCCCGCCGACCCGCACCTGCCCCGCCAGATAGCCAACAGCGGCCGGCGGCAGCTCCCCCGCATGACGCGGGAAGCGACCCTCAAGCTCGAAGAACTTCAGCAGCGCCACGAAGCCGAGACGACTCGCACCGGTCTTGTTCGCGACCAAACGCCAATCCGCATCCATGTGCGTTCAGCAGGCGATCAGATCCTCCGGATCCC
>DAITQD010000204.1:0-1433 GCA_036833255.1 Jatrophihabitantaceae bacterium
GCCTTCTTCGCGGGTGCCGCCTTACTCGGCGCAGCGACTCGACGCAACGCCCGACCTATCCGTCCTACGGCGGCCATAGCCACCCCTCTCGATCATCGGAACGGCATTCGTGGCCGGGATCGCCCACCTGCGCGTGCAAAGGCGGTCAATATATGGGCCCGGATGCCTCGCCGCTAGTGCCCACGCCGATTCGGCGGCAACAAATTCCCGAAAAGTCCGTCTCGAATCGAGCACAGATCGCTCGGTCGGCGCCCCAGGCCCAGATACTCACCGGCGCCAGCCCCGGCGTATCGCTAGGATGACAACGCGACGACGAGGACAAGTAGCCGCGACGTTCGGCGCGAAGCAACCGGAGACAGGGTGAGTCCGGGGGCCGCACCCGCAGGCGAAATCACCTCCGAGCACCGGAAGAACGGGTTGCCACCGAGGCAACCCCAGTAGAACCGGACCAGCGAACGAAGTGGGCGCACCAGCACGACGCGCCAACGAGGGTGGTACCGCGGCACCTCTCCTGGGTCACCAGGCCGGGCGTCGTCCCTCGAGTCCGACCGACTCGAAGGAGCACCACCCGTGACCAACCCGGCAAAGCCGAGCGGCTACCAGCCGCTGCCCGCGCACGTCGACCTCGCGAAGCTCGACCGCGAGGTCATCGACGACTGGCGCGCAAACCGGGTCTTCGCCCGCAGCCTGGAGCAGACCGCGCACGGCCCGGCCTGGACGTTCTACGAGGGGCCGCCCACCGCGAACGGCATGCCCGGCACCCACCACGTCGAGGCGCGCGTCTTCAAGGACGTCTTTCCGCGGTTCAAGACGATGAAGGGCTACCACGTCCCGCGGATAGCCGGCTGGGACTGCCACGGCCTGCCCGTCGAACTCGCAGTCGAGAAGGAACTCGGGTTCACCAGCAAACCCGACATCGAGGCCTACGGAATCGCCGAGTTCAACGCGAAGTGCCGCGAGAACGTCCAACGCCACGTCGACGCGTTCGAGGCGATGAGCGAGCGGATGGGCTACTGGGCCGACTACGACAACGCCTACTGGACGATGAACCGCGACTACGTCGAGTCGGTGTGGTGGGCGCTCAAGCAGATCTTCGACAAGGGCCTGCTCGTCGAGGACTACCGCGTCGCGCCGTACTGCCCGCGCTGCGGCACCGGGCTGTCCGACCACGAGGTCGCGCAGGGCTACGAGGACGTCACCGACCCGTCGGTCTACGTCCGCTTCCCCCTGACGTCGGGCCCGTGGGCGGGCAAGGCGGACCTGCTCGTCTGGACGACGACGCCGTGGACGCTCGTGTCCAACACCGCGGTCGCGGTCAACCCGGACGTCAACTACGTCGTCGCGCGCGGCGAGGCCGGCACGTTCGTCGTCGCACAACCCTTGCTGCACAAGGCGGTGGGTGACGGCGCCGAGGTGCTCGCCACCTACACCGG
>DAITQD010000204.1:1533-3506 GCA_036833255.1 Jatrophihabitantaceae bacterium
TGCTGGCGCTGCCACACGCCGCTGATGTACTACGCGCTGCCGTCGTGGTACGTGCGCACCACCGCGATCAAGGACCGCCTGCTGGCGGAGAACGAGGCCACGAACTGGTTCCCGTCGACGATCAAGCACGGCCGCTACGGCGACTGGCTGCAGAACAATGTCGACTGGGCGCTCTCGCGAGATCGCTATTGGGGCACTCCGCTGCCGATATGGCGCAGCGACGCCGACCCGTCCCGGTTGGTCTGCGTGGGGTCACTCGCCGAACTCGCCGAGTTGAGCGAGCGTGACCTCGCCGACCTGGACCCGCACCGCCCGTTCGTCGACGAGGTGACGTTCACCAAACCGGGCGAGGAGGGCACCTACCGGCGCGTCGGTCCGGTGATCGACGCCTGGTTCGACGCCGGGTCTATGCCGTTCGCCCAGTTCGGCGCGCCGCACCGCAACGCCGAGCAGGCCCGCGCCGCCTACCCCGCGGACTTCATCTGCGAGGCGATAGACCAGACCCGCGGCTGGTTCTACACGCTGATGGCGATCGGCACGATTGTCTTCGACCAGAACAGCTACCGCACCGTGCTCTGCCTCGGTCACATCCTGGCCGAGGACGGCCGAAAGATGAGCAAACACCTGGGCAACATCCTGGAACCGATCGCGTTGATGGACGCCCACGGCGCCGATGCCCTGCGCTGGTTCATGCTTTGCGCCGGCTCGCCGTGGTCGGCGCGGCGCGTTGGTCACAAGGTGCTCGAGGAGATCGCGTCCAAGGTGCTGCGGACGTACTGGTCGGTCGCGTCGTTCCAGTCGCTGTACGCGCGCGCCAACGACTGGGCACCCGGTGGCGATCCGGGGACGCTGACGCAGCTCGACCGCTGGGCGCTGTCCGAGGTGCACCGGCTCGCGATCGAGGTCGACGCCGCGCTGGAGGACTTCGACACCGCGCGCGCCGGCAAGGCGCTCGCGGCCTACATTGACGACCTGTCGAACTGGTACGTGCGGCGTTCGCGGCGCCGGTTCTGGGACGGTGATCCGGCGGCACTGGGCACGCTGCACGAATGCCTGCACATGCTCACCCGACTGCTCGCGCCGTTCGTCCCGTTCGTCACCGAGCAGGTGTGGGGCGCGCTGTTCGCCACGACCGGATCGCTCGACTCGGTTCATCTCGCACAGTGGCCCGGCGCCGACGACTCCCTCGTCGACATCGCCCTGGGCGAACAGGTGGCGCAGGTCCGCCGGCTGGTCGAGTTGGGGCGGGCTGCGCGGGCGGACTCCGCGGTGAAGACCCGCCAGCCCCTGGCCCGCGCACTGATCTCCGCGCCCGGCTGGTCGGCGATGCCCGAGCCGCTGCGCCAGGAGGTGGCCGACGAACTCAACGTCGTCGCGCTGTCGGTCCTTGCCGCAGCCGAGGCCGGCGACCTCGTCGACATGGCCGTCAAGCCGAACTTTCGCGCGCTCGGCAAGCGCTTCGGCGGGGCCACCCAGGCGGTGGCGAACGCCGTCCGCGCGGCCGACCCCCGCGAGTTCGCCGCCGCACTCGCGGCCGGTTCGGCATCGGTCGTCGTGGACGGCGAGCAGGTGAGCGTCGGCGCCGACGAGGTCGTGGTCACCGAGACCCCCCGCTCTGGCTGGGCGGTCGCCAGCGCCGGCGCCGAGACGGTCGCGCTGGACCTGGAGCTGACCCACGAGTTGCGCCTCGCGGGACTGGTGCGCGATGTCGTGCGTGTCGTCCAGGAGACCCGCAAGAACGCCGGGCTCGACGTCACCGACCGCATCGAGCTGTGGTGGCGCGTTGGCGGCTCGCCTGAGCCGGCCGAGGCGATCCGCACCCACGCCGAGCAGATGGCGGGCGAGGTGCTCGCGACGACGATGCACGAGGGCGCGCCCGACGGCGACGTGGCGACGTTCAGTGCGGAGGACGACGACCTGGGCCTGCATCTATGGCTGCGTCGAGTGGTCAGTTAGGCCGCGAGTGGTCAGCT
>DAITQD010000205.1:0-3489 GCA_036833255.1 Jatrophihabitantaceae bacterium
GAAGGCTAACCACCGGCCCCGCTGCTGGCCGCCCCACCGCCGCTTTTCCCCGCTGGTGGCCGCCCCACTGCCGCTCTTCCCCGCTGCTGGTCGCCCCACCGCCGCTTTTCCCCGCTGGTGGCCGGATTCAGGCACCCGAACCGGACACCAGCGGGGAAAAGCCCATCGAATTGCTGCGGGGCGAGGCAGGTGTGCAGCTAGCCCGCCAACTGGAATGATTGCCGGACTACCCGGCAGCCGACGACAGAGGAGCCGACATCGTGACGGTTACAGCACCCCCGTCCAGCAATGCTGTCGCCGGGCGCCACGCGGCAGACGTTCCCGTCGGGCAGCTCCTCGCCGACATCTCGACGAACTTGTCCACGCTGCTGCACAGCGAGATCGAGCTCGCGAAACTGGAGCTCAAGGTGTCGGTGAAGAATGCCGGCGTGGGCATCGGCTTCTTCGGTGCCGCGCTCGTCCTGCTCGTGTTCTCCTTGACGTTCGGGTTCATCGCGCTCGCCGAAGGCATCGCCGCGCTGGGCGTGTACCGATGGCTGTCGTACCTGATCGTGTTCGCGCTGCTGCTGATCGTCGTCGGCCTGCTGGTGTTCATTGGCATCAGGAAGGTCAAGCGGGTCAAGGCGCCCGCGCGCACCATCGCCACGAGCAAGGACACCGTGGCCTATCTCAAGGCCAACACGAAGCGCGGCTGACGAGCGCATGGGATTTGGCCCGCTACCGGGCGCACCAGATAGTTCGATCGTCCTCGTCGATGGTCCCTGGACACACCGCACAGTGCGGGCCAACGGGATCGCCGTTCACGTCGCTGAGGCCGGTACGGGCCCCCTCGTCCTGCTGCTGCACGGCTTCCCGCAGTTCTGGTGGGCCTGGCATCAGCAGCTGAGCGATCTCGCCGGCGCCGGCTTCCGCGCCGTCGCGGTCGACCTGCGCGGCTACGGCGCCAGCGATAAACCGCCCCGCGGCTACGACGCGCCGAACCTCGCGGCCGACATGGCCCAGCTCGTCACTTCCCTCGGCGAGAGCGACGCGATGGTCGTCGGCACCGACCTCGGCGGGTTACTCGCGTGGACGATGGCGGCCAAGCATCCGCGAGTGGTGCGCAGTCTGGCGATCGTCGCCGCTGCCCATCCGCTACGGCTGCGCAGCGCGCTGGTCTCGCGCGGCGGCGGCCAGCGCCGCGCGTCGGCATATGCCCTGCGCACATTCCAGGTGCCGCGCCGTCCGGAGAGCCTGCTCGCGACGGATTCGCATTATGTGCGCCAGCTGTTTGACACCTGGACGGGCCCCCGCTGGCGTGGCACGCCCGGCTACGTGGCCGACGTGGAGCGTTACGCCGAGGCGATGCGCGTCCATCCCGTTGCCTATTGTGCTTCTGAATATTTTCGTTGGTTGGTGCGCTCGATGGTCCGCCCCGACGGCAGGCGGTTCGCGGACTCGTTGCGCGCTCCGATCGCGGCGCCGGTGCTGCACCTGCACGGCGATTTCGACAGCTGCGTCCTGCCGTCGACGGCCCAAGGCTCGGGCCAGTACGTCACCGGCGACTACGAGTGGCGGGTGCTCGACGGGGTCGGCCACTTCCCGCACAACGAGGTACCCGAACTCATCAGCGGCGAACTCATCCGCTGGGCCAAGCTGCACTAACCCCGTGCGTCGGCGAATCCTTTGGCGACGGGGACCGCCGCCGGTTCGGCCGCCGGCTTGCGCACCATCGCCCTGACGAGTTCACCCTTCGAGCGCCAGATACTCGCATCGATCAGGTAGTGGTGCAGGTTGAGGAACACGAAGAACACGGCGGCAAACAGCAGCGGCTCGCCGGAGTGTCCGAAGTGGTTGTCGAGCAGGCTCGGCAGCCACCGGCCGAGCAGCAGCCCGCCACAGGCAGCCCCGGCGAAGACGTTCAGCCACCACGCGACGCCGTGGCGACCGGGGCGCGTCGACGCGACGGCGACTTCGGCGCGATGCCCGACGGCGAGGTACTGCAGGGCGTGGAACGGCGCCAGCGCCAGGATGGTCAGCGTCTGGTTGACCGGGATGCCCAGCCACAGAAAGGCAGCCACGTACGGGGCGACGAGCAAGGCGGGCGCCGCGACTCCGGTCCGCATCCGAATCCGCGCGAAGACGATCAGCACGGGCACCGCGGAGCACAGCGCGAGCACCCGCAGCAGGAGCAGCGTCGGACCGGGGAGCACACCGAAACCGACGGCGAACCCCGACAGGCCGTAGTTCGCGCCGCGGATGAGAACCTGCGCGGCACCCAGGAACCACAGTGGATACAGACCGAAGCGCAGGATCCGGACGTCGGAGCCGGTGAGCGAGACGTTCGCGTATGCGGCACCGATCCGGCCGACCCCGTAGACCTGCTTGATGTAGTGCCACGTCGTGGTCAGGTAGACGAGCGTGATCAGCGCGCTGGTCACGTGAGCGGTCGTCGTGGTGCCGGTGTGCAGCGACACGACGACGACGCCGCACAGCAGCAGCGCGAGAGCGGCCGGCGCGACGACCAGCGGGAACGGCCGCGCCCGCAACGACGAGGGACCGCCGCTGTAGGCGAGGTGGTAGGACAGCCCGAAGTGCATGGCGGTGATGACCGCACCGATCCAGTAGAGCGCGCCGACCGCGTTGATGCCTGCATGGATGCCGTAGTGGTACATCACCCAGGCGGCGACCCACACCGCGACCGCGAGCCAGCCGACGAGCCAGCCGTCGGCGCGACGCCACACCAGCGCTCGTTCCCCCACTGCGGCCGGCATCGCGCTATCGTACGCGTGCCCAGCCGGTTCCGATCGACCAAGAGAGCAGACCGATGACAAAGAGACTCGGCGCCATCCTCTGCCTGCTCCTGGGCTCAATCCTCATCGCGGGTGGCCTCGGCGGCACCGCGGACTCGACCGCCGGAGGCACCGTTCCCAGGTGCGACGTCCAGGTGAATGGCCTCGTGTTTCCATGCCCGCTCGGCACGATCTCGATCACGAAGGTGGTGTCCGGAACCGGCACAGCGCCGGCCGGCGGCTGGGTCGTCACCGTTACCTCGAGTAACTGCGCGCTGCCGGTGGCGTCATCCAACACCGTGACGCTGCCGGCCGCCGGCGGCACGGTCGCCACCGATCCGCTGTTCCTGTTCACCGACTCGACTCACACGACAGCCTGCGCGTACTCGCTGACCGAGACGGCGGTCGCCGGCTTCACGCCGTCCTTCCTACCCGCCGGGCCGTACACGATCCCCCTGGCCGCGAGTGTGCTTTCCGTGACGCTCACGAACACCGCCGACGTCACGAGCAGCACACCGCCGGTCAGCACATCGCCGGTCAGCACACCGCCGGTCAGCACACCGGCCACGTCGACGCCTGCCCCCACGGCCACCGCGAGCGCCGCGCTCGCCACGACCGGTACGTCGCACGTTCGTCCCACGTTCTTCGTCGGCATCGCGCTGTGTCTGCTCGGCGTCGTCCTGCTGTTCAGCGGACGCCGCCCACGCGGCGCACGTCA
>DAITQD010000206.1:0-3430 GCA_036833255.1 Jatrophihabitantaceae bacterium
CTAATGTCTTCGGGGTGGCTGCCGCGCGAATGCTGCCGGACGCGTCGGCGCCGGGCGCCGACCTCTGGGTGCGCTCCGCGCTGCCCGACGTCGTGGCGGCGGTGCGAGAACGCGGGTCGGCGGTGCTGGTCGCGCCACCGGGATCGGGCAAGACGTCGCTGCTGCCGTTGGCGCTGGCCGACGTCGTTGACGGCCGCGTCGTTGTGGCCGAGCCCCGCCGCATCGCCACTCGGGCGGCAGCGATGCGCCTGGCGATGCTGGTCGGTGAGACTCCCGGGCAGCGGATCGGCTTCGCCATGCGCGGCGAGCGGGCGGGCGGCGCCCGGGTCCGCGTCGAGGTGGTCACGACCGGGCTGCTCGTGCAGCGGCTGCAGCGCGACCCCGATCTGCCCGGCGTCGGCGCGGTGGTTATCGACGAGTGCCATGAACGCCATCTCGACGCCGATCTCGCCCTGGCCTTCTGCATCGACGTGCGCGCCACCCTGCGCGACGACCTCGTGCTGGTCGCCACGTCGGCTACGCCCGACACCGAGCGCATCGCCGCGGTCCTGGCCCCGGAGGGGGCGCCCGCACCGGTCCTCACGGCCTCGTCCTCGATGTATCCCGTCGACGTCGTGTGGGCTGCGCCCGAGCGAGCGTTGCCGCTGCTGGCCGACGCCCGGGTGGACCGACGACTGCTCGACCACGTGGCCGCCGTGGTGCGCCGGGCGCTGGCCGAGGCCGAGGGTGACGTCCTGGTGTTCGTGCCGGGGGAGGCCGAGATCGGCGGGGTGTCACGACGGTTGGCGGGTACATCAGACGTCCTGCCCCTGTTCGGCCGGCAGACGGGCGCCGAGCAGGACCGCGCCCTGCGGGCCGGGCCGCGCCGTCGGGTGGTCGTCACGACCGCCGTGGCGGAGAGCTCGCTGACGGTTCCCGGTGTGCGCGTCGTAGTCGATGCCGGGCTGGCCCGGCAGCCGCGGACCGACCAGGCCCGCGGCCTGGGCGCACTGGTCACGACCCGCGTGTCGAAGTCGTCGGCCGACCAGCGGGCCGGGCGCGCGGGCCGAGAGGGACCGGGGCGGGTCTACCGGTGCTGGTCGGCGAGCGAGCACGCCCATCTCGACGCCCACTCCGCACCCGAGATCGCCACCGCCGACCTGGCCGGTTTCGCACTGACGGTGGCGGCGTGGGGCGCGCCCGGCGGGGCGGGGCTTGCGCTGCTCGACCAGCCGCCGGCGGTCGCGATGTCGGCAGCAGACCAACTGCTGCGCGGTCTCGACGCGGTCGACGCCGCCGGCCGCATCACCGCGCGGGGCCGGCGGATGGCGGCGATCGGCGCGCATCCCCGGCTCGCCCGGGCAGTGCTGGACGGCGCCACGGCCGTCGGCGCGCAGCGGGCGCGCGAAATCGTTGCGCTGCTCTCCGACGACACGCTGGCCGGTCGCGACGATGACCTCGCCGGCCGCTGGCGGGCGCTGCGCCACGGGTCGGACCGGGCTGCCGCCGCGCGCTGGCGCGAGGAGGTGCGCCGGCTCGGCCGGGGTGGTCCCGGGCCTACCGCGCTGAGCGACGATCTCGCCATCGGGACCGTGGTGGGACTGGCCTACCCCGACCGGCTGGCGCGGGCCCGCCGCCCCGGGTCGCAGAACTACCTAATGGCCGGTGGCACCGGGGCGGTGCTCGACCCGACGTCGGGTCTCCGCGGGACCGAGTGGATCGCGGTGGCAGTCGCCGACCGGCCGATTGGCCGGGCCGATGCCCGGATCCGGTCTGCGGTCCCCGTCGACGAGGCGACGGCCCGCGCGGTCGGTGCCGGACTGATGCACAGTGCAGACGAGATCCAGTGGGTCGCCGGCGAACTGGTGCTGCGTCGCAAGGAGACCCTCGGCGCCATCGGACTGAGCGACTCGCCGCTGCGTGATCCGGACCCGGCGCGGGTGGCCGAGGCGGTACGGGACGGGCTGCGGACCTCGGGGCTGGGCGTGCTGCACTGGACCCGCGACGCCGAGCAACTGCGGGAGCGCTTGGCGTTCTGCCACGTCCACCTGGGGCCGCCCTGGCCGGCCGTCGAGGGCACAGCTCTGCTCGCCGACATCGAACGGTGGCTCGCGCCCGACCTGGTCCGCGTGCGACACACCCGCGACCTCGCCCGCATCGACGTCGGTCGCGCGCTGCGCCGACTGCTGCCGTGGCCCGCCGCCGCCCAGTTCGACCAGCTCGCACCCACCCACCTCGACGTGCCGTCGGGATCGCGGGTCCGACTCGCCTACGACGGCGCGCAACCCCCGGTGCTCGCCGTCAGGGTGCAGGAGGCGTTCGGCTGGACCGACACCCCGGCGGTGGCCGGCGGGCGGGTGCCGGTGGTGTTGCATCTGCTCTCACCCGGCGGACGCCCGGTGGCGGTGACGTCGGACCTCGCGTCGTTCTGGCGACAGGGCTACCCGCAGGTGCGCGCCGACCTGCGCGGCCGGTATCCCCGGCATCCCTGGCCGGAGAATCCGCTGCATGCCGAGCCCACTCGACGGGCGAAGCCGCGCCGCCCATGACCCGCCGTGGCGCGAATTCGCAGTATCTTTGGGCGCAACGACTCGTTCCGATCCCGGGAAGAACCAGGTAACGGCCATGATCCTCAAAGAGATCGCCGTCGAACAATTCACCTTCACCTGCGGCAACTGCGATCACACCTGGATCGTCGACTACGACGTGCAACACGTTGAGGACGGTCACGGTCACCAGCACGACTATTTCTTCTGCAACGGCCAGCCCACCGTCGACCCGACGGCACCCGTTTCGGTCATCTGCCCGACCTGCCAGACCACCCACGTCCGCGCTCAGTTGACCGCCCGGCGCGCCACACCCGCCGCCGGCGCCGACACCCACGCGGCGCCGGCGACGAGGCCCAGTGCTCGTCTCACGGCCGAACGCGACGAGGCACCCCCGCTCCACGCGACCAGACGTCGCGCTGAAGAGCACTGATCGAGCGCGCCCGCCAACTATTCCCGCGTCATTCGACGTAGAGGTCGGTGCCCCGCTTCTCGACGGTGCCGCGCGTCAGGGGCAGAACTTTCGTCAGTGCTGTGAAGATCGCGCCCAGGCCTGGGATCTTGGCGTAGATGCCTTGCGGGCCGCGGATCATTCGTCCCGTGCGCACGTCGTATTTTGCCCCGTGCCACGGGCAGACCAGGCAGCCGTCGGGGTCGATGCTGCCGCCGGCGAGGTCCGCGCGCAGGTGGCGGCACCTGCGACCGACAGCGAAGTAGTCGCCGTTGTTGCCGAGGGCGTACTTGCCGGCTTCGGTGACCGTTCCTTCGGGGACGTTTGCGGCGGGGACGGACTGACTCATGAGGGCTCCTCCGGGCGGTGTGTCATCCCAACGGATCGTCAAGGTACCCGTCCGGCGCCGAAATCGACACGCTCCGCCGGGTAGTGGCGGTCGCGTTCAGGTGAA
>DAITQD010000207.1:0-3405 GCA_036833255.1 Jatrophihabitantaceae bacterium
GATGTCGCCGGCGCAGGCAAGGACCACGTCCGGTTCGTCGTCGGCGGTGCTGGCCGGGTTCATGACACTCGTCGGCGTCGCACCCGTCTCGGCCCGGTGCCGACGTCGGTCCTACCCGGCGCGCCCTGCCCCGTTGTCGTGGTGGGGGCCACGGCCCCCGCGGACACGCGGACCGCCGTGTACGCAACGCTGGCCGACCCCGCCGAAGCACGTCGGTAGCCCTCTTATCGGGAGCAGCCGGCGATCGCGGCCAGCCTGGCCGCCAGTCCTACGTACGAACGCTGCGCCGTCACGCGCCCAGCCGCTCGAGCAACGCCAGTATCGCCGCGGCCTGTGCTGGCGTGTCGCCGTCCTCGGGGCGCAGCAGCAGGTCCGGCGAGGCCGGCGCCTCGTAGGGGTCATCGATCCCGGTGAAGCCAGTGATCTCACCGGCGCGCGCCTTCGCGTACATGCCCTTCGGGTCGCGTGCCTCGCAGACCTCGAGTGGGGTGTCGACGAACACCTCGACGAACGGCAACCCCACCTCGGCGTGTACCGCGCGGACTCGGTCGCGGTCGGCACGGTACGGACTGACGAGCGAGACGAGCGCGACCACGCCCGAGTCGGCCAGCAGCTTGGCGACCTCGCCGACGCGGCGCACGTTCTCGGCCCGGTCGGTGGCGCTGAAACCCAGCTCGGCGTTGAGCCCGTGGCGCAGGTTGTCGCCGTCGAGCAGGTAGGCGGGCCGGCCGGATGCGACCAGCCGCCGCTCCAGCTCGACCGCGACGCTCGACTTGCCTGACCCCGACAGCCCCGTCAGCCAGACGGTCAGGCCGCGACTGGCGCGCTCGTCGCGGCTCACCGCGCCCTGGTGCCAGACCACCTTGGCGTCGTGCTGGCTCGGCCGGCTGATCATGCCCGCGGCGACGGTGCTGTTGGAGGCCTCGTCGATCAGGATGAAGCTGCCCGTCTCGCGGTTGCGCCGGTACGGGTCGAAGTGCAGCGGTATCTGGGTGCGCAGCCGGACCCGGCCGATTTCGTTCAGTGAGAGCCCAGCTGCGGCCTCGTCACGGTGCAGGGTGTTGACGTCGAGGCGGTAATCGAGCTGTTTCACCACGGCCTTCGTCGCGTTGGTCGTGTGCTGGATGGTGTACCGGGCACCCGGCGTCAGTGACGACGTCGCGCTCAGCCAGCACACCATTGCATCCACGTCCTGGCCGGTGTGTGGCCGGTTGGCTGGTCGGCAGATCAGATCGCCCCGGCTGACGTCGACGTGGTCGGTGAGCTGCAGCGTGACGGCCTGGCCCGCGAACGCCTCGTCGATCGGCGCGCCACCGGGGCCCCAGATCGCCTGCACCGAGGTCGCGAAGCCCGATGGCAGCACGGTCACGTCGTCGCCTGGTTTGAATATCCCGCCCGCGACCGTGCCTGCGTAGCCACGAAAGTCGTGCAACCGCTCGTCGGCCGACTGCGGTCGGATCACGTACTGAACCGGGAAGCGGGCGTCGATGAGGTTGCGATCGGAGGCGACGTACACCTCCTCGAGGTGGTGCAGCAGCGATGAGCCTTCGTACCAAGGCATTGCTGCGCTGCGCTGGACTACGTTGTCGCCGATGAGCGCAGACACCGGCACGAAGGACAGATCGGCGATCTCGAGCTTCATTGCGAAGCGGCGGAAGTCCTCGCGGATCTCCTCGAAGCGATCGCTAGAGTAGTCGACCAGGTCCATCTTGTTGACGCACACGACCAGGTGGGGGATGCCGAGCAGGCTGGCCAAGAACGCGTGGCGCCGAGACTGCTCGAGCACGCCGTTGCGCGCATCGATCAGGATCAGCGCAATGTCGGCCGTGGACGCTCCGGTGACCATGTTGCGGGTGTACTGGATGTGCCCGGGAGTGTCGGCGATGATGAACTTGCGCCGCGGGGTGGCGAAGTAGCGGTAGGCGACGTCGATCGTGATGCCCTGCTCACGCTCGGCCCGCAGGCCGTCGGTGAGCAGCGCGAGGTTGGGCTGGTCGTCACCCCGGTCCCGGCTCGTCTGCTCGACGGCGGAGAGCTGGTCCTCGAAGATCGCCTTCGAGTCGTAGAGCAGCCGGCCGATGAGGGTGGACTTACCGTCGTCCACACTGCCGGCCGTCGCGATCCGCAGCAGGTGCTGCATTAGAAGTAGCCCTCCTTCTTGCGGTCTTCCATGCCGGCCTCGGAGATCCGATCGTCGGCGCGGGTCGCGCCGCGTTCGGTGATGCGAGCCGCGGCGACCTCGGCGACCACGGCTTCGGCGGTGTCGGCCGTCGATTGGACGCAGCCGGTGCAGGTCGCGTCGCCGACGGTGCGAAAGCGGACGGTGGCCTCGAACGGCATGTCGCCGTCGAGCAGCGTCAGGAAGCGGGTGTTGGCGAGCAGCATGCCGTCTCGCTCGACGACCTCGCGGCGGTGGGCGTAGTACAGCGGCGGGAGGTCGATCCGCTCGTCGCGGATATAGGACCAGATATCGAGCTCGGTCCAGTTCGACAGCGGGAAGACGCGGATGTGCTCCCCCTTGCGATGCCGCGGGTTGTAGAGGCTCCAGAGCTCCGGACGCTGGTTGCGCGGATCCCACTGCCCCCACTCGTCGCGGAAGCTGAACACCCGCTCCTTGGCGCGGGCCTTCTCCTCGTCGCGGCGGGCGCCACCGAAGACCGCACCGTAGTTGTTCTCGCTGATTCCGCGCAGCAGGGCGGTCGTCTGCAGCCGGTTGCGGCTCGCGCGCGGTCCGGTGTCCTCGACCACCCGGCCCGCGTCGATGTCATCCTGCACGCTGCTGACGATCAGCTGCAGCCCCAGCCGTTCGACGGTGTGATCACGAAACTCGAGGACCTCGTCGAAGTTCTCGCCGGTGTCGATGTGCATGACCGGGAACGGCACGGGCGCGGGCCAGAAGGCCTTGGCGGCGACGTGCAGCATCACCACCGAGTCCTTGCCGCCGGAGAACAGCAGCGCGGGCCGCTCACACGTCGCCGCCACCTCACGGAAGATGTGCACCGCCTCGGCCTCGAGCAGGTCCAGGTGCGACAGCTCGTATGTCGCGGTCATCGTTCGCCCTTCAGTTCGGGACGGTGTCCGCCCACCCGTGCGGTGACGCGTCGGCCACAGCAAGCAACGCTGTTCCCCGCCGAGCTATTTCGAGGTCCACACGGACTATGCCAAATGGGCTGCCCACGGCGGTACTGCGCCGTTGTCGTGGTCGCTGTCGTCGGGTTCGTTGCAGACAGGCGTCGCGAGTCAGAACGGTGGCGGGTCGGGGTCGGCTTCGTCGGTCTCGGCCTGCGGGGGCGGGTCGGTGGTGTGATCGATCGGGTAGGTCGCGGGTGGCTCGGTATAGCGATGCCCGGTCGGGCTGGTCCATTCGGTGCTGCCGTCGGGTAGTCGTTTCGGTTGCCAGCCGGC
>DAITQD010000208.1:0-3355 GCA_036833255.1 Jatrophihabitantaceae bacterium
TCCTCGGTCGCGCAGATGGCACAGATCGCCTTGCGGTAGATCGTGATCCGGTCCGGGAGCAGGCCGGAGTAGTGGGAAGTGCGTTCGGTGAGCGGGACGCCCACGTACAGGCCGAGCAGGCCCGGCGGTCCGCCGTCGAGTTCGACGACGACCGCAACGTTGCGCATCAGCCGACCGAGCTCCGGTGGCAGCCCGTCGAGTGCGAGGCCGACCATCGTCTCGAACCGTCGCCCGTCCACCTCGACCATGCGCCCATTGTCCCGCTCGCGGCACCCGCCCACGACCTTGTTGCGGATCTGCGGTCCGGACCGCCGACGTGCAACAAGATCGCCAAAGCGGCGCACGGCTGACCTCACACATCCCGGGCGTGGGACGTTTACCAGTTGTGACCCTGGCACCCTTCGAGACCGTCGTGGCCGAGCACGGGCCTGTCGTCCTGCGGGTCTGCCGCGCGGTCCTCGAGCCACAGGACGCCGAGGACGCCTGGTCGGAGACGTTCCTGGCGGCGCTGAAGGCGTACCCGACCATCCGGGCGGACAGCAACGTCCGGGCCTGGCTGGTGACGATCGCGCACCGCAAGGCCATCGACGGCTACCGGGCCAGGCGACGGACGCCGACCCCGACGGACGCGCTGCCCGACCGCGCGGCCACCGACGGCCGCGTCGGAGACCTGCCCGACGAGGCACTCGCTGATGCCGTCATGGCATTGCCGGAGAAGCAACGAGCGGCGGTGTCCTACCGCTACCTCGCCGACCTGCCCTACCGCGAAATCGGTGAGCTGATCGGCAGCAACGAGGCGGCGGCCCGTCGCAGCGCCGCCGACGGCATCGCCAAGCTCCGCAAGACCTACCAGCACGAGGAGAGCTCATGATGAGCACGGATGCGAGCGACCTGTTCCCCGCCCGGCCATCGACCGACGACGCCACGTTGTCGCGGCTGCACACCGGCCTGGCCGAACGTGCCGCGCGGGCCGGCCTGCTCGACGTCGCCTATCGCACCATCGACTCGCCCGTCGGGTCGCTGCTGCTCGCGGCGACGCCGCGCGGCCTGGTCCGCGTCGCCTACTCCAGCGAGAACCATGACGCGATCCTGGCGAGGCTGGCCGCCCAGGTGAGCGCGCGGGTGCTGCACGCGCCGGCCCGGCTCGACGCCGCCGCTCGCGAGCTCGACGAGTACTTCGCGGGGCGGCGTCGGACCTTCGACCTGCCGCTGGACTTCCAGCTCTCGCACGGCTTCCGGCGAGCGGTGCACCTGCACCTGCGCGACATCGCCTACGGCGACACCGAGAGCTACGCAGTGGTCGCGGCGACGACCGGCAACCCGGCCGCGGTGCGCGCGGTCGGCACGGCGTGCGCGACCAACCCGCTGCCGGTGATCGTGCCGTGCCACCGCGTCATCCGCAGCGACGGCACGCTCGGCGGCTACGTCGGCGGCGCCGCGGCCAAGCAGACGTTGCTGGCCCTGGAGTCCGTGACCGGCCGGCACCCCGTGATCATCTAGGACCTGTTCGCCTGCATCTGCACAACTACTGCGGATCGACCACCAGGGCGCTGCCGCCGCCGCGACGAGTCGGCTCGGCGACCGCCTGGAACCGGCCGCCGGGCAGCAGGTCGATGCCGGTCGCGTTGCCGATCCACTGACCCAACGGGAGCACGCTGCCGGTCTGTTCGGTGAAATGCTCCCCGTACTGGGCGGTGAGTTGGGTAGCGAGCGAGCTGTTGTAGAAGTCCGGTTCGGCGACGCTGCTGGCGGTATTGCGCTGGCTGACGCGCGGTGCGGCGATCGCCTCCGGCAAGGTCATCCCGAAGTCGACGTGGTTGAGCAGGATCTGCAGCACCGTGGTGATGATGGTCGAGCCGCCCGGCGAGCCGACGGTGAAATCGGGCACGCCGTTCTTCAGCACGATCGTGGGGCTCATGCTCGAACGCGGCCGCTTGCCCGGTGCGGGCAGGTTCGGATCGTAGGTGCTGGGCGTTGCCGGCGCGAAGTCGAAGTCGGTCATCTCGTTGTTGAGCAGGAAGCCGCGGCCGGGAACGGTGATGCCGCTGCCGGCGAGCTGTTCGATGGTGTTGGTGTAGCTGACGACGTTGCCCCACTTGTCGGCGACGACGAGGTGGTTGGTCTCGGTGCCCTCGTGCACCGGGTTGCCGGCCACGGACGCGGTCGGGCAAGCCGAGTACGGCGGGAACGGCGTTCCGGGGTCGACGGGCGAGGTCAGCGCGGTGGAGCCGATGAGGCAGCGACGGGTAGCCGCGAACGCGGGGTCGAGCAGGCCGGGCTGCGGAACCGGTTCGTAGTCGGAGTCGCCGATGTAGGCGTTGCGGTCGGCGAAGGCGAGCCGGCTGGCCTCGAGGTAGTGGAACAGCGCCGTCGCCCTCGGCTCGGAGGAGAGATCAAAGCCGGACAGGATGTTCAGCGCCTCGCCGGTGGTGATCCCGCCGCTCGACGGCGGCGCCATCCCATAGACGTCCAGACCCCGGTAGGCGACGTGGGTCGGCTCGCGGTTCTTGGCGGTGTAGTTGGCCACGTCGCTGGCGGTCATGATGCCGGGGCGCACCGTCAGCGGGGTGCCCGGCCAGACCGGCGGGTGCTGCACCGTCTGCGCGATCTGCGAGCCGAGCGGGCCGCCGTAGAGATAGGACGGGCCGTGCGCAGTGATCTGCTGGTAGGTGCGGGCGAGGTCCGGGTTTCGCAGGGTCGAGCCGACCGGCAGCGGCTGCCCGTCGGCGGTGAGGAAGAGCTTGCGGCTGCTGGTGAAGGCCTGCAGGTCCGGCAGCGACGCCTGCTCCTGCTGGACGAAGTCCGGCGTGATCGTGAAGCCTTGCTGGGCGACCTGGATGGCGGGCTGAAGGTCGGAGCCGAAGCTGCGCCGGCCGTAGTCGCTCACCGCCTTGGCCCAGGTGGCGACCATGCCCGGTACGCCGACCGACAGCCCGGAGTGCCGCGCCTCTTCGAACGCGAGCGGCTTGCCGGTACTCGGGTCGATGAACAACTGTGGCGTGCACGCGGAGGGACACATCTCGCGTCCGTCGATGGTGACGACCTGATGCGTCCGCGCCAGGTAGATGACCATGAAACCGCCGCCGCCGGGTCCGGCGACGAATGGCTCGGTGACCCCGAGCGTGCCCGCAACCGCCACCGCAGCGTCGATGGCGTTGCCACCGGAGCGCAGCACGTCGATGCCGGCCTTGCTGGCGTTGAACTCGGCCGAGGCGACCGCGCCGCCGGTGCCGGTGGCGACTGCCTGCTTCACGTCGTGCGGTGGGCGGTGCGCCGATGCTTGCGGCGTTGCAACCGATGTGCACAGCGCGATGGCGGTGATGACGGCGATGGGCCGGAGAGATCGCATGAAATA
>DAITQD010000209.1:0-3352 GCA_036833255.1 Jatrophihabitantaceae bacterium
CCGGCGCTGCTGTTCGAGAACCCGACGCGCGGCACGATGCCGCTGGCGATGAACGTGTTCGGCACGCACCGCCGGATGGCGAAGGCGTTGGGAGTCGAGCACCTGGACGAGATCGGCCAGCGCATCGCCGAACTGCTGCGGCCCGAACTGCCGCGGGGGGTGGGCGGCCTGCGCGACGCGCTGGGCAAGGTGGCGCAGTTGCGGGCGGTACCGCCGCGGCACGTCAAGTTGGCGCCCTGCCAGGAGGTCGTCGTGCGCGGCGACGACATCGACCTGTCGATCCTGCCGGGCATCAAATCCTGGCCCGACGACGGCGGTGTCTTCCTCAATCTCGGCCTGACCCACACCAAGCATCCGGAGACGGGCGCGCGCAACCTCGGCATGTACCGCCTGCAGTTGCAGGACGATCGGACCGTCAGCCTGCACTGGCAGATCCACAAGGACTCCACGTCCCATGCGGCGATCGCCGAGCGGCGCGGCGAGCGGTTGCCGGTGGCGATCGCATTCGGTTGCCCCCCGGCGGTGACGTACGCGGCGTCCGCGCCGCTGCCCGCCGAGATCGACGAGTACCTGTTCGCCGGCTTCCTTCAGCGCGAGCGGGTCGACATGGTCGACTGCCTGTCGGTGCCGCTGCAGGTGCCGGCCGCGGCGCAGGTCGTGCTCGAGGGCTGGGTGTCGCCCGGTGACCGGCTGCCCGAGGGGCCGTTCGGCGACCACACCGGCTTCTACACGCCGGTCGAGCCGTTCCCGTTCGTGCGCGTCGAGACCCTGACGATGCGCACCGAGCCGATCTACCAGTCGATCATCGTCGGCCGCCCGCCCCAGGAGGACGGCCCGATGGGCAAGGCCACCGAGCGGATCTTCCTGCCGCTGATCCGGCTGACGGTGCCCGAGATTGTCGACTACGACCTGCCCGTGGCGGGCGTGTTCCACAACTGCTGCATCGTCTCGATCGACAAACGGTTCCCTAAACACGCGCAGAAGGTGATGAACGCGATCTGGGGCGCGGGCCTGCTGTCGCTGTCCAAGCTGATCGTCGTGGTCGACGCAGACTGCGACGTGCACGACTACGCCGAGGTGGCGTGG
Source organism: Jatrophihabitantaceae bacterium (assembly GCA_036833255.1). GTDB lineage: Bacteria > Actinomycetota > Actinomycetes > Mycobacteriales > Jatrophihabitantaceae > QHCC01. The sequence goes on from DAITQD010000209.1 coordinate 1,087, forward strand.
CGGGCGTTCGGCAACGTCGACTACGCGCACGACGTGCAGCACACCGTCGGGCCGGTCGATCATCTCGACCATGCCTCGTACGAGCAGTTCTTCGGCGGCAAACTCGGCGTGGATGCGACGCGCAAGCTGCCCACCGAGGGCTACCGCCGCGACGGCGGCTGGCCCGCGGAGTGCGTGCTGGACGAAGAAACGACGGCGAAGGTCGAGCGGCGCTGGAACGAGTACGGCATCGGTCCGAGGTCGCGACGGTGACCGCTCAGCCCGGCGATCTTGTTGCGGATCGAGTGCCCGAGCCCCCGAGCCGCAACAAGATCCGCAAGTTCCTGCGGCTGGTCATGATCGAGCACTCGGTGTTCGCGCTGCCCTTCGCCTACATCTCGGCGCTCACGGCGATGTGGCTCCAGACGCGCTCCGTCCACTGGGTGCAGCTCGCGCTGATCACCGTCGCGATGGTGTCCGCGCGCACCGTCGCGATGTCGGCCAACCGCATCCTCGATCGCAACTTCGACGCCCTGAACCCGCGCACCGCCCGGCGTGAACTCGTCACCGGCGAGCTGTCGGTGCGCTCGGCCTCGGTGGGCACGGCCGTCGCTCTGGCGATCTTCTTGGGAAGCACTGCGCTGCTTTCTGCGCTGTGCCTAGCGCTCGCACCGATCGCGGTCGTCCTGCTCGTCCTGTACTCCTACGGCAAACGGTTCACCGACTTCCCGCAGGTGCTGCTCGCACTCGCGCAGTTCGTCGCGCCGGTCGGTGCGTGGATCGCGGTGACGAACCACGTTTCGTCGGCCGCGGCGGCACTCGGAATAGCCGTCGGCACCTGGATCGGCGGCTTCGACCTGATCTACTCCTGCCAGGACGCCGAGGTCGACCGGCGCGTCGGCTCACGTTCGTTCCCGGCCCGCTTCGGCATCCCGGCCGCCCTGCGCACGTCGGCGGTGGCGCATGCGGTGACGCTGGCGGCGTTCGCCTGGTTCGGTGCGGCCGCCGGACTCGGCTGGTTGTGGTGGGTGGGCGTCGCGCTCACCGCGATCGTGCTCGGCTACGAGCACCTGATCGTGCGCGCCGACGACCTCTCGCGCGTCAACCGCGCGTTCTTCACCGCCAACGGCATCATCGGCATCGGCCTGTTCGCGTTCGCCCTCGCCGACCTGATCACGCACGGCCTCGCCGGATGAGCACCACCCGGCGGCCGTGGGTGGTCGGGGTGTCCGGCGCGTCCGGCACGCCGTACGCGCGGGCGGTGCTCACCGGTCTTCTCGACGCCGGCCAAGCCGTCGATCTGATCGTTTCCCGCGCCGCGCGGCTCACCCTGCTCGACGAGACGGGGTTGGCGTTCCGCGACGCGCACTGGCGCGTCGACCTGGCCGGCTGGCTCGGCCGTGACACCGACGACGTCACGTACTGGGCTGCCGGCGACCTCGGCGCGGGGCCGGCCAGCGGTTCCTACCAGGCACAGGGCATGGTCGTCGTCCCGGCGTCGACCGCGGCGGTCGCCGGCATCGCGATCGGCCTGTCGAAGGACCTGTTGCAGCGCGCCGCCGATGTCACGCTCAAGGAGCGCCGGCCGCTCGTCGTCGTCCCGCGCGAGGCGCCCTACACGCGCGCCACGCTGGCGCACATGCTCACGCTGCACGACGCGGGCGCGGTCGTCCTGCCCGCCAGCCCGGCGTTCTACAGCGCCCCGCAGACGGTGGCGCAGCTTGTCGACTTCGTCGCGGCCAAGGTGCTCGACGCGATCGGGGTCGAGCACGACCTGATCACCCGCTGGACCGGCCGGCTCGGCGCCGCCCGCGCGCTTGACGAGTAGCGACAGTTGGGGTCGACTGCCGTCGTGGACTCCGTCGACCGGCGACTGCTCGACGCCCTGCGCGCCAACGCCCGCGCGACCTATGCCGAGCTCGCCCGCCTCGTTAACCTGAGCGCGCCGGCCGTGCACGAACGCGTCGCCAAGCTCGAGGCAGCCGGCGTGATCACCGGCTACCACGCGGCCGTCGCGGTGGAGTCGCTCGGTTTCGCGATAAACGCCCTCATCGGCATCTTCGTCAACGACAGGGCGGACACCGACGACCTGGCCGCCGCGCTCGCGGCGCTGCCCGCGGTCGAGCACTGCTGGTTCGTCGCCGGCGAGGAGACGTTCGTCGTCAAGGTCCGGGTGCCGGACGTCGCCGGCCTCGAGCGTGCGATCCGCACGCTGAACGCGATCAACGGCGTCGCGCGCACCCGCACCACCGTGGTGCTCTCGACGAAGTTCGAGGACCGCGTCCAG
>DAITQD010000210.1:0-3337 GCA_036833255.1 Jatrophihabitantaceae bacterium
TGCGGCTCGTCTGAAGTGACGCTGCTGCTGGGCCTCCTGTTGGCGGCCCGACCGTGGACCTGGGTGCCATGCGGAAGAAACGGATCGACGTTCTCGACGCCGACGGGGCCCGCCGAAGTCGAGTCGAGACCGGCCACACCCGCGGCCTCGCCACCATCTTCGGGGACGGCAACGTCCACCAGATCCAGCGCATCCAGGCCGAAGCCAATGCCCGCGGCGTCCCCGTGGCGATCGTCGTGGACTTCGTCCATGTCCTGGAATACCTGTGGAGGGCCGCCTGGTCCTTCGCTCGCCACCCGTCGCTTACATGATTCCGCTTCCTAGGAAGATACTGTTGTGCTAACTTTCTTGCGGGGCCCAGCAGGGAGCCTCATACACGGTGCCCGGCGTATACCCGCGCGGCGCGGTCCCCGTGCGATCCAGGCTCCGGGAGCCGCGCGGAACGTCTCTCGACGAGACGGGGTCCTGCAGGGGGTGCCGCGATACGCGGCCAGACGACTGGTTGTGCTGACGTGGGGGAAACGTTCGAAATCGTGTTAGGCGACAATCATGTCGTCTTTCTGGACGCGTTGACGGCAGCATTGACGCAGCATGGGCATCAGATAGTTGCGGCGGCGGCGACGCGCTGTGCGTTGATCGAGAGCGTCCGTGCATCACAACCGAATCTATGCATTATCGACAGCCACTTCCCAGATGGCGATGGCGTCGACGCGATCGACGAGATCAAGGGCGCCAGCGCCGATACCATGATCGTCATCCTCACCGCCGACGGGAAGCCCGAAACATTGCTCCGGGCACTGGACGCCGGGGCCGTGGGGTACGTGCACAAGAGTCGGGGCGTTGCCGTTCTGCTCGGGGTCCTGCGCCGAGTTAGCGCGGGTGAGATCGTCATCGAGGGATCATTCTCACCCCCTCGAGCGGCCGACCCCCAGGCGCCGCAGCAGTTACGACTGCTGGCTGCGTACCTGACACCCCGGGAAGTCGAATGCCTCGCGTTGCTTGCCGCCGGCTTGGACACGAAGGTGATGTCAGATCGCCTTGGGGTCTCGACCACGACAGTACGCAGTCACGTCCAGTCCGTGCTGACGAAGCTGGGCGTGCATTCGCGGGTCGAGGCGGCGTCCCTGGCGATCCGGTACGGCCTGGTGGACGCCGCTCCGGAGGTCGAGGCGCGCGTGGTCGGGCACGGTGCTTGAGGTTGTTCCTCCATCCGGCTCGCGTCAGGCAGCTTCGAGGCCACGGCGTGTCCGCGCGCCGCTGGCTGAACGAGATGAACCGCCTACCGACGACGTAGTCCAACTCATGCACGCAGACGATTCTCCGCCGAGACCGGCTCCGTAGCGTCGCGACGTGACATGAGAATCGGGGCTTGTCGGATGGACATCAACGAGGCATTCCGCCCGACCGTCGCAGGTGACCTGCGGATGCCGACGGTGTTCGTCGCTCTGCCCGTAGTCGCCGTCGCCGCCATGCGCGCGATCGCCGAGCGGTTATCGACACTCGCGCCGGTGGCCCCGTCCGCTACCGGCTCGGGGTCGGCCGTCCGCGCCGACGTCACCAGCGCCGCCGCGGGTGCTCAGAACGGTGCCCTCACCCTGCGTGCGGCGGCAGACCGGTACGCCAGCTGCGCGGTGGTCGGCCCATGACCATTTTCGAGCGGCAACACGATGATCATGCTCGATCAAGGCGGCGATTCCGGTGACATTGTCGGGCAGCGCGTGATCCCGATCGGCCCTGAGGACACCTGCGCATCGGTGTATCGCGATGTCGGTCAGGCCGGTGCGGACATGCTGACCGCGCACCTTCCGGCGCTCCTCGCGGGCAACATCGGCGCAGGCACCTACCCGAACCTCGGGTCGTTCACCAACAACCGCTTCGGCCGCAACCAGCGCCCAGACTCAGCCAAGCAGATGTCGATCCCGAAGGCCGCGGTGTGCACCATCGCCGGCAACGTCTTCGACGACGACGGCACCCCCGTCCCGTCGGCAGGTTCTGACCCGCACGCCCCACAGACCCGCCCCATCGCAGCTCCGTGCCCCCGGTTGCGGTGGGGCGGCTTTACGTCGTTCTACGTGCCAGCTATCGCGGCCTCGACTACTGCGCACAACTGCTCGCACTGTCGAGCGGCGTCCCCAAGCGCCCCGGTGCCTGGGAGGTGCTGCCACGCCGTACTCCGGAGATGGGCATCATCGACTGGGACCAACCGCCCCGGGTCGTCCACGACTGGGTGCGTGCGCTGACCGCCCGGGCGCATTCACCATGCTTCGTGGTCATCGGGTGATGGTCTGGGCGACGCGGCTGCCCGGCGAGGACGAGCCCCCGGGGACACCCGGCGAGCTGCTGGACTTGGAGCTCGACGGCCCCCTTGCGCGACCCCGCCCGAGCACGTGCTGCGCGAGGTGAGTTAATGACGGTATCGGTGCGTTCTGCGACTCCTCGCGAGACGAGTCCCACCGTCGCCGAACGACACATCCCTGCGGTGGTGCGTCGACCTCGCAGTGTCCGTAGGGATGGCCGTGGCCGCATCTGGCTATTTCGGACAACCGTCGCTATTATCGCTCCCGTTGAGACCACAGCCGGTCCTGGGCAGAACGCGTCCTTCGTGTTGGGTTCTGTGAGCATCAGCTCGACGCCGGGGACTTCTGGTGATTGACAGTTTCGGGGTCACTTTGATGATCACTGAGCGTGGTCGAATCGCCCTCCTCGAACGATCTGGTGGTGTTGCGCCGCGCGAGTGCGCATTTCGGCGATATACGTGCTCGACCGCAGGGCCGCGGCTGTCCTGGGCATCGCCGGTGGCGTTGGTCGGCGTCGTCTGTCTGTTCTGGTTCGCGGGGCGGAAGGAGGATGTCTGACCCGGGGATGCCACAGCCTGACGCCATGCGGAGCTGGACGTCGCGTTACGGGGGCGGCACCCGGCCCGAGGTGACCGGTCGCGAGCAGACCGTGAGGCAGGATCCGGTCGCGTTCGAGCGGCCGGCGCTCGACGTGGGATTCGACGGCAGTCGCCGGTGGATCACGGTGCGTGGTGAGCTCGATTTCGCCCACTGCGCCATCCTGGCCGACGTGATGACGATGCTCATCAAACGCGATCCCGGCAATGCCACCGTCGATATTCACGAGGTACAATTCAGCGACACACCGAGCATGAATCTGTTCGTCGCGTTCTGCAACGAGCTCGGACGGCACGGCGCCACGATGATCGTGGTCGGCTCGACACCCCCGGTACGCAGGGCGTTCCACGCTGCCGGTTTGGGCGCGCTACTCGCAAGCGATTGAACCCGGCCGCGCCAGGCGGTTGGCTTGCGCGGGGAGCAGCAGCCGCTATCCGGCCGTC
>DAITQD010000211.1:0-3335 GCA_036833255.1 Jatrophihabitantaceae bacterium
CGGTCTTCGACAACTACCTCGTCGGCTACCGCGAGCGTGACCTGCTCATTGACGCGGCAGACCGGCCGCACGTCTACGCCGGCGGCATCATCCGACCGACCGTGCTACTCGACGGGCGGGTGATCGGCACGTGGCGTCTCGCGCGTAGCACCACCGTTGCGACCGTCGAGGTGACGGCGTTCCGCGACTTGACCCGCACGGTAGCGTCGGCGATCGAGGCGGAGGTTGACGACATTGCGCGGTTCGTCGCCCTCCCGACGACACTCACGTTCGCTACGCCGCCAAGCTGACCGGATCACAGCCCGGTGCAGCCTCAGTCCGCGACGAGCTCCGACGGCGTCAGCTCCACGGCGAACGGGGCGCTCGCGGTGAACGCCGTTGCGCCGGCAACGGTCGCGGCGTCGACGTAGGCGCCGTCGTCGCCGAGTTCGAGGGCGAGGATGGACGGCTCGGCGGGGTCGACGATCCAGTAGTGCTGGACGCCGAAGCGGGCATACAGCTCACGCTTCGTCGTGCGGTCCGTGGTCATGGTGCGCGGCGACAGCACCTCCACAACCAATACGGGAGGCACGACCGTGCGCTTCTCCTCCGAGGTGCCGCGGCGGATCACGAGCACGTCGGGCTGCAACGTCGTGTGTGGTTCCGGAACGAAGTCGAACGGCGACACGACGACCTGCAGATCTGCCGGTGCCACCGCCCGGAGTAATACGGCGAGGTTGAGGACACAGGTCTGGTGACGGAGGTCCGGACTCGGCGACACCAGAACCTGCCCTTCGATCAGCTCGTAGTGGTGGTGTTCCTCGTCCGGGATCGCCTGCAGGTCGTCCCACGTCCACGCCTCGTAACGCGGCAGGTGGATGACGACCTCGGCTGTCATGCCTGCAGCGTACGGCGCAGACGTCGCAATCGGCACGGCGTTCATCAGCCGACGCCGGCGGCGTCCATGCCCCGCAGTTCCTTCTTCAGCTCGTTGATCTCGTCGCGCAGGCGGGCCGCGATCTCAAACTGGAGTTCGCGCGCCGCGCCGAGCATCTGGTCGTTGAGCTGCTGGATCAGATCGGCCAGCTCGGCGCGCGGCATCATGGCGACGTCGAGACCGCCGCCGGCGTGCGCACCCACGCCGACGACGCCCGGCGAGACGCCGCGCCCGCCACGCCCGGGCACCGCGGACTTCCCGCGCGACTGCGAGCGGCCCGAACCGCCCATCGGCGTCGAGCCCAGCAACGCCTCGGTATCGGCCGCCTCGCGGTTCAGCAGGTCGGTGATGTCGGCGATCCGCTTGCGCAGCGGCTGCGGGTCGACGCCCTTCTCGAGGTTGTAGGCAACCTGCTTCGCGCGGCGCCGGTTCGTCTCGTCGATGGCTTTCTGCATCGAGGGGGTGATTTTGTCGGCGTACATGTGCACCTGACCGGACACGTTGCGTGCCGCCCGCCCGATGGTCTGGATCAACGACGTGCCCGAGCGTAGGAAGCCCTCCTTGTCGGCGTCGAGGATCGACACCAGCGATACCTCGGGCAGGTCGAGGCCCTCGCGCAGCAGGTTGATGCCGACGAGCACGTCGTACTCACCCATGCGCAGTTCGCGCAGCAGTTCGACCCGGCGCAGCGTTTCGACCTCGGAGTGCAGGTAGCGCACTCGGATGCCGAGCTCGAGCAGGTAGTCGGTGAGGTCCTCGGACATCTTCTTCGTGAGCGTCGTCACCAGCACCCGCTCGTTGCGCTCGGCGCGCTCGCGGATTTCGTGCACCAGGTCGTCGATCTGGCCCTTCGTCGGCTTGACCACGACCTCCGGATCGATCAGCCCGGTCGGGCGAATCACCTGCTCGACGAACTCGCCCTTGGTCCGCCCCATCTCGTACGGGCCCGGGGTGGCGGACAGGTACACCGTCTGGCCGATGCGATCGACGAACTCCTCGAACTTCAGCGGCCGGTTGTCCATGGCCGACGGCAGCCGGAAGCCGTGCTCGACGAGCATGCGCTTGCGCGACATGTCGCCCTCGTACATGCCGCCCGTCTGCGGGACCGTCACATGCGACTCGTCGATGACGAGTAGGAAGTCCTCGGGGAAGTAGTCGAGTAGGCAGTTCGGGGCGCTGCCACGCTCGCGGCCGTCGATGTGCAGCGAGTAGTTCTCGATGCCCGAGCAGAACCCGACCTGGCGCATCATCTCGATGTCGTAGGCGGTGCGCATGCGCAGCCGCTGCGCCTCGAGCAGCTTGTTCTGCGACTCCAGTTCGGCCAGGCGCGCAACGAGCTCGGCCTCGATGCCGCGAATGGCCCGCTCCATGCGCTCGGGCCCGGCTGCGTAGTGCGTCGCCGGGAAGACGAACACCTCCTCGACCTCGCGGACCACCTCGCCGGTGAGCGGATGCAGGTAGTACAACCGCTCGATCTCGTCGCCGAACATCTCGACGCGGATCGCCAGTTCCTCGTACGCCGGGAAGATCTCGACAGTGTCACCGCGCACCCGGAACGTGCCGCGGGTGAAGGACAGGTCGTTGCGGTTGTACTGCACGTCGACCAGGCCGCGCAGGATCTTGTCGCGGCCGATCTCCTGGCCCTTGTGCAACCGCACCGACCGGTCGACGTACTCCTGCGGGGTGCCCAGGCCGTAGATGCAGGACACCGTCGCGACCACGACCACGTCGCGGCGGGTGAGCAGCGACATCGTTGCGGAGTGCCGCAGCCGCTCGACCTCGGAGTTGACCGAGCTGTCTTTCTCGATGTAGGTGTCGGTTTGCGGTACGTAGGCCTCGGGCTGGTAGTAGTCGTAGTAGCTGACGAAGTACTCGACGGCGTTGTCCGGCAGCATCTCGCGCAGTTCGTTGGCCAACTGTGCGGCAAGGGTCTTGTTCGGCGCCATGATCAGCGCCGGGCGCTGCAGCTTCTCGATCAGCCAGGCAGCGGTAGCCGACTTGCCGGTGCCCGTGGCGCCGAGCAGCACGATGTCCTTCTCGCCGGCTGCGATCCGGCGTTCGAGGTCGGCGATGGCCGCCGGCTGGTCGCCCGCGGGCTCGAAGTCGGCGATGACCTTGAACGTCCCCGTGCTCGGGACGATGTCACTGGCAACGCGCATGGCCCCAACGGTACGAGCCCGGTCCGACACTGCCGTACGGTGGTAGCGTAATGGTATGAGCATTACCATCGACGCGGCAGGGCGAGTGGTAATTCCGCAGGGTGTGCGGCGCCGCCTCGGCCTCGAGGCCGGCACCAAGCTCGACGTCGAAGAGGTCGACGGCAGCGTCATCCTGAGGCCCGCAAGCCGGGTTCGGATCGAGATCGCTGAGGATGGCAAGCCGATCCTGCGTGCAGACGGCGGACCGAAGATGACCACCG
>DAITQD010000212.1:0-3329 GCA_036833255.1 Jatrophihabitantaceae bacterium
GGAAAGGCGATTCGTCCGCCGCTGACCGCCGGCGGCTATGCGAGTCCCACAAGACGAACCGTGACCGGTCAGCGATCGGCGATGTCGGTTGCCTGTGTTGTGCTGGTTCCTGCACGTCCCAGTGTGGCGACAGACGACACGAACTGCGCCGCGCCGCCAAAGTCAGTCTCGGGAAACGCGCCCGATACAGTGCCATGCACTAGCGTTCCGAAGACGCCTCGAAGGGAGGGGTATCGAACATGACGACGGTTGCGAACTACCGCCCAGCCCGCATCATGGCTGCGATGGCCGCCGCCCCCTTCACCGCCGAATGGCAGTTGGCCGCGCCCGTACGCGCGTGGCTGCGCGCCCAGCCCGGAGTGCTCGCCGTCGGCGACGAGATCGATGCCGGCAGCGGCATCGCCGACCTTGTCGCCGGCTGCTCGGACGAGTTAGTGCTACCGACACGGGCTGCATTCCCCGACTCGACCGCGACGCGGCTGCTCGAACTGACGCAGGAGACGGTGAGCGAGGCTGACCTGCGTGTATGGGCGCCTCATGGCTGGCGTTCTTTGAACCAGCGGATTGTCCGTCCGCTGGTCGTGGACGGCCTGCTGACGGTCGCGGCGGACGACGACGAGACGACGTATACGGCAACGGTGAACGCCACGGACCCGTTCACGAGCTTGGTCGCGGTCGAACTGAAGCTGCGGGACTGGCGTCGCGGTGTCGCGCAGGCAGGCCGGTACCGGCTGTTCGCCGAACGCAGCTACGTGGCGCTCCCGGCGGAGCGGATCAGCGACACGCTCGTCACGGAAGCGCGCCGCAACCAAGTCGGTGTCCTCGCGGTCACCGTCCATGACGTCACGATCGTTGAGCCGGCTCCGGTGGCGGGACCGTTGCAGCCGCAGCGGCGACGGTGGGCCTCAGAGCAACTGCTGGCCACCCTGCGGCACCCGTCCGAGCGGGGCGCGGGCAGCCCCATCCGCTGAGACGCACACTGGCCCCGGCCACTGCCGCGTCTGCTTTGGCCGGACTCCTGGGCACCGTCACGGCTCGCCCATGTCGGTTCAGAGTTGTGGTCATACGAAGAGTGAGGCTTAGTTCAGGCTTAGTTCAGGACGTCTGCCCACGCGGCCAAGAACGAGCTGGATTCGCCCGGCCCACCCGGAACAGGCAGGGCTCTGAACGCATCTCGCGCGTCCTTGACCCACGTCCGCATCTGCGGGATCCGTTCGGCGGCGCCGAGATCGGCGAGGTCGGCGACCTGGGTGCGCATCGCGCTTATGTTGTGCTGGAGCAGGAGCAGGCGCTGTTCGGTCGTGATCGTGTCGAGCGTCGGGTTCGCGGCCAGGAGCTGTTGTCCCTGCGGGGTGGTCAGAGCGACTCGCGTCGGCGCGGCTTGGGCGAGCTGGACGTACGACGGCGTCGTGAGGTGGGTGAACAACTGCGGCACGTAGATGCGGTCGGAAGCGCGGCCGCCAGGGGCCCGATCCTCAGGGTGTGGCGCCATGTTCATCTGCACGCCGGAGACGCCGGTGGTCCAACCCGACGCACCCAGCGCGAGGCCGAGCAGCCCCTCCGATGCACGCCGCCCGAGCACGACGGACACCCCAGCCTCACGCATGACGGCGAGCACGTCGGTGAGGCCGCGAAGAACATTCTGGTCTGCGAGGGCACCAAACGTGGGCTGCGTCGTGTGAATCAGCAGGTTCAGGGTCTGAATCGGCTGTGACGTCAACAGCGTCATCAGCTCGTCGCGGGGAGCTCCCTGCGCCAGCCATGATTGGGCGACTGCGACGGTGGTCCACATCGGCTCGATGAGGCCGTCGCGGCTCTGGGCACGGTCCTCGAGCAGTTCGTCGGTGGTGGTGGCACACCGCAGGCTCTCCTCGATCCAGAAGGTCTCGCTGGCGGCGGCGTAGAAGTACGGCGCGAGCACGGTGCTGGGGTCGGCGGGCAGCTGGAGGTCGAGGATGGTCGTGCAGTAGTCGACCCGGTCGGCAGCGGAGGCGAACCCGGTCAGGACCGGGTCCATCCCGTAGGGCAGTTGCTTGAAGTAGTCGGGCCGGTGCTCGACCGGCGACCGCGACAGGTGCGTGCAGGGGTCGACCATCCGGTTCGAGGTCGCCGGGTTGGACAGGTTCATGAACTCACCGACGCGGCCGCGGCCGCGCGGCTCGATCAGGAGCCCGTCGGGGCGGAGCGCCGTCAAGAACCCAGGTTCGGACGCGAACGACTTCTTGTCGCCGATCGAGAGCACGAATCGCGGCGTGACTTGGAGCGTGGTCTCCGGGATTGACAAGGACGCCGCGACCCGGTCGAGCTCGGCGATGAGCACCTTCGACTGCAGGAAGCGTCGATGCGGCTGCTTGGCGAGCATCTTCATCACTAGGTCGGCCAGCGCGGTCGGGACCGCAGAGTTGAGGTCGCGCGGGTTGCGTGGCCTCTGCTGGTCAGGCGCCAACCATGCCTCGTAGAGCGTCCGGTGGAAGAACGGGAGTGTTCCGGTGATGAGCCAGTAGGCGTTGAGTCCGAGGACGAACTGGTCCGAACGCCAGTCACCGTGGGTCGGGTTGGTGCCGACCTGCTCGGGTGACATCCAGCCCGGTGTCCCCGGCGTGGGCAGCGTCGTGATCGTCTCGTCGTCGAGCGCCCGGGCGAGGCCGAGGTCGACTATGACGAGGTCGCCGCCAGGCGTGATCATCAGGTTGTTCGGGGTCAGGTCGCGGTGTGCGGTGGCCTCCGTCCACAGAGCTGCTGCGCCGGCGACAGCTTGGCGAACCAGGCCGACAGCCGCCGGGAGGTCGTAGGTCACGCCGCTGCCCAGGACCGCATAGAGGGTGTCGCCCTCAACGAACACCATCTTGAGCCACCGGTACTCGACGCCGCCGAAGAGGACCGTGCCGGTGTCGAGGTATCCGACGACGTTCGGGTGATTGACCCGTTGGAGGGCCGCGAGCTCCCGGTCGGTGCGTTCGGAGCCCGACTGGGCTGCGTCGACGACCTTGAGGGCGTAGGTCTCACCCTCTGCGGTGACGACCTTGAATGTGCTCGCGTAGCCCCCGGTCCCCAGGTGGGTGGTGGTGGCGCCGGCGGGCACCACGAGTGCTGCGACCTGTTCGAGCAGTTGACGGTTGGCCGGCATCGGCGTCTCACTCCCAAGGCGAGTTCAGGTGCCGGGCTTCCTGCCTGGTCCCTGGTGGAGCCTAGGCCGTCTTTCATGCGTTTGGCCGTCAGGCGCTCTGCATTGGATGCGGCGCGCCATGAGCGGTCGAATTATGTTGACCGTCCACCGTCCCAATAGCAACGGGGTGTTGTTGTCAAGGGCTGTCTGGTCATGGTGCTGT
>DAITQD010000213.1:0-3309 GCA_036833255.1 Jatrophihabitantaceae bacterium
CGCAAGACTGACGGGAGCACGACTGGGTGTGCGGCATCGCGCGCATGCGCTCGTCCGACCCCGATGACAGGCTGTGCATTCGCATGCAGACGATCGGGGAGACTGGACGACGTGGAGATCTGGATCAACCCGGCCTGCTCGAAGTGTCGCTCCGCGCTCGCGCTGCTCGACGCCGAAGGTGCTGACTACACCGTGCGCCGCTACCTCGACGATCCGCCCACGGCCGCTGAGCTCGCCGACGTCCTGCAGCGGCTCGGGCTCGAGCCGTGGGACATCACCCGCACCGGCGAGGACGTGGCCAAGGAGCTCGGGCTGGCGTCCTGGCCGAAGACCGCGGACAGCCGGCAACGGTGGATCGACGCGCTGGCGGCGCACCCGACGCTGATCCAGCGCCCGATCATCACGGCCGACGACGGCACCACCGTCGTCGGCCGCAGCGACGAGGCCGTCCGCAGCGTCCTGCCGCACGAGGGTGCATAGCGGACGAATACGGTGGGGTCATGACTCAACTCACCGCCAGCGTCGCCATCACCGGAGGACGGGTCGTGCCCGTCGACGGCCCCATCATCGAGAACGGCATCGTGCTCATCACCGACGGCGTGATCACCGCCGTCGGCACGGACGTGGCGTTGCCGGATGGCGTGCGGGTCGTCGATGCCTCGGGCCGCTGGGTACTTCCGGGCTTCGTCGACGCGCACGCGCACGTCGGCATCGCCGAGGAGTCGCAGGGTTGGGCCGGCAACGACACCAACGAGATGACCGACCCGAACGGCGCTCGGATGCGCGCTCTGGACGCGATCAACCCCGCCGACGAGGGCTTCCGGGACGCGCTCTCCGGCGGCGTAACGGCAGTCGTCGTCAAGCCTGGCAGCGGCAACCCGATCGGCGGGCAGACCGTCGCGATAAAGACCTGGGGCCGGGTCGTCGACGAGATGGTGATCATGTCGCCGTGCAGCGTGAAGAGCGCGCTGGGCGAGAATCCGAAGCGGGTCTACGGCGACAAGAAGCAACTTCCGTCGACTCGCCAGGGGGTGGCCGCGGTCATCCGCGATGCGTTCACCAAGGCGCAGGACTACCGCGCGAAGCGGGATCAGGCGGCGGGCAAGGACGAGGCCTTCGACCGCGACCCGACCTGCGAGGTGCTGGTGCGGGTCCTCGATGGCGAGCTGCCGTGGTGCCAGCACACCCACCGCGCCGACGACATCGCCACGGCTATCCGGCTGGCCGACGAGTTCGGCTACCGGCTGATCGTCAACCACGCCACCGAGGGCTTCCTGCTCGCCGACCTCCTGGCCGAGCGCAACATCCCGTGCATCGTCGGTCCGCTGTTCACCGCCCGGTCGAAGGTCGAGCTGCGGGAACGCTCGCTCGCCAACCCCGGCCAGATGGCCAACGCCGGAGTCGAGGTCGCTCTGACCACCGACCATCCGGTGGTGCCGATCAACTTCCTCGTGCACCAGGCGACGCTCGCGGTCAAGGAGGGCATGACCCGCGAGGACGCGCTGCGTTCGATCACCGTGAATCCGGCCCGCATGATGGGCCTGGCCGACCGGATCGGTTCGCTGACGGCCGGCTTGGACGGCGACGTCGTGGTCTGGGACGGCGACCCGCTGGACGTGATGAGCCGGGCGGAGCAGGTTTTCCTCGCCGGCGTCCCGGTCTACGAGTGGCGCGACGGCGCGGGCGTCACGACGACCCCGTACCGGTAGCCAACTCGACAGCCTGGCCAGCAGCTCAGCCGAGGTCGAGGCCGGGGTAGAGCGGGTGGGCGTTGAGCAGTTCGTTGGCGGCCGAGTGGGTTTTGCCCGCGACGCCGGCGGCGATCGTGTACTTCGCCTTGGACGCCCCGCCTGACGCTGCGGTGTTCGGCGAGGTCGATGTGAGCACGTCCACGATCAGCTCCGCGACGCGGTCGAACTCGGCCGCCCCGAAGCCGCGCGAGGTGAGCGCGGGCGTGCCGATCCGGACACCTGACGTGTACCAGGCGCCGTTCGGGTCACGCGGAATCGCGTTGCGGTTGGTTACGATGCCCGAGTCCAGCAGCGCCGACTCGGCCTGGCGCCCGGTGAGCCCGAACGACGTCACGTCAAGCAGCACGAGGTGGTTCTCGGTGCCGTTGGTGATCAGTCGCACGCCGCGGCGCATCAGCCCGTCGGCCAGCGTGACCGCGTTGGACGCGACGTTCTGGGCGTAGGTGGCGAAAGACGGCTGGCGCGCCTCAGCCAGCGCCACGGCCTTCGCCGCCATCACGTGTCCGAGCGGGCCGCCGAGCACCATCGGGCAGCCGCGGTCGATCGAATCGGCGTACTCCGGCTGGCACAGCACCAGGCCGCCGCGGGGGCCGCGCAGCGACTTGTGGGTGGTGGTGGTCGTCACGTGTGCGAACGGCACCGGGTCGAAGTCACCGGTGAACACCTTGCCGGCGACGAGCCCGGCGAAGTGCGCCATGTCGACCATCAGCGTCGCGCCCACCTCGTCGGCGATCTCCCGCATCGTCGCGAAGTTCACCTTGCGCGGGTAGGCCGAGTACCCCGCGATCAGCACGAGCGGCTTGAACTCGCGAGCCTTCGCGCGCACGTCGTCGTAGTCGAGCAGCTCCGTTGACGGGTCGGTGCCGTAGGAAGACTGGTGGAACATCTTGCCGCTGATGTTGGGCCGGAAGCCGTGCGTCAGGTGCCCGCCGGCGTCGAGGGACATGCCCAGCGCGCGCTGGTTGCCCAGCGCCCTGCGCAGTGACTCCCAGTCGTCGTCGGACAGGTCGTTGACGTGCTTCGCGCCTGCCGCGGCCAAGGCCGGCAGCTCGATGCGCTGGGCGAGGATGCCCCAGAACGCGACGAGGTTGGCGTCGATGCCCGAGTGCGGCTGCACGTAGGCGTGCGGTGCCCCGAACAGGGCTCGGGCGTGGTCGGCCGCGGCTTGCTCGACGGTGTCGATGTTCTGGCAGGCGGCGTAGAAGCGGTGCCCGATCGTGCCTTCGGCGTACTTGTCCGACAGCCAGGTGCCCATCGTCAGCAGCACTGCGGGGGAGGCGTAGTTCTCGCTGGCGATCAGCTTGAGCGAGGCGCGCTGGTCGGCCAGCTCGCTACGGATGGCTGCCGCGATCGTGGGCTCGACGGCCGAGATGACCTCGAGCGCGCTGCGGTAGGCGGTTGATACCGCCGCTGCGTCGAATGGCTCTGACATGGCGCGCCTCCAGATAGCGGGAATCGAGGGCACCCAGGCGCGGCGGTGGAACTCGAGCCGCTCCCTGGGGCAGGCCCCATCTTACGAACACGCCAATCACAGCTCGTCCGGAGGCTGGCGGCGCGG
>DAITQD010000214.1:0-3303 GCA_036833255.1 Jatrophihabitantaceae bacterium
GTCGTGGCCTCGCCGAGTCCGCTGAGGCGTCGCTTCGTCAGAAGCTAGTGGTGCCGTTCGGTGTGCCGAGGCCGGTGGGGCCGTCCCAACCGGTGCCGGCATGACACCACACGGTGGTCGGGCAGGTTCCGTTCGAGCCTGATGTGACGTCGTTCAGACCGGAAGCGTGAGCCCACGTGTAGGACGCCGGGTAGCCCGCCGTGTTGCCCGACATCGTGTACACGCTGGCGATGATCGGCGACGAGGCGCTCGTGCCGCCGTAGACCTGCCAGCCCGAACGGCCCTGGTAGGTCGTCGAGTCGTATACCGAGACACCGGTGTTCGGGTCTGCTACCGCCGAGACGTCCGCGTTAGCCTTGCCCGAGCACAACGTTGCGGCAGTCTGCCAGATCGGCTTCGGGTTCAGGGTGGAGCAGCCACTTCCCGCGCCGCTCCAGGCCGTCTCGGTCCAGCCGCGTGTGGTGGTGCCCGTTGCCTTGGTCAGGCTGGTGCCGCCCACGGCGACCACGGCGTCGTAACTCGCCGGCGACTCGATGCCGTAGCCGCTGTCACCGGTGGACGCGGTGACCGCGATGCCCGGGTGGTTGTAGGCCGAGTTCGGGCCGCTGTCGCCGCCGCCGTAGCTGTTGCTGATGGCCGAGACGCCCTGCCTTGCCGCGTAGTTCACGCCCGCGCCGAGGTTGGCGAATGAGTTGGAACTGGCTTCGACGAGCAGGATCTTGCAGGCCGGGCAGGCCGCGGAAACCATGTCGAGGTCGAGGCTGATCTCGGTGGCCCAACCGGCGTTGGTGCGCGGCAGCTTCGAGCTGCCGGTCTGACTCACCACGCGCAAGCAGCCGCTCGCCGTGGTGCAGGCAGACAGTCCGAATTGCGTCCGGTAGACGGCCAGGTCGGCCGCGGCGGTGGGGTCGTTGTAGGCATCCACGATGGCGACCGTCTTGCCGCTACCGGCGGAGCTCGAGAGCGCGTATGCCGACTGGATGTCGGCGGGGCCGTACCCGCTCGGCGTCGCCGTGACAACCGGCTTTCCGGAGCTGTCCACGATTACCAGTGCCGCGCACGCGGCATAGCCGATCGGTGCAGCGGCGCAGACATGATGGGCGTGGCGAGCCGATGCGCCTGCGGACGGGGTGGCCGTCGCGCTGGTGGTGCTCGACAGTGCCGCGACCAGCAGGGTGGTGCCGGTCGCAGCGGTGAGGGCCAAGCGTTTCATCTGACCTCCACTAAGGGCACCCCGAAGGGGCAACTACGTTACGTTGCTCCACTTCTGCTCATTTGTCCAGGGGTCGTTATGGGCGCTCTGTTCCGACGAGGGACACGAATGTCAGGCCTCACGACCGCAGCGTGGCGTACAACTCCTGGCAAGCGGTATGCGTCGGCAGCAATCCCTGCGCCTCGGCTTCCCGCAGCGTCGGCGCGGCCGCATCCTTCTCGGACAGGATCGGCGTGACGTCGGCCGGCCACGGCAGGCCCAACTCGGCGTCCAGCGGATGCGTCCCGAATTCGCGGCCCGGGTTGTAGCCCGTCGAGCACAGATACGTCACCACGCTGCCGTCGGCCAGCGACATGAAGGCATGACCGAGGCCCTCCGACAGGTACACCGCGCGACGGTCGACGTCGTCGAGTCGCACCGTGTCCCACTCGCCGAACGTCGGCGAACCGACGCGGATGTCGACGACGACGTCGAGCACTGCGCCCTGCGGGCAGTAGACGTATTTGGCCTGGCTGTGCGGCATCGCGGCGTAGTGCAGGCCGCGCAGGACCCCGCGCGCGGACACCGACTGGTTCGCCTGCGCGATGCTGAGCGGATGGCCGACCGCGTCGGCGAACACCTCGGCCTTGAACCATTCGAGGAAAACCCCCCGGTCGTCACCGAAGGTTCGCGGCGTGAACTCCCAGGCACCGTCGATTGTGAGAGGTCGCGTCTGCATGCCTGCCGACCATAGTGCTGCCCGCCGCTGTGCCCGAGCGCACGTCGCCCCCGGGGTCCGGCGTGACAGACCCGACAGGCGGGCGAACCCCCGGAATCAGCTCCGACCTGCGCCGTAACCTGGGCGGGCATGGGCACAGCGGATGTGACGACCGAACGAAGGGCGCACGCAGTGGGGTTCGACCCGGACAGTGCGGTGTTCCGCGTGCACGAGGGCGGCAAGCTGGTACTGCGCAGCACGCTCCCGCTTACTGATCGTGAATCCTTGTCCCTCGCCTACACGCCCGGCGTCGCGAAGGTCTGCTCGGCGATAGCCGAGGACGAGTCGCTGGCCCGCATCTACACGTGGCGATCCCGGCTGGTCGCGGTCGTCAGCGACGGCACCGCCGTGCTCGGGCTCGGTAACATCGGGCCGGCGGCGGCGCTGCCGGTGATGGAGGGCAAGGCAGCGCTGTTCAGCGAATTCGCCGGCCTGAACGCCGTGCCGATCGTCCTCGCCACGACCGATCCCGTCGAGATCGTCGAGACCGTCGTCCGGCTGGCGCCGTCATTCGGCGGCATCAACCTCGAGGACATCTCGGCACCGCGCTGCTTCGAGATCGAAGCCCGCCTGCGCGATCTGCTCGACATCCCGGTCTTTCACGACGATCAGCACGGCACCGCCATCGTCGTGCTCGCCGCGCTGCGCAACGCCGCGAAGGTCACGGGGCGTGAGCTCGCGGACCTGCGCGTCGTCGTGTCCGGTGCCGGTGCGGCCGGCGTCGCGTGCACGAAGATCCTGCTCGCGGCCGGCATCGGCGACATCGCGGTGGTCGACTCGCGCGGCATCCTGCACCCGAGCCGCAGTGACCTGACCCCGATCAAGGACGAGCTGGCGCGAACGACGAACAAGACTGGTCTCGCTGGGTCGATGCACGACGCGCTTGACGGCGCCGACGTGTTCCTCGGCGTGAGCGCGGGCGCGGTGGGCGAGGATTCCGTTGCTCGAATGAGTGCGAACTCGATCATCTTCGCGCTCGCGAACCCGCAGCCAGAAATCGATCCCGAGATGGCGCACCGGCACGCGAGCATCGTCGCGACGGGCCGCAGCGACTACCCGAACCAGATCAACAACGTCCTGGCGTTTCCGGGCGTGTTCGCCGGCGCGTTCGACGCGGGCGCCCGTTCGATCACCGAAAACATGAAGCTGGCGGCGGCCAAGGCGCTCGGTGACGTCGTCGCCGACGCGCTCGCCCCGGACCGCATCGTGCCGACGCCGTTCGACTCACGGGTCGCGCCGGCGGTGGCTGCCGCGGTGGCCGACCAGGCTCGCGCCGACGGCGTCGCCCGTTAGGAGATTTCGGTGATCGACACTGCGGAAGTTCCAAGATCGG
>DAITQD010000215.1:0-3301 GCA_036833255.1 Jatrophihabitantaceae bacterium
CGACACCAGCGTCCACATCCCCGAGCTGCCGCTGCCCTTCGCGGACAGCTACCCGACCCTGGCCATCCAAGCGAGAGCCGGCCGGACCGGCGATGGCGTCGCCGTCCGCTTCACGTTCCCTGATTCGGACGGACGGTCTTGAAGGTGCGGTCCTTGGCGGCGGAATGACGCATGTCGTCCACCCGCGCGGATCGCGGCCAGATCCGGTCGCTTCATCAAGCCCTTCATCGGTGGGCCACTGTGTGCTACAATTTGAGCGACTGCTCAAAGTAACTGCTCAAGGGGGCCGGGCATGGCGACATCAGGCCGACGGCGTGCCGGAGCACCGGCTCAGGGGGGACAGCGCTCGACCGAGACTCGGGCGGCGCTGGTGCAGGGTGCGGTCCAGGCGTTAGGAGAGGTGGGGTTCGCCGGCGCGAGCGGGCGGGAGATCGCCAGCCGGGCCGGCTGTAATCAGGCGCTGGTGTTCTACCACTTCGGTTCGGTGACCGAGCTGCTGCTCGCGGCGCTGGACGACGTCAGCGCCCGGCGGCTCGCGGCGTACTCGCGGGCGCTCGAGCAGGCTGAAAGCCTGAGCGATCTGATCGAGTCCGCGCGGGCGATCTTCAGCGAGGACCTCGATGCCGGGTATGTAGCGGTGCTGGTGGAGATGATCACCGGTGCGCAGTCGACGCCCGGCCTCGGCGAGCAGGTCGCAGCGCGGCTGGCTCCGTGGCGCGAGTTCGCCGAGACAGCGGTGCGCAAGGCCGTGGCCGGCTCGCCGGTCGCGTTGCTGGTGCCGGCGAAGGAGCTCGCACACGGCGTGGTGGCCGGCTTCCTCGGGTTGGAACTGCTCGCCAGCCTCGACGGGGACCGGGCTGCCGCGCTGGCACTGTTCGATCGCGCCGGCAACGTCGCGGGGCTGCTCGACATGGCCGGCGCGGCGTTCACCGGCGCCGAATCAAAAGGAGACCAGACATGACCGCGCACGCCGACGATTTCGATGTTGTCACCGGAGCGTTCAGTTACTCGGGCGCCGCGATCGCGACCGAGTTGATCGATGCCGGGCGACGAGTGCGGACGGTGACCGGACATCCCGATCGCGCCCCGGCTGGCACGCCGATCGAGGCCCGACCGCTGAACTTCGACGACCCGGCCGAACTGACGCGATCGCTACGCGGCGCGCACACCCTCTACAACACCTACTGGGTGCGCTTCGCGCACGGCCACGTCGATCACGCCGCCGCCGTGGACAACAGCCGCACCCTGTTCCAAGCCGCCGCCGCGGCCGGAGTGCAGCGCATCGTGCACGTCTCCATCACCAACCCGTCCCTCGACTCGCCCTACCCGTACTTTCGCGGCAAGGCAGAAGTCGAACAGATCCTCGCTGACCTCGGTGTCGCACACGCGATCGTGCGGCCGGCAATCCTGTTCGGCGGCGACGGCGTGTTGATCAACAACATCGCCTGGCTACTGCGGCGCCTGCCGGTCTTCGCCATCGGCGGGCACGGCAGCTACCGGATACGCGGCATTCACGTCCAAGACCTGGCACGGCTGTGCGTCGAGTTCGGCGCGCGCACCGACACCGTGGTTGTCGACGCGGTCGGCCCGCAGAGCCTGACCTTCCGCGAACTCGTCGACACCGTGCGCACCGTCGTCAACAGCCACGCCGTCATCGTGCCGGTACCCGCGCGAGCACTCACCGCGTTGTCCAGCACACTGAGCCTGATCCTGCGCGACCGACTGCTCACCCGCGAGGAATACCAAGCGATGGCCCACGGCCTCGCCGACTCCGACTCCCCAGCAACCGGCACCATCAAGATCACCGACTGGATCACCGAACACGCACCCGAACTCGGACGCCGCTACGCCAACGAACTTGACCGACATTTCCGTCCACCCGTCTGGCGGGCGGCGTGACCATGCCGCTGCCACGCAGGCGACCCTCAGCGCTCCGTTCGATGGTTCACGAGTTGGCACGGTGGCAGCTGCCGCTCCGCATGGTCGTCTACGGGGCGCTGGTGACAGGACTTGCCGGCTGTGTCGCCGGGCTGGTGATCGGTCTGTTCGTATACGCGCCCACTGCATGGTTCGCGACGTTCGAGGTCGGCATCCCCGCCGCGATAATTGGCAGCATCCTCGGTTTGGTCGTCGGATCGCTGATCGTTGCGGTACGGACGATTCGCCGCCGCTTGTTTCGCTAGGCCGCTTCTTGCGACCGAATTCTCAGCCGCAAGAACGCGGAACCGCGGTCCTGGAGCCGTTGATGACGGCGGCCAAATGAGTGCGTTCAGATGACACGGGTCGGGACCCCCAGTCGTCCATAAGGGATCGTCTCGCAGGCTCACTTGGCGTCACCCTGCCTTGGTTGCGTCATCGCCTCGAGAAGCGAGTCGCGAGTCTGCGAAACAGCCCCTCGCGGAGGTGCGTGTGCTGAATGGCCCGCTGATTGGTGGGGTTCACCTTGTCACCGTCAGAGCCGAGGGAGTCGTGCGGACGCACCGGCCACGACTCAAGCGCGGGGCAGGCCAAGATGTCGGCGATGAGGTCGGTGTCCCCTGCCACGAGAGTGGAGTTGAAGTCGATCTCGGAGGCGAGGAACCACGCACGGTCGGCGGGCCACAGCAGGTTCGGTGACTGCCAGGCGGGCCAGTTCTCGCCGTAGCAGCTGAGAGCCAGTGCCCCCAACAGCGGGCCGCGCAGCAGCAGGTAGTCCCGGCTGGGTAGGTGAAGGCGGGGAGAGGCCAACTCCTGGGCGGTAAAGAGGGAGGCGACCGGCTCGCGGGACCCGAGGGTGGCGATGGCCGGACTGCCGGTGATCCAACCCCATCCCTCCCAGACGCCGTAGAGGCAGTCGTCCGCCGTGGTGGTGTGATCGGCCAGTACGTTTAGCAGCGGGCTCAGGGCCTCCTCGTCGAGCGAGCCCGTGCTGGGTGAGCCGTAGGGCCAGCGCGACTCCCCGAAGTTGACCATGTCCGGGGAGTCGACCACCGCATGCCATTGGGCCAGAGCGTGCACCGTCCGCCCAGTGGTGGCGGCTACCTCGGCCCAGGTGACCAGTTCGTCGTCGCCGTCTCGAGGCGGATGAAGGATCCGTGCGTAGGCGCGGTAGCCGTCAGGAACGGTCCGGGTTACCGCACCGAACTCCCCGCTCAGGCGCGCCTCAAGCCACGCCGCAGGGGCGGTGTCGTCGAGAACCCGCACCTGAGACGTCCACATCCGAGCATTCTGCACCCTGCCCGGCATCAGTCCTGGCAGTTTGCTCGACTAAGAGCGCGCGCGGATAGGGCGGTCAGGGGTCGGGTTGAGTCGGGTTGTCTCT
>DAITQD010000216.1:0-3282 GCA_036833255.1 Jatrophihabitantaceae bacterium
CTTCAGCTATCCGACGCGGATGTCGCCGCGCTGGATGCAGTCGGCGGCTGATCATTGCGTCGGCGCGGTAGTGGGCGGGCTGTCCAGGAATCGGGCGAGTCGACGGGCGTAGCTGGCCACGTTGTTCACGAGTGCTGGCGCGACGGCCAGCCCTTTGATCCATTCGGTGTTCTCGGCGACCGCGTCGGCGAAGGCGTCCGATGCATTGGTCGCGATCTCCATCACCCAGCTGGCCATCTGTTCGCGATCGACGCCGAGCAGGTCGGCGAGGATTGCCCAGTCGGCGCCGGTGATGAGGTTGTTCTGGTATCTGCCGTTGACCGACATCGCCATGGCCATGGTTCTCAGGTCGTAGCGGTCTGGATACGGCAGTACGGAGGAGATGTCGTACAGCGGCGACGGGATCGCCTCCTGTCCGCGGAGCAGGATCGAGTAGTTCTTGGCATGCCCGTCCGGGGCGTAGATGACCCAGTTGAAGGCCATCGCCTTCGCAAAGTGTTCCGCGGATCTGCGGGCTGCGGCCGGTGGCTGGATGCGGCGCATCAGGTCGGCCATCTGCACGATTCCCGGCCCGCCTTCGCCGCGCTCGTACTTGCGATTCGGGGCGACGCCGAGGGCTTGGCAGAAGTCCTCTTGGTGGATCCGCACGACCTCACCGTCGGGCTGCAGTGCCCGGTCGTAGCGACGCAGCACGATGGCCCGCTGGTCGCCGAACTGGGTGATCTCCGATCGTGCGGCGAGCAGTCCCAGCTTGCCGGCGGCGACCAAGCACAGGTGCTCGTTGACGTCCTGGTCGGCGAGGTAGGGCAGGGACGGCTTGAAGATGTGGGTCGTCGCCTTGCGTCCGGACGGCAGCCCCCACTCCCCGCCAGGGGACTGGTAGAGCGCGAACTTTGACTGCGCTCCGGCGAGGCTGAACTGGCCCGGGGCCAGGGCGTCGTCCCAGGCGGCCCGGTCTTCGCCCAGCACGCGCAGACGTCCGGCAATGTAGGCCTCGTCCACCAGCTGAACCCCGCCAGGCGAGGTGGCCTCGGCCAGTCGATCCTCGACGACGAACTGGACGGCGCCGGCCACGTCCTCGCCGACGTTCGAGATCAGTCCAAACGGGCTGTTGGCCGAAACCCCGAAACGTCGACCCCACCGGTCCAGTACGGCTTCGCTGTCGGGAAGCAAGCCGCGCAGAAACGGGTCCACGGTGTTGTGGTCGTATCGAGCACGACTGAGCGGCATCGACAGCGACAGCGGGGTCGCATCACGGCGCCGCCGGTAGCCGTCGTCATAGACGACCGACAGCCTGCCGTGCTCATCCTGGAGCAGCTGACCGGCATGCACGCCGTCCAGCACGATCTCCAACCGCTTTGTGGTGCCGGCCATCTCAGCGGTCCTCACCGGAGGTTAGGGAGGCATCCCTACTCTGGCCGAGCAGGTCGCCCCAGGTGGCATCGCTGCGCCGTTCCACGAGGTCCAGCGCCAGATCGAGACTGGCTACCAGCTGCAACACGCGACCGAACTCAGCACCGCGATGACCCGCTTCCAGATGCACCAGCCACAGACGACTCACCCCCGCGAGCGCGGCAAGCTGGCGCTGGGTCATCCCCGCTGCCTGTCGCTTCTCGCGCACAAGGTTGCCGAGGTCCTCCGCAGTGGTCACCCTCATGGCTACGCCATCCTGTCTACGATCGTTTACCTCACGCGTGTGTATAGATTCGCATACTCAGCCGAGAATGCCTACATTCATGTACCTGGGTCGTGAGTCCACGAACGTAGACTCGGTCCGGAGATATCGTCAGTCCGTCCTGGTCATGGGTGCGACGACCAGCGCGTGCTGCGCCGCGCCGCCCGCTTGCGGTCGACCCGTTTGCCAATGCGATCAGATGCACGTACAGTTTCCTGTACGTAATGAGAGGAGGTTGCGCTATGCGAACCATGACGTACTCAGAGTCCCGCGCGAGATACGCCGAGACCCTCAATGCAGTCGTCGACGATCGCGAAGAGGTGGTCATCACCCGGGCCGGGCACGATCCGGTCGTGATCGTGTCCCTGGACGACTACGAATCGCTGAAGGAAACCGCCTATCTCCTGCGGAGCCCGGAAAACGCTCGTCGGCTGCTGATGTCGATCGACCGGCTGGAGGCCGGCGGAGGGACCGCGCGAGACCTCACTGAATGAAGATCGTTTGGGACGAGAGCGCCTGGGCGGACTACGTGTGGTGGCAGGCCCAGGACCGCAAGATCCTCAAGCGGATCAACGCCCTGATCAAGGACATCGACCGCAACGGCAACGACGGGATCGGCAAGCCCGAGCCGCTCAAGCATGGCTTCCAGGGCTACTGGTCCCGACGTGTCACCGATGAGCACCGACTCATCTACAAGATCACCGACTACGAGCTCCGGATCGCCGCTTGCCGCTATCTCTACGGGAACTGAGCCTGTCGCTGACCTCCTGGCCGGCGACCCCACATTGCGATACAACTGTTCCTCGACCCCGGATATGCGCCGGTGACTCCCGCCGCATCTAGGCTGATGCGGTGCACAGGTTGGCGGCAAACCTCACGGTGATCGCGGCCGTCGTGGTGTTCGCCGTCGCGGGATACGTGATCGTGCATCACGACCCCGTCGCCCGGGCCGGCCAGACGCCGGGTTACACCGCACTGCCGTCGACCACACCCGCTCCGCCGTCGAGCAGTGCGTCACCTGACGGCACCGGGAAGACGACTCCGACCGTGGCGTTCCTCGGCGACGACTACACGACCGGCACGGGAGCGTCGGCCAACGCCGCACGCTTCACGACGCTGGTCTGCAAGCGTCTTGGGGTCACCGAGCAGAACTTCGGTGCCGACGGCGCCGGCTACGCCAGCCCGTCCGCGGCCGGCGCATACACCCCGCGGGTCGCGCAGGTGGTCGCCGCCAAGCCCGACGTCGTCGTGGTCAGCGGCGGCCGCAACGACGTCCTCGACCACGCCGACACCGTCGCCGCCCACGCGACGGCACTGTTCACGACGCTGCATGCCGAGCTGCCGAACGCGGTGTTGGTCGCCGTGGCCCCATTCTGGGGGGACAGTGCACCGCAGGCCGCCCTGGCGAAGATCGCGGACTCGATCCGGCGAGCCGTCGAGGCAGCCGGTGGAACTTACCTCGATATCGCCGATCCGCTACGCGGGCACCCGGAGTGGATGGCAGACGCCGCAGACCCCAACGACGCGGGCTACGCCGCGATCGCCACAGCCCTCGAGCCGAAGCTCCGGCCGCTGATGCCCGCGTCGTCGACCGCGTCCGTGTCGCC
>DAITQD010000217.1:0-3248 GCA_036833255.1 Jatrophihabitantaceae bacterium
CCGCGATGGTCAGGTGCGTCACCTCGACGTCGACCGCGATCGCGTACGGGCCGTCTGGGCGCGGCCCCACGACATGCGACGGCCGGCCGGCCCGCGCCCCACCGTTCGGCACCCGCTCGTCGAGAAGGCCGAGTTCGGTCAGGTCGGCGACGAGAACCCCGATGGTCGACCGGCTGAGCGACAGCCGCTGCGTGAGTTCGGCTCGGGTGAGCTCGCCGCCGCGGTGCACCTGGCCCAATAACAGGCCGAGGTTGTGTCTGCGGATCGCGTCCGGTCGAGCCGCCGGCATGCGTGTCACGGCATCATCCGCGTACTGCGTGGACTCGATCCGGCCTGGTCAACGCGACTTTGCCCGGCGGCGTGAGATCGCGTCGACCGCGGCGGCGAGCAGCAGCACCGCGCCGGTGATGATGAAGTTGTACTGCACGGGCAGGCTGGGGCGCAGTCCGATCCCGTTCGGGATGACCGCGATGACGAGACCACCGATGATCGCGTCACGAGGCTTGCCGCGGCCGCCGAACAGCGACGTGCCGCCGATCACCGCGGCTGCCACCGCGAACAGCAGCGTGTTACCCGAACCCAGGTCGAGCTGCACGCCACCGGTGTTGGACGACAGGAAGATCCCGCCGAGCGCACCCATGCCGGAGCAGATCGTGAACGCGGAGACCTTGATCTTGGTGACGTCGATTCCGGCGCGGCGGGCTGCCTCGCTGCTGCCGCCGATGGCGAACAGGTGTCGTCCCCAGGTCGTCTTGGTCAGCGCGATCGTCGCGAAGATCATCAACATGATCGGGATCGATGCCGCCCAGGGCAAACCGTCAATCTTCGGGCCGGGATTCGGATTGCGGTTCTGATTGGCGAAGATCACTATGATCGCTCCGACCGCGGCGAGTAGGCCGCCGCGGACCAGGACCAGAGAGATGGCGTCGGCGGAGAGCCCCTTCGCCTGGCTTCGCAGCGCTCTGATCGTGGTCACCAGCAGGTACCCGCCGGCGACCAGGATGACGAACACCCAACTCCACAACGGTGACATGTTGAAGTTCGCCAGGCCGTTCCAGAAGCCGTACCTGCTGACGTTGATCGGCTGCGAGCCAAGGGTGAACAGCAGGACGCCCTGCCAGGCAAGGAAGAGCGCCAGCGTCACGATGAAGCTCGGGATGCCGACCTTGGCCACCAGCCAGCCGGTGAACATGCCGACTGCGGTACCAACTGAGATCGCGAGAATGATCGCCGGCACCACGTGCTTGTCGAGCCCGGTCAGTACGATCACGATGCCGGCGAGGACGACCACTGGGCCCGTGCGCAGCCCAAGCCAGACACCGAGACCCGTTGAGGCCGCCATGGCGCCCAGCACCATCCAGTACATCGCGGTCGGCACGCCGTGGTGCAACCCACCCGAGAAGACCGCCTGCGCGGCGAAGCCGCCCGCGATCCCACCTGTGGTGCCCGCCGACAGGTCGATCTCGCCGATGAGCAGCACGAAGACCAGGCCCAGGGCGATCACCGCGATGTAGGCGCCCTGACCGGGCAGGTTGCCGATGTTGTTGCGGCTGAGGAACCGGCTGCTGACCTGGCTGAACACGAGCAGGAGCACGACCACACCGAGTACCGAGGGCAGTGCGCCCGGATCGCCGGAACGGACCCGGTCGGTGTATCCGCGCAGCGCCTGGGCGATGCTGCGCCGCTCGACGTCGAGCCGGAAGCCGCCCGAGCTCTCGGGCCCGGGCGAACTCGGAGAGGAAACGGTTGCTGGTGTCTGTGACGTCATCGCCTCGCCCCTAGCTGCTCAGGTCCGCGGTGGCCGGGGCGAGTCCGATGTCGCCGCTGCGCCCAGCGGTGATCAGTTCGACGATCTGGGTGGTGCTGCTGTCCTTGGTCAAGACCTCAGCGGCGATCCGGCCGAGGTAGAGCGCGGCGACGCGGTCTGCGACCTCCATCACGTCGTTCATGTTGTGCGAGATCAGCACGACGCCGAGCCCCTGGTCGGCCAGCCGCCGGACCAGATCCAGAACCTGGCGGGTCTGCGCGACGCCCAGTGCAGCGGTCGGCTCGTCCAGGAACACCACCCGGCTGTTCCAGAGGACCGCCTTGGCGATGGCCACCGTCTGCCGCTGGCCGCCGGACAGGCTCGCGACCAGTTGTCGCACCGAGCTGACGGTCCGTACCGACAGACTGCTGAGCACCTCGCGGGCCTTGTGCTCCATCTGGCCGTCGGCGAGGAACCCGAATCGACGGATCTCGCGGCCCAGGAACATGTTCTGGGTAATGTCGAGGTTGTCGGCGAGAGCGAGGTCCTGGTAGACGAACTCGATACCGAGTGCCGCGGCATGCCGGGGGTCGTTCAGGGTGACCGGCTTGCCTTCCCAGAGGATCTCGCCGCTGTCGATGGAGTTGATGCCGGCGATGCACTTGACCACTGTCGACTTGCCGGCGCCGTTGTCGCCGACCAGCGCGGTGACCTCGCCCGGGTAGACGGAGAGGTCGACGTCGTGCAGGACTTGCACGGGACCGAAGCTCTTGTTCAGGCCTTTGATCGCAAGGATCGGGTCGGTCATGGCGACTCCTCGAAAGCGGCATGCTCGCGCGTCGCGCGGAGCTGGGTGGTGATGATGATCCGACGAGGGTGTGGGGGAGCGCCAGCCCCCACCCACACCCTCGTCGATCGGCCTACTTGATGCCGGCCTTCGTGCAGACGCTCTTGATGCCCTTGCAGACCTGGGCCGCCGTGAGCGCGCCCGCCTTGATCACGTCCTGCACATTGGCCTTGGTGATCGAGACCGGCGTCAGCAGCACGGCCTGCAGCGTGCGCTTGCCCGTCGGGTCGTCGAACGCGGCCATGGTGAGCCCCGCCGCAGCCGGAGTCTGGCCCTTGATCAGAGCGATCGCGAGCTTAGAGGCGGCTGCCGCCTCCAGGCTGACGTCCTTGAACACCGTCATGCACTGGTCACCCTGCAGAATGTGCTGGAGCCCCTCGATACCGGCGTCCTGACCCGTCACGGGGACCGTCAGGTGCTTGCCCTGCAGCACCGTGATGACCGCGTTGGCAATGTCGTCGTTGGCGGCGATCACGCCGTCCACCTTGCCGCCGTTAGCGGTCAGGGCCTGCTGGAACGCCGGGGCGGCATTGGCCGTCTTCCAACCCTTGACGACGGTCTCGGAGACCTTCTTCATCGTGCCGTTGGCGTACAGCGGCTTCAGCACCGAGTTGTAGCCCTGGGCGAAGAGGATGGCGTTGTTGTCGATGTCGG
>DAITQD010000218.1:0-3218 GCA_036833255.1 Jatrophihabitantaceae bacterium
GAGGATGTGCGGGAGCTGCTGTCGAAGTACTTCGACACCGCCCGCACCCTCATCGAACGCTACGGAGGCGTGGTCGAGAAGTTCATCGGCGACGCGGTCATGGCCGTATGGGGAGTTCCCACCGCGCACGAGGACGACTCGGAACGCGCGGTGCGGGCGGCGCTCGACCTCGTGGACGCCGTGTCGTCGCTCGGCGACGAGATCGGCCTGCCCGGCCTGGCTATGCGGGTCGGCATCGTCACCGGCGAGGTGGCCGTGACGCTCGGCGCGTCGGGACAAGGCATGGTCGCTGGCGACGCCG
Source organism: Jatrophihabitantaceae bacterium (assembly GCA_036833255.1). Taxonomy (GTDB): domain Bacteria; phylum Actinomycetota; class Actinomycetes; order Mycobacteriales; family Jatrophihabitantaceae; genus QHCC01. The sequence continues at coordinate 302 of DAITQD010000218.1, forward strand.
TCAACACCGCGGCGCGCGTCCAGGCGGTGGCCGGGCCGGGCGAGGTCTGGGTTGACGAAAACACCCGAGCGGCGACGGCGGCGGCGGTGGCGTACGACGACGTGGGAACGCACGAACTCAAGGGCAAGGCCAAGCCGGTCCAGCTGTTTGCGGCGCGCACTATCGTCGCGGCCATCGGTGGTGCGCGGCGCGTCGACGGGCTCGAAGCCCCGTTCGCGGGTCGGGACCGTGAGATACGGCTGACGAAGGAGCTGTTCCACGCAACGCTCGAGGAGAACCGGCCGCGTCTCGTTGCCGTTTTCGGGCCAGCCGGCGTCGGCAAGTCGCGGCTCGGCTGGGAGTTCGACAAGTACATCGACGGCATCACGGACACCGTGCACTGGCATCGTGGCCGCTGCCTGTCCTATGGCGAGGGCGTGGCGTTCTGGGCACTCGCCGAGATCGTGCGCGGCCGGCTCGGGATCCTCGAGGGCGACCCGGCGGAGGTCGTCGTCCAGCGGCTTGTCGACGGCCTTGAGTTCCATATTGGGGACAGCGACGAACGTTCGTGGCTGCTGCCTCGCATGGCAACGCTCATCGGCGTCGGTGACCTGGTCAGCTCGGGAACGTCGTTCTCCCGCGACGACCTGTTCGCCGCGTGGCGGACGTTCTTGGAACGCATCGCGCGCAGTGACGGCAGTGTCGCGGCGTACCTTCAGATCGACGATCTGCAATGGGCGGATCAGGGGCTGCTCGACTTCATCGATCACTTGCTCGACACGGGCGCCGCGCCGATCTTCATCCTCACCCTCGCCCGGTCCGAGCTGACCGATCGCGCCCCGGGCTTCGGCACCGGACGGCGTGCCACGGCCATCCACCTCGAGCCGCTGCCCAACGCACACATGGCGAGCCTGGTGGACGGGCTGGTCGCCGGCTTGCCCAACAAGATCCGCACAGCGCTCGTCGCGCGTTCGGATGGGATCCCGCTGTTCGCGGTTGAGACCGTGCGAGGCCTCATCGACCGGGATGTGGTCATCCCACGGGGCGGCAGGTACATCCTCAACCCGGAGACGGCGGGCGACCTCGTCGTCGACAACCTCGTCCTGCCGACAACGTTGCACACACTCATCGCTGCGCGCCTCGACGCCTTGCCGGCAGCCGAGCGGCGCCTCGTGCAGGACTCTTCGGTGCTCGGCCAGGCCTTCACCGCTGATGGGCTTCGCGCGCTCGTGCGGTCGCTGGGTGAGGACATCGACGTCGATGCAGCGCTGGTAAGCCTCGTCCGCAAGGAGATCTTCGCCGTCGAGTCCGACCCGCGGTCGCCGGAGCGCGGACAGTACCGTTTCGTCCAGGCGCTCGTCCGTGCCGTCGCCTACGAGACGCTCGCACGTCGTGACCGCAAGGCCCGGCACCTTGCCGTTGTCGAGCACCTCGCCGACGACCCCGACGCCGAGTCCATCCCGTCCGTGCTTGCCAGTCACTACCTCGATGCGCATGCGGCCGCGGCCGACGATCCCGATGCCGGCGAGCTCGCCGCCAAGGCGGTTGCGCTGCTCGAGCAATCTGCGGCGCGGGCCCGTGCACTCGGGGCGCCGGAGGAGGCTCGCCGGCACCTCGTCACCGCGCTCACCCTGGCCAGGACGGACTTCGACAAGGCGCGACTGACCGAGGCGATCGCCCGCGCCGAGATGGCGGTCGGTAGCGCGGCCGACGCCGCAGTGCTTGCCGAGCAGGCGCAGGGTCTCTACACCGCGGCCGGGGCGGAACTGGATGCCTGGCGGGTGCAGGCGCTGTGGGCCGAGGCGCAGATCGCCGCCGGCAACGGTCAGGTCGTCGTCGAACCGCTTGCGGCTGCCTACGCGCTCGTGGAGAAGCGAGGCGACGCTGCCGCCGTCGCCGCGCAGCTCGCGCTCCAGTGCGCGCGCGGCTACTACCTCTCCTACGGCGACGCCGAGGTATCGATTCCGTGGTTCGACCGGGCGGTGCAGCTGAGCGAGGCGCTCGAGGACCTGCCGCAGCTCTCCACGACATTGGCCTCGTACGCAGGCGCGTTCGTGCTCGTCGGGCGACCCCGCATGGGCCTCGGTCTGCTGCGGGTCTCTCTCGAGCTCGCGCGCGAGCTCGACGATCCGATCATTCGGCTCAAGCCGCTCAACAACCTGGTCAGCTTCCTCGCAACGCGGGACCTGCGTGCCGCCATCCCGTACGCGGAGGAAGGCCTCGCCGTCGTTCGACGGCTGCGGGACCGCGAGTGGGGCCTTTCGCTGGCCAGCAGCGTGATGCACGTGTACTGGAACAGCGGCCGATGGGACGAAGCCCTCGACCTGTACGCCGAGCTCGCCGACGGTCTTGAGGTGAACTCGGTTGTGCTGATCATGGAGGCCTACGCAGGCCTGATCTCGGCGGCTCGGGGTCAAACGGTCGAGCGGCTGCCCTCCACGCCGGCGCTGCGCGGCATGCGATCGGATGTCATGATCGACTTGGTCGAGGCATGCCTCGAGGCAGCCGTAGCGCGTGCGGCTGGGGATTTCGCCCACGCAGCCGAACTCACGGCGACGGCGGCCATCCGCTGGGCCGGCCTCACCGGTGTCGACGATGACTTCCCGACCTTCTGGCTCACCGGCATCGATGACGCGCTCGCCATCGGCGACGTTGCGGGCGCCGAGGAACTGCTGGCACTCGTGACCGCCCGTCCGTACGGGCACATCACGCCATACCTTCGTTGCCAGCTGCCGCGCGTCCGAGCTCTCATCAATGCTGCAGCCGGCAACGATGACGGCGTCGAGCGTGACCTCGTCGCCGCGGCAAAGGCACTGCGGGAGTTCGGTGCCAGCTATTGGCTCGGCCGCACTCTGCTCGAGCATGCTGAATGGCTGATCGCCCGAGGCCGGGAGATTCAGGCGCCGGCCCTCGCCGCGGACGCAGCGCGCATCTTCGA
>DAITQD010000219.1:0-3206 GCA_036833255.1 Jatrophihabitantaceae bacterium
GGAGCGGGTGACGGGAATCGAACCCGCACTGTCAGCTTGGGAAGCTGAAGTCCTGCCATTGGACCACACCCGCGAACGTCGAAACCCTACACGAAGGCCCCGAATTCCGGGGCCTCCAGCGATTTTGGGCAAGCCGGACACTCGCAGCTCGAAAGGCTGACGCTACGTGCGGGTCCGCCAATCGCACAGTGTGGCCCGCGTGGTGTGGCTTCGACGCGGTGCGCGCGACTGTCGCGCGATCGCGGTCCTCATCGACGTAACGCGTGACGGAGCGGACCTCGCGGGCTTTCAGCGAGTATCGCTGTCGCCGATACCACCAGCGCGCTGGATAGCCGCGCGGCCGGCCTCGAGCCTGGCGACCGGTACTCGGAACGGCGAGCAGGACACGTAGTCCACACCGACTTGGTCGAAGAAGTGAATCGATTCGGGATCGCCACCGTGTTCGCCGCACACGCCGATGGGCAGCAGCGGATTGGCCTGCCTGCCTTCTTCGACGGCAATGCCGATCAATCTGCCGACGCCCGCCCGGTCGAGCACCTCGAATGGCGAGGTGTCGAACACGCGGGCGTCGAGGTAGGCGGGGAAGAACGCCGATTCGACGTCGTCGCGGCTGAAGCCCCACGTCGTCTGGGTCAGGTCGTTGGTGCCGAAGGAGAAGAAGTCGGCGGCTGCCCCGATCGCACCCGAGGTCAGTGCGGCGCGGGGAAGTTCGATCATGGTGCCGATGGGAATACGCAATTGCTCGCCGGTCTCCAAGGCAACCTGGGCAATGACCTCGGCCAGTTCGCGGCGGGTGATCTCGAACTCAGCCACGGTGGCGATGAGCGGCACCATGATCTCGGGCCGAACGTCGTGCCCGCGCCGACGAGCCTCGCCGGCCGCCTCGGCCACGGCCCGGGTTTGCATCGCGAACAGCCCCGGCACGGCGAAGCCGAGCCGCACTCCGCGCAAGCCCAGCATCGGATTGACCTCGTGCAGCCGAGTCAGTGCGGCGAGCAACCTCACGTCGCGCTCGTCGGCGTCACCAGTGAGCTGCGCCACCGCCACCTGGACGGCCAGCTCGGTTCGATCGGGAAGGAACTCGTGCAACGGCGGATCGATGAGTCGGATCGTGACCGGCACACCGTCCATCGCTTCGAAGAGGCCGACGAAATCGGCTCGCTGAAGCGGAAGGAGCGCGGCCAGCGCGGCGGCGCGGTCGGCGTCGGTGTCGGCCAGGACGAGCCGCTCCACGTACTGCCGACGCTCGCCGAGGAACATGTGCTCCGTGCGGCACAGGCCGATGCCCTCCGCGCCGAATCGCCGGGCCCGGGAAGCGTCCTCGGGCGTGTCGGCGTTCGCGAGCACGCCGAGCCTGCGCCGCGAGTCAGCGTGCTTGAGCAGCCGGTGGACTGCGCGAACCAGGTCGTCGGCGTCCGGCGCGTCCGGGTCCAGCCGACCATCGAAGTAGTCGACGATCGGTGGCGGCTGCAGGGGAAGTTGGCCTCGGTAGACGGCACCGGTCGTGCCATCGATGGAGAGCTGTTCGCCCTCTTCGATCACGCATCCCTCGGCGAGCAGGCGTCGAGCGTGGTCGTCGATGTCGAGCTCCTGTGCGCCGCACACGCACGGCTTGCCCATGCCTCGAGCGACAACGGCAGCGTGGGCGGTCTTGCCGCCGCGGGTCGTCAGCACGCCGGCCGCCGAGACGATCCCGGCCAAGTCGTCCGGCGTCGTCTCGTGACGGATCAGGATCACCTGCTCGCCGGCCGCGGCTCTGCGCACTGCGGTCGCGGAGTCGAACACCGCCGCCCCGACGGCCGCGCCGGGAGAGGCGCTGATCCCGGTTGCCATCCGGACGGTGTCCGGAGCGGTGCTGAATTGCGGAAACATCAGCTGCGTGAGTTCGTGCCCCGTGACGCGGCGCAGCGCCTCATCGAGATCGATGACGCCCTCGTCGACGAGCTGGCAGGCGATCCGGAATGCGGCAGCAGCCGTGCGCTTGCCGACGCGGGTCTGCAGCATCCACAGCTTGCCGCGCTCGATGGTGAACTCGATGTCGCACAGGTCGCTGTAGTGCTTCTCGAGGACATCGGCGTTGTGCAGGAGCTGCCGGTAGGACGCCGGGTCGAGACGCTCGAGTTCGGAGATCGACAGGGCATTTCGAGCGCCGGAGACGACGTCCTCACCTTGAGCGTTCGGGAGGTAATCGCCGTAGAGACCGCGCTGCCCCGAGCCGGGGTCGCGAGTGAACGCAACCCCGGTCCCTGAGTCCTCGCTCTTGTTGCCGAACACCATCGCCATGACGTTCACCGCCGTGCCGAGGTCGTCCGATATGTGTTCCCGCCGCCGGTAGAGTGCCGCCCGGTCGGTGTGCCACGAGTCGAACACCGCGTGGATCGCCATTGCGAGCTGCTCTCGGGGATTCTGCGGGAAATCGCGGTTGGTCTCGTCTCGAACTATCTGCTTGAAGCGAGCGACGATCTCGCGCAGATCATCCGCGCCGAGCTGGGAGTCGGTGCTACCGGATCGGGCCTTCGCGGCCGCGAGCACGTCAGCGAAACGGTCGTTCTCGATGCCCAACACGGTGCGGCCAAACATCTGGATGAGGCGCCGGTAGGAGTCGAGTGCGAAGCGTTCGTCGCCGATCTGAGCGGCAAGCCCCTGGACGGATCGGTCGTTCAGACCTATATCCAGCACTGTCTCCATCATCCCGGGCATGGAATAGCGCGCACCCGAGCGCACGGATACCAACAGCGGGTCGTCCGGCTGTCCCAGCCGAATCCCGGCGGTTCGCTCGAGCGCCGCAAGATGCTCATCGATCTCACCGACGAGCTCCGCCGGCTCAGTGCCGTCGCGCAGATATGCTCGGCAAGCCTCTGTCGTGATCGTAAATCCCGGTGGCACTGGGAGGCCAAGCCGTCCCATCTCAGCCAGCCCCGCGCCCTTGCCGCCGAGCAGGTCGATCAGCTCGCTGCCACCCTCGGCGAAGTCGTACACAAACTTGACCGCTGCGGCGGTAGGCCTATCGACATAGAGGGTCATGAACTTAGCCTTGTTCGCGATCCACGTTGGCGCTCGTGGCGAAAGTCTGCGATTCGCGAGGACGAAGGTCACAGACCTTTCGCCCGGGCATGGCGCGAGTCGCTGTGACCTTTGCGTCGTTGCCGCGGGACGTCCGACCCTGATCAGCGCTCCCGAACGCGAGGCAAGGTAGGGGACGCGCC
>DAITQD010000220.1:0-3157 GCA_036833255.1 Jatrophihabitantaceae bacterium
GGCAGCGCTCAGCGGTTCGCGGCCTGCCGGCTGGGTGGGACGAGGGGTCAGCGGCTTGACCTGCTCGACCGGGCGAACCGCCGGCTCACCGCTGCGCAGCGTGAACGGCTCGCCGCAGTGCAACAGTTCGATCTGGCGCTCGGCGCCGTCGGCCAGCTCGTAGGTCACCTGATCGCCGGAGACGGTGACCCTGATCCGCGTGCCGCGCCAGTGCACCCCGAACGAGAACCCGCGCCAACGCGGCGCCAGCTGCGGGTGGAACGAGAGCTGCCCGTCGTGGTCGCGCATCCCACCGAACCCTGCCACGATGGCCAGCCACGTGCCCGACAACGCGGCGATGTGCAATCCGTCTCGCGAGTTGTGTTCGAGGTCGTGCAGATCCATCAACGCGGCCTCAGCGAGATAGTCGGCGGCCAGGTCCAGTTGCCCCACCTCTGCCCCCAGGACCGCCTGGGTGCAGGCCGACAGGGACGAGTCCCGGACGGTCAGCGGCTCGTAGTACGCGAACGCGCGGGCCTTCTCCTCCAGCGTGAACATGTCGCCGCACCAATGCATCGCCAGGATCAGATCCGCCTGCTTGAGCACCTGCTTGCGATAGATGTCGAAGTAGGACGCGTGCAGCAGCAGCGGGTAGGCGCCGGTGCGGGCGCTCGCCTCGAAGTCCCACACCTGGTGGTCAGTGCAGCCGCGGTCCTGCTGGTGCACCTGTCGGGTCTCGTCGTAGGGGACCGCCACCACGGCCGCCGCCGCCTGCCACGCCTGCGCCTCGTCGGCGCTCACGTCCAGTTGCGCCGCCTGCTGCGGCCACCGCTGCACAGCCGCCGCGGCGCCCTGCAGGGTCAGCCGGGCCATCAGGTTTGTGTAGATGTTGTCGTCGACGATCGCGCTGTACTCGTCCGGCCCGGTGACGCCATCGAGATGGAAGCGCCCGTCCGCGCCGTGGTAACCGATCGAGAAAAACAGTCGTGCCGTCTCGGCCAGCAATGGCAGCGCATAATCGCGTTCGAACGCGCTGTCTCCGGTCCACGTCACGTAGCGGGCCGCGGCTACCGCGATGTCGGCGTTGACGTGCACAGCGGCGGCACCGGCGGGCCAATAAGCCGAGCACTCCTGGCCGCGGATGGTGCGCCAGGGAAACACTGCCCCCTGCACCTGTACGGTCTGCGCCCGCTGCCGGGCGAGGTCGAGCGTCGACCAGCGCCAGCGCAAGGCGTCTGCGGCGGCATGCGGCACAGTCGCGGTCAGCACCGGCAGCACGAAACTCTCGGTGTCCCAGAACGCGTGCCCGTCGTAGCCCGGGCCGGTGAGCCCCTTCGCCGGGATGGCCCGCTGCTCGGCACGCACCGCCGCCTGGAAGGTGTGGAACAGCCCGAAGCGCACCGCCTGCTGCACGCCCGGGTCGCCGTCGATCTCGACGTCCGCGCCCTTCCAGAACATGTCGAGGGCAGCGCGCTGCTCGTTGACCAGCTGGTCCCAACCCGTGCGCGCCGCGGAGGTCAACGCCGCGCCGACCTGGTCGCGCAGTGCCGGCACCGAACGCTGGCTCGACCAGCCGTACGCGGCGAACTTGGTGAGCACCAACCGCGCGCCGGGCTCCAACCGGGTGCCGACGGTCACGCGCGCCCAGTCGTCGTGTACCTCGAGCTCGCAGCCGTGGTCGCCGTCGCACTCGATCACGTTCTCCATCGCGGCAGCCATCCGCAGCTTGCTCGACCGGGTGCGGTGCATCAGCAGCGCGCGCGTCCCCTCGCCGCTGTGCTCCTCGGGCTCGAGCGGGCTGGCCATCATCGCCGCCACGCGGGGGTCGCCGGACTGCTCAGGGATCTGCTCGTTGGCCACGAGCTCGGACTGCACGACGATGCGCACCGGCGCGCCTACCGCCTCGACCTGGTAGCGGATGGCGAGGATCGAACGCTGGGTGAAGGACACGAGCCGCGTGGTGCGCAGTCGGATTCGATCGCCCGACGGCGACACCCACTCGACGACGCGACGCAACCGGCCGGCTCGCAGGTCGAGGATCCGTTCGTGATGGCGGACCTCGCCGTAGCGGATGTCGAACGGCTCGTCGTCGACGAGCAGCCGGATCACCTTGCCGTTGGTGACGTTGAGGATGGTCTGCCCGGACTCGGGGTAGCCGTAGCCGGCCTCGGCGTACGGCAGCGGCCGGGTCTCGTAGAACGAGTTCAGGTACGTCCCGGGCAAGCCGTAAGGCTCGCCCTCGTCGAGGTTTCCACGGATCCCGATGTGCCCGTTCGAGAGCGCGAACAGCGACTCGGACTGTGCCAGCACGTCGAGGTCCAGACCGAATTCGCGCACGTGCCACGGCTCGACCGGGAAGCGCGAGATCGGGATCACAGCAGCTCTGCCAGGTCGCGGACGACGACGTCGGCCCCCTGCTCGCGCAGTGCCTGCGCGTGCTTGTCGTCGATGCGGTTGACCCCGACGACGTAGCCGAAGCCGCCGGCGTGCCCCGCCTGCACGCCCGAGGTCGCGTCCTCGAAGACGACGGCCTGGGCGGCCTGGACGCCGACCAGTGCGGCGCCGGCGAGGAAGGAGTCCGGCGCGGGTTTGCCACGTAGGTGCTGCTGGCCGAGCGTGACGCCGTCGACGCGGCCCTCGACGAGACGGTCCAGGCCGGTGACGTGCAGGACGTCCGCTGTGTTCGCGCTCGACGACACCACCACCCGCCGCAGCCCGGCAGCGCGCGCGGCCTCCAGGTAACGCCGCGAGCCGTCATAGACGGCAACCCCGTCGGTATGGATGCGTTGCAGAAGTAACCCGTTCTTTCGGTTGCCGAGGCCGAGCACAGTCTGGGCGTCGGCGCCATCGTCCGCGTCGCCCTCAGGCAAGCTGATGCCGCGAGAGGCGAGGAAGCCGCGGACGCCGTCGGCGCGCGGCTTGCCGTCGACGTAGTTCTCGTAGTCCTGCTCGGTGAACGTTGGCTCGCCCCGCCCGCCGAGGAACTCGTCGAAGGTCTGGGCCCACGCCTTGCGGTGCACCGACGCGGTGTCGGTGAGCACGCCGTCGAGGTCGAAGAGGCAGGCGGTCACGAGTTCCGGCAAACCGAGCATCTCTGCATCGTGCCGCACGCGGTGAAGCGCGAGCGGATGCGGGCAGACTCGTGCAGCGCGTCGGGTTCCTGCGATCAGACGCCGAG
>DAITQD010000221.1:0-3127 GCA_036833255.1 Jatrophihabitantaceae bacterium
CCCAGCCGTAGGCCGAAGCCGCGCCATAACAGTCCATCCCGCGCCATCGAAGTCGGCAGAGCACCCGAAAGCGACCGCGCCCGTGTCGGCGATCCCGCCGTCGGCGCGTACGTCGGCGCCGACAACCGAGCGTGACCGGGCTGACGCACACGCATGACCGATCGGTGCGGGCCGGCAGTGGCTGCGTTCTAGGCCGTGGAGACGACAGCTTCTGTGGCTGCGGCCGGGCCTTGAGATGGGATCTGTGAGAGACGGTGGTCAGGTCCGGTACGGCCGGTTCACGGTTGGGCGAGTGCTGCCATCGTCCATCTGAGGAGGGTTTTCGCGCGACGCGATCTGCAGAATCAGCTCCGCGCAGCGATCAACGTCATCGGCGGTGGTGGCCCAGTTCGAGATCGAGATGCGGATCAGGCGCTGGCCGCGCCACGTCGTGCCGCCGAGCCAACAGGTGCCGTCGAGCTGAACGGCGGCGATGATTGCGTCATTGCGGACGTCGTCTCCGAAACCAACCAGGACCTGATTGAGCACAACGTCGTTGTGAATGCTCGCCCCGCCCGTTTCGAGGCGCTCCGCCATCCGCCGGGCGAGCCGGCACCCATTCGCGACGAGCTCCGCGACGCCGTCCGTGCCCAACTCCTTCAGCGCCGCCCACACCGCGAACCCGCGTGCCCGCCGTGACGATTCGAGGGTGAGGTCACCGAGGGTGAAATCGGCGGTGCGGCCCGACCCGGCGAGGTACGCCGCAGCATAGGAGATTGCCGCCGCGTGCGTGTGCGGATATGCGCAGAAGGCAAGACCAGAGTCGTAGGGGACGTTGAGCCACTTGTGCGCGTCGCATCCCCAGGAGTCGGCCGCCTCCACGCCGGCAAGTAGGTGTGCCGTCTCGGGATTCGCGGCCGCCCACAGGCCGAAGGCGCCGTCGACGTGGACCCACGCACCGTAGCGGCGCGCGATCGGGATCGCCGTGCTGAAGTCGTCGACGGCACCGGTGTTGACGTTGCCGGCCTGCAGACACACGATCGTCGGCCCGGACGCGCCGGTCGCGAGAACGGTAGCGAGACCAGCCGGATCGATCGCGCCGTTCGCGTCCGCTGCGACGGGCTCGACGATCGCGGTGCCGAGGCCGAGCAGGCGCAGCGCCCGGTCGATCGTGGCGTGCCGCTCGACGCTCGCGATCACCCGCACGCGAGGCGCGCCCAGCAGGCCGTCCCGTTCGACGTCCCACCCCGCTTCGGCGAGCATGTGATGGCGGCCGGCAGCAAGACCCACCGTGTTCGCGGCCTGCGCACCCGTCACGAAACCGACCGAGGCCGACGCGGGTAGGCCGAGAATCTCCTTCAGCCAGCTGCCCGCGGCGTCCTCGGCAGCTGCGGCCGCCGGCGAGAGGACCTCGTTGTAGGCGCACTGATCCCAGCCCGCTGTGAGGATCTCGGCGGCGGTCGCGGCAGGCAGCGCGCCGCCGATCACGAACCCGAAATACCGCGGACCAGCAGTTCCGGTCAGCCCGCCGTCGGCCGCTGACACGAGCTCCGCAACAACCCGCTCGGGCGGGGACGGCGTGCGCGTCAGCGGCCCGCCGAATGCCGACCGCAACTCCTCTCCGGTCCGTGCGGCTCGAACCGGCCGAGCGCCGAGCGAGGACCGATACGCCGCCGCAGTCCGTGCCGCCCCGACCAGCAGGTCCTCGAGCCGCTGGTCGCCAGGGTCCGGGTTCACACCGGCACCGAGTCGAAGCGGGCGGCGATCGCCGCGCGCACGACCGGATCGGTGAGGCTGTCCGGCGGCAGCTCGCCGAGTTCGAAGAACATCTCCTCCAACCCGCCCGGCACCATCAGCACCAAGCACCGGCCGGCCCGAGACGCCACGATCCCGTGGCGGGTCTCGCGCGGCACCAGCACGTAGTCGCCCGGCCCAGCCTCGATCGCCTCCTCGCCGACGGTGAAAATGAAGGCGCCGTCCAGCACGAAGAACGACTCCTCCATCGCACGGTGCAGATGCGGAACCGTCCACGGACCCGAACCACCAGAGAACTCGGTCAACGTGAACGCCCGATCGGTCGTGTCCAGCCCGGCCGCGAGCACACGCATCCGCACGTTGCCCATGTCCACGACCCGGCCCTCGCCGATCCGCACGGTGTGCGCCCGTCCCGGCATCAACATCGTGATCACCATCCTCTGGCCACGGACCCCCGTTCGGTCCTTCGCCGATGCTTCCGCAGCCCGCCGCGAAGTCAACATCAAAAATGAAGCTCGCGCAGCCTGCCTGGCATGCCACTCTACGCAAACCTAGACTGGACACCCGAGGCACTGTCGCGTCCTGCGGGCGCCCGCTAGACGCGGACCTCCGCGCAGGCACGGATGTCGCGAACCTCAACTGAAGCGAAGATCGCCGTCGGGCCACACATGCTCCCGCAGGGAAGCGCGAAGTGGCGCTCCGACCGCCTAGTTCCCTGTTCGGCTTTCCGACGGCACCCTCGACACTGGCAAGCTCGAAGATCAGAGCGACGCGAGGCTCATCGACGGCCAACCGAATCCCCGGCCAACGCACCCGGTAGCAGGCAACGCGGTTGGCGTCCTCGGGTCAGCCGCTCAGCCTCTGCTTGCTGGAATATCTCGGCCCTGCCAAACGCGCATATCAGCGCGCTTGACCCCAGTGGACACTCCACTGACATAACGCATATTCGGCGTTGTGCCGACGTCGGCACAACGCCGATTGTGCCGACCTCGAGATTGTGCCGATGTCGTTGCGGAATCCCTTGCTCTGCGGGGTCTTCCGGCGGTTGAGGTCGGCACAATCCAAGAGTCTCGCTCGGCGCTCCGGACAGGTGATCATGAAGTCACCGAGGCGAGCTGGGCCACGTCCGATCGGTGGGCGTCGCAGGGCAGGCGGCAGGGACGCCCAGACGCGGGTGGACATCCGGGCGGCCAGGCGGTCTGGACCCTCGCAGTCACAGGTCGCCGATGTCAGCCGCCGATCTCACTCCGCGCCAGCAGCGCGACCCCGGCCACGGACTCGGATTGTGCCGACCTATCTCGCGCGGATCCCTTACCAGGCAGGCGATCCAGGTCCCAGGTCGGCACAACCACGAGGTCGGCACAATCGGCGTTGTGCCGACGTCGGCACAACG
>DAITQD010000222.1:0-3118 GCA_036833255.1 Jatrophihabitantaceae bacterium
ACGAACGGCATCGCGTCGTCGAGGCGCCGGCCCGCGGCGCAGGCTAGGCGCTGGGCGAGGCGGCGCACCGCCGCGTCGTCGGCGAACGTCACCGGCGTGCGCTCCATCCCGTGGCCGCGGTCGATCCACACCGCGTCCGGCCCGTTGACCAGCACGTCGGTCACACCCGCGAGCGCGAGCAACGCTTCCAGCGGGCCGGCGCCGGTCAGTTCGGCCTCGACGTCGCGGCGTAGCGCCGCGAACGCCGCATCGTCGGCGATGACCTCGGCCTCGTCGCGCACGACATCGTCGAGCTCGGCGAGATCGGTGGCCAGCCGCCGCCGCACCCGCGAAACGAGGTCGGTCATGCGGGCTCCCCGTCGAAGGCCGAGCGCAGCGAGGGCTTTGGTGGGGTGCTCACTGTCGCCACCCCGTCGAGAACGCCGGCGGCGACCCGCGCCAGCGCCCGTGGCGGACGCCGCGCGTCGATCACGCGGAAGCGCGACGCGGCGAGTGACGGCACCACGCCGATCAGGGGCGCGTCGGTCAGCGCCGCTGCCTCACCCGGCGACACCGAGCCGCGGCGCAGGACCAGCCCGGTCGGCGGGTCGGGCAGGCTCGCTGCCACCGCGCGGGCGGCGATCAGGCCCCGTACCTCGGCCACGGCGAACAGCACCACGAGCGTGCACCGGTGCAATGCGGCATCGCGCTGCGATGACGCGCCGCGGCCGAGGTCGACGACGACAGGCCCGAGCGCCGCCGCGGCATCGATCACCTGCGCCACGGCGCCGGGCGAGCTCGGCGGGGTATCGGCGGCCAGCACCGGCACCGAGCCCCACCGGGGCAAGCCGTCGGAGAGCAGGGCAGGGTCGAGGCGCCCGCCGCCGACCCGCAGCCCTGACCAGCGGGCGCCCGCGACGTCCTCGATGCCCAACAGCACGTCGATTCCGCCGCCGACCACATCGAGATCGACGAGCATCGCACGGCCCGTCACCGCGGCGAGCACGGCGGCGAAGGTCGACGCACCCACGCCGCCGCTACCGCCCACCACGCCGAGCACCGGTCCAGCCACGTCCCCGAGCCAACCGCCCGGGCCGGGGCCGGCCAACCCGGCGAGCGACGTTGTGGACAACGTTCGGGGGTGTGGACGACGAGGTTGACACCGCGGCGCCTGCGTGGTGTCCGCGCAGCCAGTCCGTATCCTCGGCTGTGTGGTTCTCCTACCGGTGCACCCGACGAATCGGACCGCCGCGTTCTTCGACCTCGACAAGACGATCATCGCCAAGTCGAGCGTCCTCGCCTTCGGCAAACCCTTCTACCAAAGCGGGTTGCTGAACCGGCGCGCCGTGCTGCGCAGCGCCTACGCGCAGTTCGTCTTCGCGCTCGCCGGAGCCGACGAGGACCAGGTCGCACGGATGCGGGCCTACCTGACCGCGATGTGCACGGGATGGGATGTCTCCCAGGTGCGCGAGATCGTGTCCGAGACGCTGCACGAGATCATCGACCCGATCGTCTACGACGAGGCGGTCGACCTGATCGGCGAGCACAAGGCGGCCGGCCGCGACGTCGTCATCGTCTCCTCGTCCGGTGAGGAGGTCGTCGGGCCGATCGGTGCGATGCTCGGGGCCGATCACATCGTCGCAACCCAGATGCACATCGCCGACGGCAAGTACACCGGCGAGATCGGCCGCTACGCGTACGGGCCCGAGAAGGCCGTCGCGATCCTCGCGCTCGCCGCGGAACGCGGCTATGACCTGGCCGGCTGCTACGCCTACTCCGATTCGGTCACCGACGTGCCGATGCTCGAGGCGGTCGGGCATCCCTTCGCCGTCAACGCCGACCGTGCACTGCGCAGGGTGGCCGCCGAGCGCGGCTGGCCGACGCTCGTGTTCTCCAACGCCGTTCCGCTGCGCGAGCGCATCTCCGGTCTGCGCCCGGAGCACCCCACTGCGACGGCCACCGCCGTCGGCGCTGGGGTCGCCGCGGCGGGGTTGGTCTGGTACGCCGCGCGCCGCCGCGCAAACCGTGCCTGACAACTCACCCCGGCGACGCGCCGGACAGGGGTTGCGTTCGGCTCGGCACGGGCGTCCAATACCGGTACGGATGAGGTCCGTCGATGGCGGTCCAGCCCCCAGCGGATCTCGTCCCGCACGGCCGAACGGGCACCCACGCGGCGAACCCACCACGCAACAGGTGAGTCGACGCGGACCGCGAGATCAGGCGGCCCGCGTCTGACATGCAAGGGCACGCTTGGTAACCCGGCCCTCCGTGCCGACGGCGCTGCGGACGCCCGGATGGGCACCTGCGGCGTCGTCGTCTGTCGGCCCGCCGTCAGCCGCGGGCCATCGCCTCGCAGATCGCGGTGGACTCCTGCGCGCCGGCGATCACCGCGTCCGCGCAGTGCGTCAGCCACTGGGCCACGCCGTCGGGCGTGCCCGTCCGGTAGGCCGCGAGCGCCGCGTCATACGCACCGTGCAGTTCGCGATGCCCTGCCTCGACGACCACCAGCGACTTCGGATCCAGTCCGCGCTCGATGAGCGTCAGCCGTACGGCCACCCGCGCCACCACCCCCGACGCCGGGGCGAACGCGTCGAGCGAGAGCAGCTCCCCGTGGACGATCCCGGCGACCACCACAGCGGGGGCGGACGTCGCAGCGAGCACCGCGGCCAACGTGTCAAGCCTGGCCGCTACCTCCGGCGGAGCTGTTGGACGCCCGAGTTCGGCGGTGTCGGCAACCAGGTCGGCCGCGGCCACCGCGTGCAGCCGGGCCAGCGCCTGCCGCGGGGCGCGCGTCCAGGTATCGGTCAGGGAGGCGATCGCCGCCTGCGCCCGCAGCGCGCCCTGCACGACCGGGTCGGCCGCGGCGGCACCCGAGCGCACGTCATCGAGGGCCACCTCGGCTCCCGCCAGCCACGCAGACGCCCACGCGCCGCGCAGCGACGACTCGGCCGAGACGTCCGCAGAGCGCCGCCGCAGGACTCGGTTGCCCAGCAGTGCGTCGACGGCTGCGCGCGCGGCGGCGACACCGTCCGCGACACCGGGCAGCTCGAGTAGCGGGGCCAGCGGATCGGCGGTCACAACGCCGAAGGCTAACCACCGGCCCCGCTGCTGGCCGCCCCACCGCCGCTTTTCCCCGCTG
>DAITQD010000223.1:0-3068 GCA_036833255.1 Jatrophihabitantaceae bacterium
ACGCCGATCATGCCGACGTCGCGGTTATGCCGACTCGTCTCGTGGTGGGTCGTGTTCGCCGACGGATCCGATCCGGTGAGGTCGGCATGATCAGAGCTGCTGCAGGAAGGCCAGCAGCGGGTCCGGGGGGTGGTACCGGCCGGGCTGTGTTCCGGGCGGCGTGACCCTGGCGATTGCTCGCTCCTTCTGTTGCATGTCGGCGTGGAGGTAGATCTGGACGGTGCCGAGCTGTTCGTGGCCGAGCCAGAGCGCGATGACGGCGGTGTCTGTGCCGCTCTGGAGCAGTCGCATGGCCGCTGTGTGGCGCAGGGTGTGCATGGTGACGCGTTTGCCTCGTAGCGATCGGCACTTGGTGCCTGCGATCGTGAGGTAGGCAGCGAGGCGGTGTTCGATCGCGTCCCGGCTGAGCCGGCTCCCGGTGCGTGTCGGGAAGACTGGACCGGTGGGTGCACCTGGCTGTTCGTCGAGCCAGGTGCGCAGGACGGCGGCGGTGTGCTTCGTGAGCGGTGTGGCCCGCTGTTTGCGTCCTTTGCCCATGCATCGCACGTGCGCGCCGGAGCCGAGGTGGATATCGGCGTGGTCGAGACCGATGAGTTCTGAGATCCGCAGTCCGGTCTGGACGGCCAGCAGGAGCAGCGCGTGGTCGCGCCGGCCGGTCCAGGTGTTTCGGTCCGGCGCGGCGAGCAGGGCGTCGACCTCGACCTCGGTGAGCCAGGTCAGCATCGTGCGCTCGTAGCGTTTGACGGGGATCGCGAGTACCCGCCCGATGGTGTCGGCGTGTTCTGGGTGGTGCAGTGCCGCGTAGCTGAACAGTGAGTGGATCGCGGCCAACCGGTTGTTGCGGCTGCGCACGCTGTTGTGACGGTCGCGTTCGAGGTGGTCGAGGAACGAGGCGATCAGCGGTGCGTTCAGGTCGGCGATGTCCAGCGCGGACGCTTTCTTCCCTGTCGTGGCTGTCGCGTAGTCGAGCAGCAGCCGGCAGGCGTCGCGGTAGCTGACGATGGTGTGCGGGGAGGCGTGCCGCTGGGCTGCGAGGCGGTCGGTGAAGAACGCCTGCATTAGTGGCGCCAACGCGCTCATGGTCGGCCACCGAAACGTTGCTCGAGTCGGGCCGCGGCCAGTTGCATCAGCTCCGGTGTCGCGGATAGGTACCAGTAGGTGTTCTTCGGCTCGACATGGCCGAGATAGGTCGAGAGCACCGGCAGCATGGCGGGGACGTCGGAGCCGTCGCGCTGCCAGCCGATCAACGTCTGGACGGCGAAGGTGTGGCGGAGGTCGTGGATTCTCGGGTGAACGGTCTGGGTGCGCAGACCGAGTTGTTCGGTGATCTTGGCGAACACCTCCTCCGGCTGGTGCCTCGAGATTTCGCAGCCGGTCTCGGCGACGAAGAACCGGTCGGTGCGCGGGCCGCGGCAGCGTCGATCGCGCACGGCGGCGTAGGTGCGCAGCGCTGCGGTGACCGATGGGTGCAGCGGCACCAGCCGCATCCGGTCGAACTTCGCGTGCCTGATCGTGAGCATGCCCTCTTCCAGGTCGACGTCGTCGATGGACAGTGCGAGCGCCTCTCCGATGCGCATGCCGGTGGCTGCGAGCAGACCGAACAGCGTCTCGAACGTCGCGGCACGCAGCGGCGGGCGCAGCCGCCGCGCCTTGGCCAGCACCCGCAGCACGTCCTCGGTCGAATACAGGTAGGGAGCCGGTCGCCGCCGCGGCACCGCGAGCAGGCCGGGCGGCGGAACCTCGTGGACAGGGTCGATCGCGTGCAGGTAGCGGGCGAAGCAGCGCACCCAGCCGATCCGATAGCTGGCGGTGATCGGTTTGATGCCCGGCGGCAGCCACGCCCAGGACACGGCCAGCTCGGAGGTGACCGTGCCCGTGCCGGCCGCGTCGACGAAGGCGGCGAAGTTCGTCAGCGATTCGTCGTAGTGCTCGAGTTTGAAACCCAGCGCGCGACGCAGTCGTAGGTAGTCCTCGGCGTGTTCGACCAGCGTGGTCATGATGCGGGTCCGGTCGGCCAGACCCGCGCGATGGTGCGCAGTCGTTCGACGTCGACGCGGGCGTAGCGGGCGGTGGACCCGAGCGAGTCGTGGCGCAGGACCTGCCCGATCTCGACCAGCGACCCGCCCGCGCTAAGCATCTGGCACGCCGTCGTGTGCCGCAGACGGTGCGAGCCGAACGGCTCGAGACCCGCCCGCTCGCTGGCGCGGCGGACAGCGCTGGAGACGGCGCTGCGGCTCACACCTTCAGCTGGAGGCGCGGTTCGGATGAAGACCTCGCGCACCGCGGTGCGCGGACGTCCGTGCTGCAGATAACCGGCGATTGCAGTGCCGACGTCGGCGGGCAGCGGCAGCTCGTCGATCCGGGTGCGCTTGCCGTGCACCGTGACGTTCCCGGTGCGCCAGTCGATGTCGTCCAGTTGCAGGTCGGCGACCTCTCTGGCCCGCAGCCCGAGACGCAGCATCAACGTGATCATCGCGTAGTCACGCCGACCAACCGCGCGCCGGCGGTCGCAGCTGTGCAACAGCGCGCCCGTCTGAGTCTCGGTCAGTCCCAGCGGAAGCAGCGAGGTTCGCCGCCCGGCCACCGGCAGGACCGCCGCCGAGAGATCGCCGTCGATCAGCCCGGCCAGACGTGCGTATCGCAGGAACGCCCGCAACGAACAGGCGAAACGGCGAACCGTCGCCGCAGCGCGACCGTCCACCTCGTCGAGCACCGCGCTGGACACATCCGAAGCAGTCAACTCCCGCAGACGGCCGCGCTCCCGCCGCCCGAGGAACCGGCGAGCATCGGAGACGTAGGCATCGACGGTCAACGGCGACACACAGCGCTGCTCGCGCAGGTAGTCGACGAACCCGGCCAGCAGAACCTCGACCCCCTCGGTCGAGGCCATCCTCGATCTGGACATGACCTTCCTCCTTCTCCCGAAATAGGTAGAAGAAGCATCAGCCCAGAGGTGTCGTTATGCCGACCTCGCGTCGAGGCCAACCAGCCGGTCCAGCGTTCCGGGGAGCACGTCGGCATAACCGCGACGTCGGCATGATCGGCGTAATGCCGACATCGGAATTACA
>DAITQD010000224.1:0-3040 GCA_036833255.1 Jatrophihabitantaceae bacterium
ATCCGCTTGCCCTGCGCGGTCCAGCGGGCGATCGCTGCGGCAGATCCGTATTCGAGGTCGTCGGGGTGTGCGACGACAGCCAGTGCGACAGCCCAGGACTCGTCGACGGGCTGCAGCGGCGGTGTTTGGGTGGCGATGCGGTCGGACACCAGCCCGAGGTTACCTGTCGACCGTACGACCCAACGATCGATCTGCGTGACGGCGCGATAGGCCCTGACGTGCTCGGTATCGACGGCTCCGCTCTCCATTGCTTGTGAGGCTGATCGATTTCCTTGGTCCAGAGCGGCGGTCAGCGACGAACCCGATACCGCAGATGGAGCACCCGGCGACCCTGGATGACTACTTCGGGATCCTCCAGCAGGTGCACAGATCGACGGATCCAGCTCATGTCCGGGGCATCCCGCAGGTGGCCGAGCTGCCAGGACATCACCTACTCCGAATGGTTGTCGTCCGTGTCGGTCCGTTTGGACAGATACTGCTCGAACTCGGCCCCGAGTTCATCGGCCGTGGGAAGGCGACCGCTGCTTGTCAGCAGTCCGCCGCCGCGTCCTGCCGTCATCTCGTCGTACTGCCGCTCGAGACCGCGAACGACGTTCGCGATCTCCTCCGATCCCGCCACCTGCTTGTCCACGTCGCGCCGTGTCACCTCGCCGGCATGCGCGAGGGCCTCGGTCGGCAGCGACAATTCACCGGCGCCCGCCACGCAGTCGAGCAACGTGTGCGCGGCGTCGGGATAGTCGAGCTGGGCCAAGTAATACGGAACCGCGACGGCGAAGCCGCAGGCCGGTGTCCCGGCCTCACCGAGTCGGTACTCAAGCAGGTTCCCGACGCTCGCCGGGACCTGGATCGTCGGCAGCCACTTAGGATAGTCCGCGACCAGCTCCGGCGGACTGCCATGCGCGATCACCGTCGGTGGCCGGGTGTGCGGCACCGCCATCGGGATCGCATTGAGGCCGATCACGATCCGCACATCGAGGTCGGCAACGAGGATTCCAACCGCGGCGATGAATCGTTCCCATTGGACATCCGGCTCGGGTCCGTGCAGCAACAAGAAGGGCATATCGTTGAGATCCCGGACCAGGTGCACGGCCAAATCTGGTGCGGCATAACCCTCCCAGTGATCTCTGCCGAAGGTCATCTCGGGGCGCCGCGATCGGTAGTCCACTAACTGATCCGCGTCGAAGGTGACCAGCAGCTCAGAGTCGAGGGCGTTGAGCAGGTGCTCTCGCGCCAGCCGCCGACCGCTACCGGCATCCGCGAATCCGTCGAGTGCCTGAATCAACACCGGCCGTCCCAGGTCCGGCCGTGCACTGGTCGTGAACAGAGACCTTGGATCCTGCACCGATTCCCCTTCGCTCCGATCGGTCCAGTCTTTCACCCTCGCGACATCCGCAGTTGCGGTAGTGACCGTTCGTCGCTAGCTGCTGGTTTGCGGGTACCTCGTCCGGGCCAGAGCACCGAGCAGTGCGGCTCCAGCGCGGAACCTCTGCACATTCGCCCAGGTCGACCGCGCCGACGACGACGCGGGGGAACCTTCCGTCCGGCTACCTTCCGTGAGCACCCGAGCACATGATTTACGTCGACCATCAGGATGATCGCCGAATAGGCGCGGCAGACACACCGGGCGATCGCACTGGTGGGTGCGCGCAGATCGTCCGGCTGTGGCCTCGTCGTGCAGATCTCAATGAGGCGGTTTGCGCGGGCGGTTTCGGTGCCGCGAATCAATGCCGATGTATCGCGTTACGGGCCGCCCTGGCCGGGCGGTCGTGCGGGCAAACCGCGTGTCGGCCCCGATGCTCAGTTACGTTGGCTTAGGTTGGCCTGGTGCGGCTCTGGGCCCCGATGCTGCGCCTGGCACATCTGAAAGCTCTGGCGCTGATGTTCGCCGCGGCACTGGGTGTGGCGGCGTGCTCGGGCGCCGGCAAGTCTGCCGGCGGGGCCATAACGGCCGCCGCGCCCCATCCCACGGGCGCCGCCGCCACCTCCGGAAGCACCGCGGCCCCAGCCCGGCTGGCGCCGGTGACCATCGCGGCGGTCGGTGACACGATGCTCGGGAACACCCCCGAACTGCCTCCGCAGCCGGGGACGTATCTCGATCCGGTCAAGCCGGAGCTCACCGGGGGCGCGCAGATCGTCTTCGGCAATCTCGAAGGCACCCTTACGACAGCGACGGCGGGCAAATGCGCCGCGATGCATGCCCCGGCCGGGGAGTGTTTCCAGTTCCGTGACCCGCCGGATTATGTGCGTTACCTCAGGGGCGCGGGATTCACCATCTTGAGTGACGCGAACCCCCACTCCTTCGACTTCGGCGCGGCGGGGCAGGCACAGACCGTGCGCACGATCCATGAGGCCGGCCTGGCCCAGACCGGGCTGCCCGGTGAAATCACACTCGTCAAGGCCCACGGGGTTCGGGTGGCGTTCTTGGCCTTCGCGCCCTACAGCGACACCGCCAGCCTGCTGGATCTCGCGGCCGCGCGGGCGCTGATCAAGCGGGCCGCTGGGCTGGCCAGCGTCGTCGTCGTTTACATGCACGCCGGCGCCGAGGGCGCCACCGCCGACCATGTCACCGGCCACGAGGAGTACTTCCTCGGCGAGGACCGGGGCAACCCCGAGGCGTTCGCGCAGATGGCCATCCAGGCCGGCGCCAGCTTGGTCATCGCCAGCGGCCCGCACGTGCTGCGCGGAATGCAGTTCTACCGGCACCATCTGATCGCCTACAGCCTGGGGAACTTCGCCAGCTATTACAACTTCGCCACCGATGGCGATCTGCGCATGAGCGTGATCTTGCACGTGACGCTGTCGGCGACCGGCGCCTTTGAGAGCGCCCGCATCTACCCCGTCCAGTTCACCGGGCAAGGGCAACCTTTGCCGGGTGGAGGAGCCATCACCTTCGTGTCTCAGCTTTCGGCACAAGATTTCGGCGCCTCCGCAGCCCGCATCCTGCCCTCGGGCATCATCACGGCGCCCTGATCCGCAGCCGCCAGGCGCGCATATCGACGGGTCAGGAGCGCGGCGCGGCTCCGGGCGAACCTTCGTCGGG
>DAITQD010000225.1:0-2997 GCA_036833255.1 Jatrophihabitantaceae bacterium
CCTGTCCGGCAGGACCACTGGCCGGGAGTCAAGCCAGGAGGGACGTCGCATGTCACAACCGGTCGTGCACTTTGAGGTCATCGGTAAGGACCCGCACCGGCTCCGAGAATACTTCGGCGAGCTCTTCGGCTGGGAGTTCGACACTCCCTCACCGGTGGCGCAAGAGGTATCGGACCCGGGGAGCTACGGGTTCTTGGATCTCGTCACGTCCGACGATGGGACAGGTATCCGTGGCGGGGTCGGAGGCGGACCGGGTTACGCAAGCCACGCTGTCTTTTACGTTGGCGTGCCGAATGTAGAGGCGGCGTTGCAGCGCGCGGAAAGTCTCGGTGGCGCGCGGGTGATGGGTCCGGCCACATCACCGAGCGGTCTCGTCGTCGGTCATTTCACGGACCCCGAAGCACCCTGATAGGTGTCGCTGGCGTCGCGTGACAACTGGGCGCGCGTAGCTCGTTCCGTTCCGGCGGTAGATGGTGTGCTGTAGTGAGATGGCGGGGACATAGTCGGCCCGCTCGACGTGTCAGGTCAGAACATCGTTGAGATCGAGCCCAGCTTGGCGTTGACGGGCCTTGGTCAGCGGACCGGATAGGAAACGCAGTGGAGTGGTGGCGGCCCGTGCTGCTGCTGGTCGCCGGGGTCGGCGCCGGGCTAACGGGCAGCATCGCCGGTCTCGCCTCTGTGATCAGTTACCCGGCGTTGCTCGGCGTCGGGCTGGCGCCGGTCACGGCGAACGTCACGAACACGGTCGCGCTGGTGTTCAGTAGCGTCGGCTCGGTTGCCGGTTCCCGTCCCGAGCTCCGCGGCCAGGCTGCCCGCGTTCGTCGGTTGGGTGCTGTCGGCATACTCGGTGGCACTGTCGGCGGTGTTGTTCTGCTCTCGAGCCCGGCCGGCGCCTTTGAGAAGATCGTTCCCTGGCTAATAGGCTTCGGCTCGCTGACGATTCTGATCACCTCTCGCCCACCCATCGACCCCGACGCGCCGCCCCGGGCCGACTCCCGCCTCGTTCTTCTCGGGGTGTTCCTCATCGGCGTTTATGGCGGCTATTTCGGCGCCGCTGCCGGCGTCCTGCTTCTCGCCCTTCTGCTGGCGGCAAGTTCGGAGACCCTCGCCCGCTGCAACGCGCTGAAGAACTTCGTCCTGGGTCTGGCCAACCTGGTCGCAGCCGTCGTGTTTGTGCTGTTCGGATCGGTGGATTGGGTGGCTGCTGTGCCACTTGCTATCGGCCTGTTCGTCGGAGGCCGCACCGGGCCGGTCATCGTCCGCCACGCTCCCGCCCGGCTGCTGCGCATCCTCATCGCCATCGCCGGGATTGGCCTCGCGATCTACCTCGGCGTCGACGCCTACTGATGACCTCGCCGCCCAGACAGATCTGATCTTCCTGAGGCTCAGCGCACGGGTGCGGGAATCACCCGGCTTGGCCAGTTGACGCGGCGCTTCGCGCGGACGGCCGGTCGGGGGTGGCGACGCACGCGGATGGGAATAGGAAGGCTCGACGATGTGCTGGCAGCGGTGATGGTTACTTCCACTTTGCTCCGGCGCGGCCTCGACGCGTCCCGTTCCCGTCCTGATGCGCTGGTACTTGCGGTCGTGTGTATCGCCCAGTTCATGGTGGTGCTCGACATCAGCATCGTGAACGTGGCGCTGCCGGCCATGAAGCGTGATCTGCATATGTCGCAGAACGGCCTGGCGTGGGTGCTCAATGCCTACACGCTGACGTTCGCGGGCTTCCTGTTGCTGGGCGGGCGGGCCGCGGACATTTGGGGCCGACGCCGCCTGTTCCTCATCGGCGTGACACTGTTCGCGGCGATGTCGCTGCTCGGCGGCCTCGCGCAGTCCGGCGGCGAGTTGATCGCGGCGCGCGGGCTGCAGGGCCTCGGTGGCGCAGTGTTGGCGCCGGCGACGTTGACGATTCTGACCACGACGTTTCGCGAGCCGAGGGCTCGTGCCCGCGCGCTGGGCATGTGGAGCGCGGTGGCCGGCGCCGGTGGTGCCACCGGTGTGCTGGCCGGCGGCGTGCTCACCGACCTGCTTTCCTGGCGCTGGATCCTGTTCATCAACGTCCCGATCGGGCTGCTCGTCTTCCTCGTCGCGCGCTACGCGGTGACCGAGTCGCGGGCCGAGGGTGACCGGCCCACGCTGGACTGGGCCGGCGCGTTGACGATCACCGGCGGTCTGGTTGCGCTGGTCTACGGCATCGTCTCGACCGATACCCATTCGTGGGGTTCGCCGTCGGTGATCAGCTACCTGGCGATCGGTGCCTGGCTGGTCGCGATGTTCCTCCTCGTCGAGAGCCGGCATCGGCATCCGCTGATGCCGCTTCGGCTGTTCCGGTCTCGTGCGCTCACCGGCGCCAACTTGATCATGGTACTCATCGGCTCGGTGATGTTCTCGCTGTTCTTCTTCCTGTCGCAGTACTTGCAGGACGTTCAGGGCTACAGCCCGCTACGCGCGGGTCTGGCGTTCCTGCCCATGCCGTTGGCGATCATCGTCGGTACCCAGCTCTCCTCGCGCCTGGTCCAGCGGCTGGGCTCGCGCGTGCTCCTGGTGACCGGGCCGCTGATCTCGGCCGGCGGCTTACTTCTGCTGTCCCGTCTGCACGCGGACAGCTCTTACCTGCCGCACATCGGCCTGCCCGGCGCAATCATCACCTTCGGCATCGGCATGTCGTTCGTCCCGGTGACGCTCTCGGCCACCGGCGGCGTCGACCCGCGCGACGCCGGCCTGGCCTCGGGACTGATCAACACGACGCGTCAAATCGGCGGATCACTCGGACTGGCTGTCCTGCTGACCATCGCGGCATCGCGGACGCACGTGCTGGCACAGTTGGGATCGCACGTCGCCCAGACGGCTGGCTACACACGCGCGTTCGGCATCTCGGCGTTGTTCCTCCTGGTCGCCGCAGCGATCGCGTTGACGGTGCTGCCACCGATGTCGAACACCGCGCGCGCTGTTGTCCCAGCCGACGAGCCGTCCATGGAGCCCGCGCTCGAGAGCTAG
>DAITQD010000226.1:0-2955 GCA_036833255.1 Jatrophihabitantaceae bacterium
GAACGAGCCCCCGAGCGCCTCGGCCCGCGACGCCATCTCGCGCAGGCCATTGCCCCCACTCGGCTCGTCGTTGGGTCCTACGCCGTCGTCGCGGACGCTCAGCACGACCTCGGCCGTGGACACAGCCACCCTCACGTCGATCATCGAGGCGTACGCGTGCCGCACGACGTTCGCCAGCGCCTCACGCACCACGTCGAGGAGCGCACCCGCGACCGCGGCGCCCAGATCATCGCCCGGTCCGTCGACCGTGACGCGCGGGGTGCACCCGATCCGCGCGGCCGCGTCCGCTGCGAGCAATGCGAGCTGACCGTGCAGCCCGCCGGACAGCCGGTCGACACCGCGGACCAAGGCGTTGATCTCGGCGACGGCCTGGTGCGAGCCGGCGATATGCCAGCGGTGGCCACTGGAATCGAAGACGGACGTGGCACCACTGGCGCCCTCGACGAGCGCGACGCCGGGGAGCCAGTCCCAGTCCTGCGTGTCGACCTGCACCGATGCGCCGAGGCGACCGGCGGCGACCGCGGCCAGCTCGATCGAGCCCGAGCCGAGCATCCGCACCGTCGCAGCGCCCTGGATCACCCGCAGCAGCGGGACCCGTACGCCGGCGTCGGGCAACGTCGTCGGATGCAGGTAACTCGCGACCGAGATGTCGGCAAGTGGGCGGCCGGTCAGCGGCGTGACCGGCACCCCGTTGCACGTCGTCGGGTGCTCGCGCCCGCCGAGCCACAGTTCGTCGGTGGCCGGGTGGTAGACGGCGCCGAGCACCAGGCCGTCCGCATCGGTGAGGGCGAGCGCCGAGCACCACAGCGGCAGTCCGCAGAGGAAGTTGTACGTCCCGTCGACCGGATCGATGAACCAGGTGCGCTCGCCCGGCTCGTTCGTGCCCTCCTCGCCGATCAACCCGTCGCCGGGCCGCACCTCGCGCAGCCGCGCCACGATCAGCTCTTCCGCGGCGTGGTCGGCGGCGGACACGACATCGGAGATCGACGTCTTGTGCTCGGTGGTCAGCCCGTCGCGCAGCATCGCGGCGGCGAGCCGGGCGGCTTCGTGCACCAACGACGCCGCGAGCTCGAGGTCGTCACTCACGCGTTGCAGCCTATCGAGTCCCGATTGTGGTTCGTCAGCCGTCCGGGAGCCGGGGTAGGAGCCGCAATCGACGCTCAGGGGTGCCGCGTAATGTCGCGAGAGTGACAGTGTCGTCGCGTCCTCGCGTGGGCCACATCCAGTTCCTCAACTGCCTGCCGATCTACTGGGGGCTGGTGCGCTCCGGCGCGCTGCTCGACGTGGATCTCACCAAGGACACCCCTGACCGGCTCAACGACATGCTGGTGGCCGGTGATCTCGACATCGGCCCGATCTCGCTCGTCGAGTACCTGCGCAACGCCGACGACCTGCTGCTGCTGCCCGATCTCGCGGTCGGTTCCGACGGCCCGGTGCTGTCGGTGAACCTGGTCAGCCAGGTACCGCTCGACACCCTGGACGGTCGCCGGGTCGCGCTCGGCTCGACCTCGCGCACGTCGGTGCTGCTGGCTCGGATGTGGCTGGCCGAGGTGCACGGCGTGGCGCCGGACTACTTCGACTGCCCGCCGGACCTGAGCACGATGCTGCTCGAGGCCGACGCTGCGGTGCTCATCGGTGACGCCGCGCTGCGGGCTACCTACGACGCGCCCCGCCGCGGCCTGTCGGTCTACGACCTCGGGCAGGTGTGGCGCGAGTGGACCGGGCTGCCGATGGTCTTCGCCGTCTGGGCCGCGCGGCGCGACTACGCCGAGGCCAATCCCGGCCTGGTCAAGGACGTCCATGCCGCGTTCGTGCGCAGCCGCGACGAGGCCCTCGCCCATGTCGAGGAGGTCGCCGCGCAGGCCGCGCGCTGGGAGGTCTTCGACGCCGCGACGCTGGCCACCTACTTCCGCACGCTGGACTTCTCGCTCGGCGCGCGGCAGGTCGAGGGGCTCGTCGAGTTCGGCCGACGCGCTGCCGCTGTGGGAGCGATCCCCGCGTCGGTCACGCCCACGTTCGCCGACGTCTAGCAGCGAGGAGGTGGGCATGGCACGGGACGGCCACAAGGGCAAGCTGCCGCGAGCGGTGTATGAGAAGGAGCTGTTCCGGCTGCAGGCCGAGCTGGTCAAGCTTCAGGAATGGACGCGGGCGTCGGGGTCACGGATCGTCGTGGTCTTCGAGGGGCGCGACGCGGCGGGCAAGGGGAGCACGATCAAGCGGGTCACCGAGTACCTCAACCCCCGGGCCGCACGCATCGTCGCGCTGCCCGCGCCGACGGAGCGCGAGCGGACGCAGTGGTACTTCCAGCGCTATGTCGAACAGCTGCCGGCCGCAGGCGAGATCGTGCTGATGGACCGCAGCTGGTACAACCGCGCCGGAGTCGAGCGCGTGATGGGCTTCTGCACGAAGCAGGAGTACCAGCGGTTTCTGCACCAGTGCCCGATCTTCGAGCGGCTGCTCACGGAGGACGGGGTGCTGCTGCGCAAGTACTGGTTCTCGGTCAGTGACGCCGAGCAGGAGCGACGGTTCGGCTCGCGGTTGGTCGACCCGATGCGCCAGTGGAAGCTCTCGTCGATGGACCTCGACTCCATCACCCGGTGGGAGGACTACTCCCGCGCCAAGGACGAGATGTTCGTCCACACCGACATACCCGAGGCGCCTTGGCATGTGGTCGAGGGCGACGACAAGCGGCGAGCTCGGCTGAACATGATGGCTCACCTGCTCTCGACGATCCCGTATGTCGACCCGCACCGCGCGCCGCTGAAGCTGCCGCCGCGTCCACCGTCGCGCGGTTACGAGCGCACCCCGCGGGAGATGCAGACCTACGTGCCCGACCACGCCGCGACCCTGCTCACGTCGACCTGATCGCTTGCTCAGTACGGCGGTGGGTCCGGATCCGCTTCCGTCGTGCGATCGATCGGATAGGTCGCGGGTGGTTCGAAGTATCTGTGCCCG
>DAITQD010000227.1:0-2880 GCA_036833255.1 Jatrophihabitantaceae bacterium
CATTCTCGCGCTACGACCCGCCCATCAGCCGAACACCGCGGTGCATCCGGGCTTAGCCGGTGGCCAGCGCTCGAACCGGGCATCGACGCCCGCCCTGCGCAGCAGCGGCGCCGAGGATGGGTGTGACGATGTATGCGAGGAGCACCTATGACGACAGTGCAGGACGCGGCCGCGCTCGGACGAGACGAGCAAGGGCTGGCGGTGGTCTCGACGCTGCGTGCGGACGGCACCATTCAGTCCTCGCTCGTCAACGCCGGCGTGATTGCACACCCCCTGACGGCCGAATCAGTGCTGGCCTTCGTCACCTACGGCAAGGTCAAGCTGGCCAACCTGCGAGCCCGACCCCAGCTGACGGCAACATTTCGCAGCGGCTGGCAATGGGCGACCGTGGAGGGCCACGCCGAACTGTTGGGCCCCGGCGACCCGCACGCCGAAATCCCTGACGAACGGTTACGCCTGCTGCTGCGCGAGATTTTCACAACCGCGGGCGGTACGCACGACGACTGGGATGAGTACGACCGGGTCATGGCCGAACAGCATCGGACGGCAGTACTGGTTCGAGCCACCCGGGTCTACAGCAACTGACTCGCACCCTGCTAACGCACATCGGGATGAAGGAGGTTTAGTGCTACTGCGCCTCTGCGGAAATCTGCGTGGTAAGACAGAACGGGTGGCCAGCAGGGTCGAGGAGGACTCGCCATCGGTCAGGCGCTGGCTGGACTGGCGCGCTGCGGGCTCCCAGCTGCTCAGCCTCCTCAACCGTGGCCTCCAGATCTGTCACCGCGAGATCGAGGTGGATCTGCTTGGGGACATCGCCCGCAGGCCATGTCGGAGGCTGGTAGTCCGGGACCTTCATCGCACTCAACCACATCCAGTCCGTGCGATGTCAACGGTCGTGGCGGTCGTGAACATGATCTCGCCGCCCGGCATCGCGGCCCAGAACTCAGCGAGCTTGACTGGGTCGGCACAGTCCAACGAGACGAAACCGCTTCGAGCGACGGCCATGGACTGAACCTAGACCGGGAGCAGCGCGAACGGACACGGCCGGTGGAGCCCGCTCGCTGCGGGGATCGAAGCTGAATCCGTCGAGCCTCATCCTCGATTGGCGACACAGTTCAATCGCGCGGTCCGCGACTGCATGATCTGCGCAGGATGACGCATGTCCCGGCGACTGCCGGTCCGGCTCGGACAGGCGTAAAGCGATAGCGTTTCGAGCACGCCCGCGGGATCATGTCCGCAATACCCGGGGAGGCACCGTGAGTATCGCTTGGCACCTCCGCGATTTTGAGCCGGCCGATCTTGAGGCCGTTGTCCGGTTGGACGCCGAGTCGACAACGACCGATCAGGCCCCGGTGTTCAACCTCGCGGACGTCATCGAATGCTTCGGCCGCTGCCCAGCCGTCGTGGCGATCGCCGCCGGCGAGTTGGTCGGCGCAGCGGTGAGCCGAGTTGATAATGACCGCGCTTGGGTAGTGCGTATCGCGCTGTCACCGAAGTGGCGCCACAAGGGGCTCGGCAGTGCACTGCTCGCCGAGCTCGAGCATCGGCTGCTCACCGCGGGTGTCTCTCGTATCAGCGCGCTGCTGCCCGAGGGCGAGACCGGCAGCGTCGCGTTCGTCAACTCTGGGTTCCGCTCGCGCGCCGGGCTGACCTACTACGAGAAGACCGAGACCTTGTCGCCGCGGTCAGCGACCGTGCTCCTCTCGCTCGGCGGGGCGGTTCCACCCGCTGGGCTCTGGGATCGCATCGCTGGCATGACGGCCGAGAAAGCGCTCATCGAGCGCCGCCTCGTGCTGCCGCTGTCACATCCCGAGGTCGCGGCCGAACACGGCGTGCGCCCACCCAGCGCTGTGGTGCTCTTCGGGCCGCCGGGCACCGGCAAAACGACCTTCGCCCGCGCCGTCGCGAGTCGACTCGGCTGGCCATTCATCGAACTCTTCCCGTCGCGGCTGGCGACCTCCGAGGCCGGTCTTGCCGGCGGGCTGAACGAGGTGTTCGGACATTTCGCCGAACTCGAGCACGTGCTGGTGTTCATCGATGAGGTCGAGGAGATCGCTGCGGCCCGCCGACCGGGCACAGCCTCTGTCGCCGTCGTCAACGAGCTTCTCAAGTCGCTGGTGACCTTCCGCGAACGGCCGGGCCGGCTGCTCGTCTGTGCTACCAACTCGGTGCGGGTACTCGACGCCGCATTCCTGCGGCATGGCCGTTTCGACTACGTCCTGCCCATCGGGACACCCGACACCATTGCCCGAGAGGCTCTTTGGCAGCGCTATCTCACCGATGATGGCGTCGACGTCGACGCGCTCGTGCAGGCCACTGACGGCTTTACACCCGCGGACGTCGAGCACACCGCCCGCACGGTCGCCCAGCAGACATTCGAGCAGACGATGGACGCCGGCCATCGTTGCCGAGCCTCGACGCAGGACTTCCTGGCGGCGATCGCCGACGTCCGCCCGACCCTGACGCCGAGCATGGTCAGTGATTTCGCCGAGGACATCAGTCAGTACGCGCGCCGGTAGCCCCGTGCTGCCCGTCGATCCACATGTCGTAGGTGAACACGAGTCATGCCGTGCGATGTCACCAGGGATCGGCGTCGTCATGACGCTGATCGCGGGTCCCGATCGGCTCCGGACAGATAGGTTCCTGCCATGCGCGTGTTGATTCTCGGTGCGGGGTTCGGCGGTCTGGAGCTCGCGACCAGGTTGTCCGATGAGTTCGGTGACGACCTCGATGTCGTGCTGGTCGATCAGAGCGACGGGTTCGTGTTCGGGTTCTCGAAGCTGGACGTCATGTTCGGGCGAGTGCTGCCGTCGGCGGTCCGGCACTCCTATCGTGACTACGTCAAGCCCGGGGTGCAGGTCGTCCGGTCGACCGTGCGCT
>DAITQD010000228.1:0-2858 GCA_036833255.1 Jatrophihabitantaceae bacterium
ATCGCGCACTGGTAGTGGCCGGGGCCGCCGCCGGCTCCCGGCGTGTAGGCCCAGCCGACGCTGAATGAGGACATGCCGGGATCGAGCAACCACTGCGTGCCGTCACCTCGGCCGGCGATCAAACTGATCGCCCGCGCGCCGTCCTGCGTGGGGACCGGCTCCCACGAGTAGTGCGGCTCGCAGGAGGGCCCGCTTCCCTCACTCAAGGCGCATTGCTGCGCTTGGGGCGACGCCGCTCCGGGCACCGGTGGCCGGCCATGACTGACGCGGAAGCGGTTCAGCGCGGCGACGGCCTGCCCGCTGTCGCCCGTCACCGCGCACGGCACCGCGGACGGACATGGGTTGGCGGTGCTCGTGGGTGCCGGGTGTGTGGATGTCGACAGCGAACGGGCGGGGCTAGCCCGCTCGCCGGACGACGTTTCGGTGGCGCCGCGCGCAGGCTGCGTCGCTGTGTCGGTAGCGGCCACGCCAATGTCGTGGTGGCCACCGCCCGAGGTGCCGAGAAAGAACACCATGGCCGTGACGACCACTGTCGCGATCAGCGCGAGAACGAACAGCCCCCACGTCGCACGCCGCCGAGGGTCGTCCTCGGTATCGCCCGAGTCAGTCAGCAGATCACTCACGCGCGCTCCCTCGAAACGTCGGCGGACGCCTTCCACAGCCGCACTATCGTCATCGCTGCGATCCTAAGACCGTCGTCTCCGCGTTCACCATGACTGCTTGCCTGCCTGTTTCCAGTGGTATCGCCGCTGCGGGAGGGCGCAGTTCGTCGACGCGGACCAGTGCGACGCCGGCGACGACGAGTGCGCCTCCGACGAACTGCACCGCAGTCGGGACCTGTCCGAGTAGCAGCCACGCGAACAGAACCGCGAAAACGACTTCGGTGAGGCCGACGAAGGACGCGAGCTTCGCGCCCAGCCGGCGCGCCGCACCGATGCCGGCAACGTAGGCCACGACCGCCGCGATCAGGGACAGGCCGAGCACGGGTATCAGCCAACTCACGCGATGATCGAGCAGGTGGACATTGCGCAGCGGCGCCCGCATGGGCAATAGCCCGGTCATGCCGAGCGCGATCAGGGCGACCGCACCCACGCTCATCCCGCCCCACGCCAGGACCAGCGGTGGTAACGGCTCGTCGGCTGCCGCTGAGAGCAGGAAGTACACGGCGAGGCCGGCGGCCGCGCCGAGCCCCCACAAGACACCTACCGGGTCAAGGCGGTGGGAGCCGGCTAGGTCGAGCACCAGCAGCAATCCGACTACGGCGATCACCCCACCGGCGACGGTCAGCCGCCGCGGCCGCTGACCGTGACGCAGCCAGAGCCAGCCGACGACGAGGAAGGTCCCCAGGTACTCGAGCAGCAACGCCACCCCGATCGACAGATGCGAGACCGCATTGAAGAAGAACAGCTGGCAACCGGCGACGGCGACCAATCCGTAGGCGGCAATCATCGCGCTCGCGCGGCGCAGCAAACCCCACCGCCCGCGCAACTGCAACAGGGCGGGCACGCTCAGCATCAGCGCAGCTGCTGTGATCCGAGCGGCGACGGCAGCGCCGGGCGTCCATCCTGCGTTGATGAGCGAGCTGCCGAAGGCGCCGGAGGTGCCGAAGGTGGCCGCCGACAATGCCGCCAGGGTAATACCGGTACCGCGGGTCGACCCGTATCGCATCTCAGACCCTCCCGACTGCCGAAGGAGGCAGTAAGTACCCAAACGGCGTATGCTGCTTACGAGGCCAACATTAGTCGGCTGCTGGAAAGGAGTCAAGGTGCTCTTTGCTCATGACACCGAGGTGGCGCTCGCCGCGGCGGCGGCGCTCGTGAATACCGCGCAGGAGGACGGCGATGAGCTCGCAGACGTCGGCGCGCTCGACGAGTTCGTCCGCAAGTGGGGCTGGACCGGCGAACGTCGTCGCGACCAAACCGAGCTCGATGCGGTGCGGGCCCTTCGGCCGCGGCTAGCACGGTTGTGGCACATCGGCGAGGACAGCGCCGTCGCTCTGGTCAACAACCTGCTCCGCGAGGCGCGTGCGCTCCCGCAGTTGGTCAAACACGACACCTGGGACTACCACCTGCACGCGACGCCGCCCGATGCCCCGCTCGCCGATCGGATGGCGGTCGAGGCTGCCATGGCGCTCACCGATGTCATCCGGCAAAAGGAGCTGAGCCGGTTGCAGAGATGCGCAGCCGGCAGCTGTGACGACGTCCTGGTCGACCTGTCCAAGAACCGTTCCCGGCGTTTCTGCAGCACCTCATGCGCCAACCGCACCAATGTGGCGGCCTACCGGGCGCGCCAGGCGGAACTGTCCGGCTGACCGTGTCGCTTCGGCGGCATGTCCCACCCGCGTCTGCGCCGGTACCGAACGAATCGCGGACCTGCTCGGGGGTGGCTCGGGTCGCGCTCGATGTGACGACTTCGTTTCGAGCAGGAAAGTTGCGGTGAAACGCGCTACAGCCCTTCGGCGACCCGCCACAGCGTTGTCGCTTTTGGTGCGAGCCCACACGGCTCGATCCAGTACCGACAATCGATCCATCACGAGTGGAGAGGCAAGGCATGCCCAAACGCAATATCGCGGCCGCCCTAGTTTCGGCGGCGACGCTGCTCGCCGGGGTTTTGCTCGCAGCAGGTCCCGCGCAGAGTTCGCCGGCACCCAAGGCGATTCCGAACACGACACCCGCCTGGTTGACGCACGCCCAGAAGCTCGGCCCCGCCGCGTCGTCGGCGTCGGTCAGCGCACGGGTCTACCTTGCCCCCAACGGCGGCATGGCTGCGCTCCAGCGTGAGGCGCTCGCGGTCTCCACTCGCGGCAGCGCCCAGTACGGCCACTTCCTGACCCCGTCGCAGTACTTCGCGAAATTCGG
>DAITQD010000229.1:0-2847 GCA_036833255.1 Jatrophihabitantaceae bacterium
TCGACTGGTCCGTTTACACGTGGTTGCCCGGCGAGAACGCGAACGGCACGATCGATGATCTGGATCAGGCGGCCATCGATCTCGCCGCGTTCGTGAACGCGCTGCGCCAGGTCGACACGACCGGCGCACCCCAGCGTCCCCATGGTGGTCGAGGAGGGCCACTCGCGGAAGGCGACGCGCAGGTTCGCCGATCGGTCGAACAGCTCGGCAACCGAATCGACGGCGCTGTCGCGCTTCACTCATGGGAGGAGTCACTCGACGCCTCGGCATGGGACGGCGAAGAGGTCTGGGTGCACGGCGACTTGCTGCCGGGCAACCTGCTCGTCGTCGACGGTCGCCTGTCGGCAGTGATCGACTTCGGTGGCCTCAACGTGGGCGATCCCGCCTGTGACCTGCAGCCCGCGTGGAATGTCTTCGCAGGTGACAGCCGCAGGGGCTTCCGAGCCGAGCTCGAGGTCGACGATTCGTCATGGTTGCGTGGCCGCGGCTGGGCGCTCTACCAGGCCGTGTCCGCGCTGCCGTACTACTGGGACACCAACCCCGGCATGATCCGCCAGGCGTCACACGCGCTGGCGCAAGTCCTCGCCGACACCTCGCCCTGAACGACTCAGATCCAGCTGACGCGGTTGTGCAGGTACAGGTAGCCGACGAAGCTGAAGGCGTCCAGCAGGAAGTGGGCGATGACCAGCGGCATGACCCGCCGGGTGCGCTGGAACCAATAACCGAAGATCAGGCCCATCACCAGGTTGCCGGCGAAGCCGCCGAAGCCCTGGTAGAGGTGGTAGCTGCCGCGCAGCACCGCGCTGGCGCCGAGGGCGCGCGAATCGGTCCAGCCCAGTTGCCGCAGTCGGGTGAGCATGAACCCGACCACGACGATCTCCTCGGCGAAGCCGTTCTGGAGGGCCGAGAGCAGCAGGTAGGGAATGCGGTACCAAACGTCGGGAAAGTCGACGACGGCCAGCGAAGCGTTGAGGCCGAGTTCGTGGGCCGCCCACACCAACCCGAGTCCGGGGATACCGATCAGCGCGAGAAAGCCGATGCCCGGCGCTGACTCGCGCCACCAGGCACGCAGGTCAAAACCGATGCCGAAGCCGCGCCCGCCCGGATTGCGGGCCAGCAGCACCAGGGCGAGCAGCGGAGGACCGAACCCGTTGAGGATGTCGACGAGGTCGTCGGCGAGATCGAGCAGTGGGTACGTCGTCTGCTTGCCCTGGACGACGATCGCGGTGGTGTTGCTGATGCCGCCGGGCACCGTGATCTGGGCGCGGATCAAGTAGAGCAGCGCGTAGATCGCCGACATGCCGAGTGAGACGCCCAGGACGGCCAGGACTTCCAGGCCGTAGCGCTCCCGCGGCGCCGCGGCGGGCGGGGATTTCAGCTGCGCTCGCTCTCGGCGTGCATCGGAACGCTGGCTCACGCCGACAGTGTGCCCGACGCAGCTAGGCAGTCTGCGGCTTGTGCAGCGCGATGTTCGCGCAGGCGGCGCAGGTCTCTTTGGGGACGAGGCCCACGTGCATCAAGCCCGCGAACGCCGTGCAGCCGATGCAGAACGCGAATACCGACTCCAGCGTGGCCGCCACGGCGATCAGGCCGACGAGCGTGAGCGCCGCCGCGTCGAGGCCGAAGCCGAGGTGGAGAAGTAGCGCGGCAAGCGACATCGTCGCGCCCATGCCCTGTGCGAAGCGCTTCGGCGGTCCGGCGACGAGGCGCTCGTGACCGATGCGGGGTGCGATGACGCGGGTGGCCAGTTGCCCGAGCGGGCTGAGGGTCGGGCCGGTGAGCACGCGAGCCACAAAGCCGTACGCGAGCACGGCGGTGAGCCAGAGCCAGCCGTGACCGAGGGTCGCGCTGAGCACGATCGTCAGCACGCTCAGCGCGAGCACGCCGGCGGCGACCGTGCGTGCGGCCACCTCGTTGACGGGGTGCGGGAAGCCGAACACTGAGCGGGGCACGCCGTCTAGCCTAGATCTCTTCATTGCGTGCCCCGTCAGCTCGGTGGATGGGTCAGCTCTGGTCGAGCACGGCCTCGATCTCGAGGGTGATCGTGATCTTGTCGCCGACGACCACGCCGCCACCGTCCATCGGCAGGCTGATGTCGATGCCGAAGTCGCGACGGTTGATCGCCGCGGTGGCCGAGAAGCCGGCCCGCTGGCCGCCGTACGGGTCTGCGGTGAAGCCGTTCAGCTCCAGGTTCAGCGGCACGGACCTGGTCACGCCGTGCAGCGAGAGTTCGCCCTCGAGCGTCCAGTTGTCACCGTTGGCGACGAGCGACGTGGAGCGGTAGGTCATGGCGGGGTGCTCTGCGACGTCGAAGAAGTCGGCCGAGCGGATGTGGTTGTCGCGCGCCTCGTTGCGCGTGTTGATCGAGCCCAGGTTGATCGACGCGGTGACGCTCGAATCGGTCGGCACCTCGGCGGTGACGATCGTGGCGGTGAAGTCGGTGAAGTTGCCGCGCACCTTGCTGACCATCATGTGCCGGACGCTGAAGGACACGTCCGAGTGCACGGCGTCGATCTTCCACGTGCCGGTGCGGTAGCCGGGAATGGTGCTGGTGCTCAGGGTCTGGGTCATCGGACCTACCTCGCTCTCAGTTGGTTGAACATTCAACTGTAGAACCCGGAGTCGTGCTCGGGTATTCCCGGGTAGCCATTCACCCAATTCAACGGGGAGACCACCAGCGTCTGCGCGGCCAGCGAGGTAGCTGCCTTGGGCTCCGGATTCGTCCTGAAATGCGAAGTAAGTGCTGGGCGCCAAACTGGTTGACCCGATCATGGAAATGATGCGTACGCTGTCGCCAGAAGGGGCGAGCGGCACATCCCTCCCGTGCCGCCGCCCCTTCCCCGCGCC
>DAITQD010000230.1:0-2770 GCA_036833255.1 Jatrophihabitantaceae bacterium
CCGCGGGGACATGGATCAGATCGTGAAGCGGCTGCGCCGGGCGCAGGGCCAGATCGGTGGCGTCCTGTGCATGATCGAAGAGGGCCGCGACTGCGAGGCGATCGTCACTCAGGTTGCCGCGGTGAGTCGCGCTCTGGACCGGGCCGGCTTCGCGACCATCTCAACCGGCCTCAAGCAGTGCCTTGTCGAGAGCGGCGGCGCGGACAGCGTGGACAGCGAGAAGATGGAAAAGCTCTTCCTGTACCTCGCCTGACCGTTGGAACGCTCGAAGGCGAGAGCGGAAGGCGGCCACGATCGACTGGTATGAATGCGGCGCTGAAGCTGCCCACGCAACGCGACGGACCAACCACAATCGCACTTTTGGCACGTCAGTACAGCGGGCCAGTGGGCGCGAATAGCGCAGTGTCGTCGATGCGGTAGGTCAGCTGATCATGCACGGCGACGACGCCCGATGTTGCTCGCACGGTGTCCAGCAGCGGTTGGATGACGATCCGTTTCTCGACCTGGCCGGTCAGCGTGACGACACCGTCGAGCACGCTGATCTCGACCGCGTGGGGCTCGACGGAATACTCGCGTGTGAGCACGTCGTCCACGAGATGTGCCCGCAGCTCCTCGTCGCCGCGGAGGAACACGCGCAGCAGATCGGAGCGGGTCACGATGCCGACCAGCACGCCTGTTAGATCCAGCACGGGCAACCGCCGGACACGGGCCCGCGCGGCCGTACGGGCAGCCTGGACGACGGAGCAGTCGGTAGCCACCGTCACCGCCGGCGACGTCATCAGCTGGCCTGCAGTCTCGGCCTGAGCTTTGCGACGCGCGCCTCGTCTGGTGGAGTGTTCGCCGGCGATTGGCCGGCCGCGCCCGCCACTGGTTACGACCTTGGCGAGCAGGTCCGACTCGGACACGACGCCGACCACCTTCTGATCGGCGTCGACGACCGGCACCGCGCCGATGCGATGTCTGGCCAGCGTGGCGACGATCTCCTTGAACGGCACGTCCTCGCCGACCGAGACCGCCGGTCCGGTCATGACCTCGCGCACCAGGTTGTTCTCGACGTTCCACCGCAACCCGCCGCCGAGGTCGCTCTCGGGTCGCGCAGTGCGCTGCTCGATGCTTTCTACCGCATTCAGGTAGCGTTGCAGTGCTGACTGGTAGCGATCCGGGGTCGGGCCGGTGTGAGCGGGTGAGGACCCGACGGCTTCGCGCGTGGCATCGAAGCGTTCGTGATCGGACATATCAGCCTCCTGCAACTCCGGCAATGGTTTCCACCTACCAGCGTGCCTTCCGTTCTGCCGTCGTGATAGGGCCCTTCGGCCTGTCCCGAGCCGCCATCGGTCACCGTGGCCCGGCGCCGGGCAAGCTCGGTGCCCGCGACCGAAAGCCTCCCGCACGCGTGACCTTCGCCCCTGTCGGCTGCCGCCGCCGCGCGGTGAACTGAAGGTTCCACCCTGCTTCGATGGAGGAGAGAGAGTGAACGCCCATGGGTCGCTTCGCGGCAGTGATCTGTGGAGGCGGAGTCGCTGGGATCGAAGGGCTGCTGCGGCTGCACCGGCTGGCCGGTGATCACGTCGAAGTGACCCTGCTGTGCCCCTCGGAGCAGCTGTTCTACCGTCCCGAAGCGGTACTCGAACCATTCACGACCCGCCGGATGCGCCACTACCCGATCGAGCGCATCGCGGCGGATGCCGACGCTCGCTGGGTGCGCGACACCCTGGCATGGGTGGATCGGACCGGCCACCGAGTGCACACCGGGGCCGGTCAAGAGCTTTCCTACGATGCCCTGCTGCTGGCCGTCGGCGGTCGTGAACGAACGCCGGTCGAGCATATGGACGTCTTCGCCGACCACACAGCCAGTGATACCTACCGCGGCATCCTCGACGACATCGAAGCCGGACGCATCACTCGGATCGCTTACGTACGGCCCAAGCAACCGTCCTGGCCGCTACCGCTGTACGAACTGGCGCTGCTGACCGCACAGCGGGCCCGCGAGGTGAACGCGCACCCGGACATCGTGTTCATCACCCCAGAGTCGCAGCCGCTGCACGCCTTCGGCTCCGACGCCAGCCAGGCGATGACACAGTTGCTGCGCGATGCCGCGATCACGCTGCACACCGGAGCCCACGTGCTGATGCCCGGACCGCGGTCTCTGATTCTGCAGCCCAGCGGCATCCAGCTTTATCCCGACCGCACCGTGACCCTGCCGACAATCACCGGACCGAATATTCGCGGCATTCCGGGCGAGGCTGTCGACCGGTTCCTGTCCGTCGACGAGCACTGCCGGGTACGCCAGACCGACGGACGCATCTTCGCCGCCGGTGACGCCACCGACCTGCCCCTCAAGCACGGCGGCCTCGGCGCACAACAGGCCGACACCGCCGCCGCAGGCATCGCACACCTGGCCGGCGCCGCCGGATCACCGGAGCCGCTGCGGCCGATGATCCGGGGGATGCTGCACACCGGAGGCAACCCGCTCTACCTCGCGGCCCACCTCATCGCCGGACAGGGCTGGCGGACCGAACTCTACGAGCAGCCCCCCTGGGCACCCGGCGAGGAACTCGTCACCGCGGAACTCGGCCCGTACCTGCGCGGCCTCGAGTCCGCCGCCCCGCCCATACCCGCATCCGACTAACCCACGCTCTGCGCGCCTTGGCTCACCCTGTGGCGGCTCACCAACGCCTGTCAGGGCCCGAACGGCCCGGCGGTGTGTGGCCTTGGTCGCTACGGCGTCGTGGCCAGGGCCGCGGGCGTCGCATGAAGGTGCGGATGGCCG
>DAITQD010000231.1:0-2755 GCA_036833255.1 Jatrophihabitantaceae bacterium
GTCGATGACCTGGCCGTGCTGGTCGACCGCCCGGTAGAGGTAGGTCCACCGTCCGGCGACCTTGACGTAGGTCTCGTCCAGGAACCACCGATCACCCGTCGCGTGCCGAGCCGGGCGAGCAGCGTCGATGAACTCGGCAGTGAAGGTCTGGACCCAGCGGTAGATCGTCACGTGCTCGACCTCGATGCCGCGCTCGGCGAGAAGTTCTTCGACGTCGCGGTAGGACAGGCCGTAACGCAGGTACCAGCGCACCGCGACGGCGATCACCTCGCGTGGGAAGCGGTAGCCGGTGGGCGCAGACGACAGTGCAGGCCTCGAGTTGATCACCACATCAGTGTCCCTGACCGTAACCAGCCACCATCAACGCAACAGAACCCTCAGACCTGCGTCGGGTCCGCGACGTCGAGCGACGTCGCATCCTCCTGAAGCGCCAGCCAGCCGACCGGCGATTCCGGCGACTGTTCCCACAACGGAACGTAGTGCTCTAGGAAGATTTGTCCGACGAGCTCGCCTCGGGTGCGAACCCCGGTCTTGGTGAAGATCGATTTGAGATGGTCCTGGACGGTGTATGTCGTCACATCCAATGCCTGGGCCATCGCGCGCGTGGGGCGGCCCTGCATGCAGAGCCAGGTCACCTGTCGCTCACGATCGGTGAGCCCGTACGCGAGGGCGACGATCGGCGCGACCTCGGTGGGACGAGCCGACTGGATGACGACGGCCGTCCTTCCGAACACTCCGCCGGACAGCGGCGTCCCGTACAGCAGCAGCCACCGCCCGTCCCGCGTGCGCACTCGTGAGCGGGCGGCCAGACCCAGCGGATCCTCGCCGGGGCTCAAGGTGCGGGCCCGTGAGGCGACCGCCTGCACCGCCTTTGACTCAGCGGGTGTGGTCGGCGGCGGCATCTCGATCATCTGCTCGATCCAACGTTCGGCTGCCGGCGAGATCGACTCGGCCGCGCCTTTCTCGTCGAAGATCACGATCCCCGGTCCAATGTCGGCGCCCGGGTCCGGCAGCAGTGCGTTGGCCAGCATGGCGCGGCGCATGCCACGGGCGATCGGAGCGCAGAGCGTGGCGAGCAAGGCCGTCTCGTCTTCGGTGAACCAAGCATCGTCCTCCTCGCGCACGAATCCGACAGCGCCCCAGTAGGTGCCGTCCGCCACGAAGGAAGCACGCAGTTCGTCGCCCGTCCCGTACCCCTCGCGCGATCTGTGCCTGGCGCTGCGGTTGAGGTCACCATGCGTGGATCTGCTCGTCGCACCGACCTGGCGGCCGCTGCGCGCGAGAAACCACCAGCGGTCGACGTCGTTGATCACGTACTCGTGTGCGGCGAGCCACGAGCCGGAGCAGGAGATGTTCTTGTTCACGCTGCCGGTGAACAGCACGGTACCGGGGTCGACGGTGTGCCAGCAGGTTCGGGTGAACGGAATCGCCGCGCCGACGACGTCGGTGAGGTCGGTGATCAGCGTCGTCCAGTCGGATCCCCGGACGGCGAGCTGCTCGACCTTGTCGTGCGTCCGTCGCTCGAGATCCAGCCTCACACCCGAACCGTAGCCGCAATCTCGCGCGCCGACGCTCCCACATATCTGGGATGGCCAAGCCCCGCCGACCGCTCGACCCTTGGGCCATCAGCGCTCCACCGATAGAGGAGGCAGCATGTCCACCACCCTTACCGCGCAAACCACTGGGTCCGTGCAGGCGACACCCGGCGGCGGGCCGGAGCAGATCATGAAGATCGCGTCCGGCTTTATGGCCGCGAAGCACCTGTTCGCGGCGAGCGAACTCGGCCTGTTCGAGGCCCTGGCCGACTCACCGGCCGACATCGGCGCCCTGGCCGCGCGGACCGGCTTGACCGTGCGCGCCGCACGGATATCGGCCGACGCCATGGTCGCGCTCGAAGTACTCGTCCGCGAAGGCGACACCTACCGCAACGGCCCCGCGGCGGCCCAATTCCTGAGCGGTCGCACGCAGGCCGATCTTCGTCCGTTCCTGCGTTTCTGGGACAAGATCAGCTACCGGACCTGGACGGCGCTGGCCGAAGCGCTCGGCAGTGGGCCGCCCACGGAGATCTTCGAACTCGACGACGATCTGCAGACGATCGCCTCAGCGGGCATTGAGGCGGTCCTTGCGGGACCCGCCGCCGCGCTGCCGAACGTGGTCGATTTCGTCGCCGCGCGCCGACTGCTGGACATCGGCGGCGGCACCGGCTCCTGGTCGATCGCAGCCGCCCGAGCATGCCCGACGCTGCAGGCGACCGTCCTCGATCTGCCGGTCGTCGCGGACCTCGCCCGCGCACGTGTGACCGACGCGGGGCTGAGCGACCGCATCCACGTCGTCGTCGGCGACGCGACGAGCGACGACTTCCCAACCGGTCACGACGTCTTCCTGGTTGCCAACCTGGTCCACTACTGGTCGCCCGATGAGAATCGCGTGTTCCTCGCCCGTGTGCGCCGCGCGGCCGTCGCCGGTGCCCGCCTGCTCCTTGCCGATTTCTGGACCGATCCGGGTCACACGACACCCGTGCACGCCGCCCTGATGGCCGGCGAGTTCGCCGTGCACGTGCGCAATGGTGACGTCTACAGCGTCGAGGAGGTCCGTGAGTGGCTCGCCGCAACCGGCTGGCAGTTCACCGAGCACCTCGCACTGGCCGGCCCGCAGAGCCTGATCGTCGCGACGGCCGACTAATCCGGGGCGGCGACCTGTGCCACATGTCGGCTCGATAGGAGAAAGGTGAACAGTCACCGGTGCGCACCTCCCT
>DAITQD010000232.1:0-2740 GCA_036833255.1 Jatrophihabitantaceae bacterium
GATCCGCCTACGGTCACAACCGGCGGGTACGGATCGTCCCGTCCGGGGCGAGGCGGTCGTCGCCGGACGCGTCAGCTCAGGCCCAGGGCGGCGCGTAGGCGCGCCGGGCTCATGGTGCCGGGTCGGCCGGTGTCCTCCGGGAAGGAGTCGAGCAGTCGGATCAGGTCGGGGCGGCGAGTGGGGTCCTGCGCGCACTCGCGGGGTGTGTGACCGGCCAGCGCGGGAATCGGCTCGTCGAGCCAGGCTGCCTCGTACTTGCCGGCCATCTCCTCAAGCGCCGCGGCGATCGCCGGATCTGCGGCCGGGTCGAGGAAGGTGCCGGCCGACCCTGCCGCGCTGCGTGCGGCGAGCTGCTGGACGGCTCGGAGGTCGCCGGCAGGGTCGCGGGTCTCGTGGAGCACCGTCGCTGACGGGTCAAGCTTGCCGATCGTGGCCAGGACACGCTCGAAGCGGGCCTCGCTGTTGGCGTGGACGTGCAGCTCGTCACCGCGCAGCTCGATGTTCGCGCGGATCCGCTGTATCCCGTGGGTGATCACGTGCTCGAACCAAGCCAGTGCGCCGTCCGGCTCGTCGTCGTGGCGGTCATATTCGTCATCCAGCGCCTGGGCCAGACGAGCCGGGTCTGCGATCCGCAGCGTCGCATCGCAGAGCACCGACGACTCGCCCTCGGTGTTCTGCAGCACCGGCGGGGCGAATCGGCGGGACAGGAACGCGACGAGCTCGACGGGGTCGGGATCGTCGTCGAGCAGCGCGATGAGCTCGTCGCGCTCGCCGATGGATACCGGTTCGATCCCGCCGAAGATCTGCATCGTGTCGCCCGACGGGACGACCCGGACGCAGTACAGCTCGCCCACCTTCACCTGCCGGCTGCCGGCTCGCTCGCGCACCTCGTGGACGTCGCCGGTGCGCACGTCGCGCAGTGTCATCTGCTCGCCGCGCCGGACGGCGAGCACCTCGTGCACTGAACGCTGCACGAGCAGCCACTGCGCGGCCAGCAACCGCTCGTCGGCGGGCAGCAACGAGCCACGCACGGCAAGGAAGTCGGCGAACGCGCCGCCCTCGAACAGCACCGCGTCAGCGGCCAGGCCGTCTTCGATGGCCCGCTCGAGCGCATCGGGTGAGTCCCAGTACTGTGCACGCGCCTGCGCGGTCTGGATGAGCAGCGGGCCGGACGGGCCGTCGAACAGGTCCGCCCCCGCCTTCTGATACAGCCATGCGGCCCGCTCGGCTAGCGGCAGCTGCTCGCGGTGCAGGTGGCACACCTTGTATTTGCGGCCCGAGCCGCACCAGCACGGCTGTTTGCGCCCGAGACCCGGACGCGGAGCGGGCTGGAAATGTTCGAGCAGCTGCACCAGTTCATGCTCGCGCGGCGCCCCGGCCCGGCGCAGCAGGGCCAGCCCGCGCTCCGCATCGCCGCGGTCGCTGGCGTAGCGAGCCAACGACATCAGCGTCAACGGCCACGACGGGTCCAGCGACTCCGCGGCGTCGTAGGTCTGCTCGGCCTGCTCGAGGTCACCGAGCCCCTCGTACGCCTTGGCCCGCAGCCAACGCAGCGCTGGGCGCGCCGCGCGCGGTGCCAGCGGCTCGACCGACTCGGCGAACAGCCCCAACGCGACGGCGCCACGATCCTCGTCGGCACTGGTCTCGGCCAGCACTGCAGCGGCGACGGCCGGTTCAGCGAGGAATTTCAGTGCCGCGCGCACCGTCGTGCGATCCGGGTCCAGCTCTGGGTCGCCGTTCGACGACGCCGGATCGAGCTGCGGCGGGAACAGCTGGGACACGATGCCGAGCAGTTCCTCGGCATCGCCATCTTGCCGGGCACTGGTCACGGCATCGACCAGCTCGGCCGTCTGCTCATACAGCCGCACCGTTGCCAGCACGGCAAACGCCTCGTCGTCGTGCAACTCGTAGCGCGCCGCGATCGTCTCGATCCGGCCATGGACGCGCCACGTGCCGAAATCGAAGCCGCCACGGGCAACCCAGTCACCCTCCTGGGCCAGGCCGTCAGCCGAGAGCAGCTCACCCAGCGGTGCCACCGGCTCCCGGAACAGGCCCTCGTCCGCGGCGCACGCCGTCCAGACGGCGACGTCGAGCATCTCGGGCCGATCGGGACGCAAATCCAGCACGGCAGCCAGCGCCGGGCCGATCTCGCACGTCGTCAGCTCCCCGGCCGTGGCGAGCTTGAACCCGGCCGCGG
This sequence comes from Jatrophihabitantaceae bacterium, assembly GCA_036833255.1. GTDB lineage: Bacteria > Actinomycetota > Actinomycetes > Mycobacteriales > Jatrophihabitantaceae > QHCC01. The sequence goes on from DAITQD010000232.1 coordinate 2,198, forward strand.
TGACACGCAACCCGACCAGATCACCGGCCCCGACGCCCAGTGTCGCGAACTGACCGGGCTGTAACAGCAACGCCCCGTCCTCACCCACCACCATCTCCGGCACGCCGCGCTTGGCGAGGATGTCGCCGTCGAGGAACGGGGACACGTCCGCGATCGGCGAGCCGTCCGTGAGCCGCTGGTAGGTCTGGCTCTCGGTCAGCATCGACAGCGGCGCCAGATCGGGACCGAACCCGATCATGTCGTGCTCGGCCTCCTGAGCGCTCAGGCGGTGCGTGAAGACCCGCCCGTCGAGCAAAGCCGGGATCCAGGCCCACCGCTCGTCGGCCAGCGGCATGACCAGCTCGGCGTCCTCATCGAGGATGTAGGTGAGCATGTCTTCCGGATCGGGCCCGAGGTCGATGCCGTCCGCGACCAGTACGGCCAACAGGTCGTCCTCGGCTATCGGGCCGCGCAACGAGAGAACCTGTCGGACAGCAGTGGTGATCGCCTCAAAGGAAGTACCAGACATTGCCCAAACACTACCCGCCGGCACGTGAGCGATCC
>DAITQD010000233.1:0-2725 GCA_036833255.1 Jatrophihabitantaceae bacterium
TTCATGTGCGGCTCTCGTTGCCCTCGATCAGGCGTGACTCCTCGTCGGTCGCGATCACCTGGAACGGCACCCGCTTGCCTCGCGCCACCAGTAGCCCCTCACCGCGCTGCGCGTTGAGCAGCCAGGACTGCTCGGCCGGGGTGAGACGGAACAGCTCGGCCAGCCGCGGCATCGCCTGCGGCGCCTGCTTCATCAGGATCTGGAGCGCCGAGTTGGCGATCATCGGCTCGCCGTCCGGGCTGGCGAGCACGTCGCCCACGTCCTGCGTGATCAGGGTCAGTCCGGCCCGGCGCTTGCGCGAGGTCTTGACCAGCCGGTAGAGGAAGGCCGCGGTCTCGCGGTGGCGCATCAGCCACCAGGCCTCGTCGACCACGACCAGCGTCGGGATTGAGGAGTCGGCAAGCCTCGACCAGACGCGGTCGAGGACCAGGAACATTGCCGGCGTTCGCTCCTCCTCCGGCAGGCCGGCGAGGACGTATACCGCGCTTCCGGTGTTCGACGAGGCGGCGGCGGCAGTTTGGTTGAATAACCAGCGGCCTGGCCCGCCGACGTAACGCTCGAGCCGGACCGCGACGTCCTCGGTCGCACGATTGGCGCCGAGGCGCGCCGTCACATCGGCGAGGCGCGGCCACGTGAGGTCGTCGACTGACTCGCCGTCGGCGAACCCCGCCTTCGCGAAGGCGTGCGAGATCGCGTCCTCGACCTCCGCCCGCTGGCGCGGCCCCAACGGGCCGGCCAGCAGGTCCAAGAACGTGGTCAGAGTCGCGATCCGCGTGGTGAGCGCACCCGGGCTGGAGCCGGTGACCGCGAACGGGTCCAACCCCGCCTGCGAGCCCGGCCGGATCGCAATCACCTCGCCGCCGAGTGATGCCACCAGGCGGGCGTACTCGCCCTCGGGGTCGATGACGATGACCCGAGTCCCGGCGAGAATGGCACGAGCCAGCTCGACCTTGACCAGGAACGACTTGCCCGCGCCGCTGGTCGCGAAGACGACCGCGTTGTGGTTCTCGAGCGCGAAGCGATCCACGATCACCGGGCTTCGCGTCGCGGTGTTGATGCCGTAGAGCAGACCCGAGCCGGTCGGCAGATCGCCGCCGGCGAACGGGAAGGTCGCCGACAGCGCGGTCGTCGAGAGCATCCGTCGCACCGCCACCGCGTCGATGCCGATCGGAAGCGTGGATACCAGCCCCGGACGCATCTGGAAGAGCAGCCGGCGCGTGTGGATGAGTCGGGTCCCGAACAGCGCCTCCAACCGGCGTGTCGCGGCGTCGAGGTCGTCGGCTCCGTCGGCCCAGACCGTGAGGTAGAGCGAGACGTCGAAGAGGCGCTCTGCACCCTGCGCGATGCGGTCCTGAAGCTCGACCGCGTCGTGCAGTGCTGCCCGGCGATAGGGATCGGCGCGACCACCGTGATCCTCGCTGAGGTGGACTGTCGAAGTCAGCTCGCTGATGCGGCGCTCGAGGAACGACATGACCGCAGGGCCGGTGTTGGGCTGGACGTGGAGGGCGAGATCGAGGTCTCCGTCGAACGCTTGCAGGTCGCCGAGCCAGCCCGGGCGCAACCGCGACGGATAACGAGTGACCGCCAGCGTTCGCGTCCACCGCTCGCTGACCGACAGCGACGAGGGCCGCTCGGCGAGGGCGGCCGGCGCGATGAGCCCTGGCAGGTCGTGGAGGTCGTCGTCATCGGCGATCGGCTGCACCGAGGACACCGGGTTGAGTGCCCGCCGGAGAAGATCGGCGAGCTCGCGGCCGCCAAGTCGGCGGGGCTCGAGGTCGAGCCGGCGGAGGCATTCCGTGACCCAGCTGACCCGCTGGTCCAGGATCTCGAGATCGCCCGCGCCATTGCTGGTCCGGCGACGGCGGTCGGGCGCCTGCCCTGGCAACACGACGAAGAAGCGACGGTCGAGTATCCGGCGACGACCGGCGAGGTCCTCCACCATCCGCCGGTAGGACTCGCCCAGGGCAGCAAGTGCCGGACGGTCGGTGGCGGCGGGGGAGAGGAGCGCGGACGGCGCCAGCTCGCGTGTGCGGATGACGACCTGCAGCGGGTGCGGCAGAGAATTGAGGAGCGAGGCCCAGCCATCGACGACGGCGCGCTGCTCGGCCTCGCCCTTGATCCCAAATGCCGATGTCTGGCACTCGAGGACGGCGCGGAGGCCTCCGTCACGAAGGCGAACGGCGCGGTCGGCCGCCGCCAACACCGGCAGCAACTCGTGGGCGCGGCCCGGGCGGAGGCCGATCACAACCCGTCCCCGCAGATGAGCGTCCTCGGACGCGATGCGTAGCGGAGTGCGATGCGGAGCCAGTCGCGAAGAGCCAGCTCGCCGAAACGAAGCGTTCCGAACGCGAGGCCCGCCATAACCAGCGGCGCGGCTGCAGCGACCCGCAGGTCGAACCCGAGCGGGAGGTTCAGATAAATCCACCAGGCCGAGACCGCGCCGGCCGCGACGCACAGCAGGTCGGTGGCGCCGAGGCCCCAGGCGATCACGTCCTCGAGCTCCAGGTGCTGCGGCACGCGGACCGGTTCCACGATCAGGCCGCCACCGCGGTCGCCACCGCGGTCGCCACCGTGCGGACGGTCGCGACCGTCCCCTGCACTACCGAGCTCTGGCTGAGCCGCTGACGGAAGGCCCACTGATAGGCAGCGAACGGCAGCTTGAAGAGGATGTAGAGGAGCGTGATCAGCACAAGACCCGACGTGAGATCCGAGACCGGGCCGAGCC
>DAITQD010000234.1:0-2723 GCA_036833255.1 Jatrophihabitantaceae bacterium
TGGCCGGCTCCGAGGACCAGGAGGTCGGCGCCTTCGGTACGTGCCCGCACGGTGGCGTAGAGGTCGCCGGGAACGAACTCCGGTATCACGTGTACGTCGGGGTCGAGCGCGCGGGCGGCTTCGACCGCCTCGGCGAGCACGAACCCACCGCGCCGATCACCTCGGCGGTGACCAGTGGGGGATGACGAACGAGACCGCCAACTACCCGGGCCAGCCCTGGATGTGGCTGTACACGTTCTGGTACCAGGTCCAGCCGTTCTCCACGTCGGGCAACGCGGACGCACTCGTGTGGGGCGTCATGGCGGTGCTCACGGCCGCGCTGGTGTTCGTGCCCTTCATTCCAGGGTTGCGCTCGCTGCCCAAGCACCTCGGCGTACACCGCCTCATCTGGCGCCACACGCCCTGATGCGCACCGCCAATGGCGCGGTTGTCCGGGACCTTCGGCACTCCCGCGTAAGCCCTCTGGTGCGGTGTGCTCGACAGGACACCTGAGGGGGTTCGGATGCGCAGGCACATCGTGGTCGGCGTCGACGGTTCCGGGGCGGGGGAGACGGCGCTCCTCTGGGCCGCCGAGGAGGCGTCGCGCCGTGGCCTGCACCTGCTGATTGCGCTCGCCGGCGACGTGCTCACCGAGTCCGAGCACAGGCTCAGTGGTGCGCGTGACGAGAGCGCGGAGATCCTTCGCCATTCCGCGGCGACGGCGATGGTTGCGGGAAGGCCGTGCACGATCGCCACGATGCTTCGCGAGCAGCCGCCGACCGAACTGCTGCTCGCATTGAGCGAAGACGCTGAGATGATCGTCGTCGGGACCCACGGGAGGGGGCGGATCGCCGGCGCGCTTCTCGGCTCGGTCGCGTACCGCGTGGCCCGGAACGCCCGCTGCGCGGTGAGTGTCGTGCCGGCCGGCTGGCGCGCGCCCGTCGCCGGATCGCGCCGCTTTGTCGCCGTGGGTGTCTCCCCGTCTCGACCCGGCTACGAAGCCCTCGAGTTCGCGTTCGCCGCGGCCGAGCAGCGTGGCGTGCTGCTTCTCGCGGTGCGGTCCCGGCCGGGATTCGCCACCCGCCTGCTGGCCGCCACGGCCGACGGTTACGACGGGGCCCGGGACGGTCAGCAGCCACTGCTGACGACTCTGGTCAGAACCGCCGGGCGCACGCATCCCGGCGTCGAGGTCGTCACCGAGTTGTCACGCGGGCCGGCCGCAGCCGCGCTCCTGGCCGCGGCCGAGCGGGCGGAGCTGCTCGTCGTCGGCCGCCCCTACGCCGCCGATCGCCGGCTCTGCCGCCTCGGGGCGGTCATGCCGCACCTGCTGCCGTCTGTAGCGTGCCCGGTCGTCGTCATCGGCCAGCCGGTTCAGCTGTCCTCGCGGCGCGCGGTCACCTCGCGCATCGCCTCCTCGGCCACCGCTCGGCCGGACGCATGGCCCGCCTTGGGCATGCCATTAGACCCTGCCGGCAGAACATCGGTGCAGGCAGGCTCGTCGTATGACCGCCCTTGAGACCGAGTGCAACGGGGTCGACGCGGTGCGCGCCGACGGCGGGCTCGTCCACATCCGAACCGTCACCGCAAGCGATCTGGCCGGGTTGCGGGCGTTGCATGCCCACGCCTCCGACCGGTCCATCTACCTCCGGTTCTTCAGCCGCAGTCGTGCCGCCGCCGAGGACTACCTCGCCACGCTGATCCAGCCGAGCAGCCGCGACCAGCACGCGCTGGTGGCGTGCATCCGGGGCGAGATCGTCGGCGTGGCGGAGTTCGGTCGCCGCCCGGAGCGACGGTTTGCCGGCCAGTGCCCGAGCGCGCTGGCACGCCTGGCGTTGTCGCTGGTCCGCGGCACCGACCGAATGACGATCTGCCGGGTGTCATCCGGCGGTAGGATGAGGGCTCTCCCGGGTTTTGGGAGGTGAGGTGTCATGACAGCGTTGGCGATGGGCACGCGGCAGGCGAAGCCGCCGCCGTGCCCACCACACGGGGCACACGTCGCGGGTGTCACGGCTGATCGCGCACGACCGGCGACGGATCCCCAACGCCCCCCGGCATGCGTCGCGGCCGCGGGACGGCATGCCGGGGGGCGATGGTGATGACGCGGCAGTACCTCGTCGGTGAGCTCTCGGTGCTGTTGGCTCGGTTGCAGGCAGCCGCCGGGGATCAGGCGTCCGCGGGTGACATCGCACGCCTGAGGCAGGAGGAAGAGACCGTGCCGGTCACGGCATTGACCTCGGTGGTGTTCCGCGCGCTGGAGCTGACCGACGTGGTGTGCTGGGACTCCCTGACTTACGGAGACACCACGGCAGTCGCCTGTCAGGCCGCGATCGGCGCGCAGCTGCTCGAATTCGGGGTCTGCGCCGGCCTGCTCCCGGAGGTTTGACTGACATCCCTATTTGCCGTTGACAGTCATCTATCCGTAGGAGGTCGAGCAATGACAGCAGAACAGGATGAGCAGGTCTCGGAGGCGCAGATCGCCGTGCACTGGCGCGAGGAGGAGCTCTTCTATCCGCCGCCGAGGTTCATCGGCCAGGCCAACGCGGCCGACCCAGCCATCTTCGAGCGGTTCGGCGAGGAGCATTTCCCGGACTGCTTCAAGGAGTATGCGGACCTGCTGAGCTGGGATGCCTACTGGCACACGACATTGGACACCAGCAACCCGCCGTTCTGGAAGTGGTTCGTCGGCGGTCGGCTCAACGCCAGCTACAACTGCGTCGACCGGCACGCGGCGAGCACCCCTAACA
>DAITQD010000235.1:0-2705 GCA_036833255.1 Jatrophihabitantaceae bacterium
GAAGAAGCCGCCCGAGCGATAGTGCAGCAGCGCCGGATCGCTCGGCCGCAGCGCCTGCGCGACGTAGGCGTTGGATTCGTGCCCCGCCGAACTGATCGTGTAGAAGCCTTCACCGCGCTCGCGCATCCGGCGTGCCTCGATGTCGAGCAGTCGGCTACCGGCCATCGCGTCGAACATGCTCAGCAGGCCTGCCTCCGACGGCGGCGCGTCGACGTGCTCGGCGAGCCGGGCGAGGGCATCGCGAACATGGCGGTCGAGTATGTCGTGCGGTGTTGCGGCGCCGTTGCCGCGCGGGGCTGTCACGCCTGTAGATGATGCCGCGCCACCGCGCCGGGCGAACGCGCGACACCTCATGTCATCGTCGTGACCCGCTGCTCGGCTAACTACCCTGGAGTCTGTGCCGGAGTTGACGCAGCGCCGCCGCCTGCTCGTGCTGGCGATCTGCTGTATGAGCCTGCTGATCGTCGCGATGGACGTCACCATCGTCAACGTCGCCCTGCCCGCGATCCGCTCGGACCTGCACGCGTCGCTGTCCGGCCTGCAGTGGACGATCGACTCCTACCTGCTCGTCATCGCGAGCCTGCTGATGCTGGCCGGTTCCACCGCCGACCGGCTCGGGCGGCGGCGGACGTTTCAGGCCGGGCTCGTGTTGTTCACGATCGGCTCGCTGTTGTGCAGTCTGGCGCCCGGGCTGGGCTGGCTCGTCGCGTTCCGGATGGTGCAGGCCGTCGGCGGCTCGATGCTCAACCCGGTGGCCATGTCGATCATCACCAACGTCTTCACCGACCCGCGCGACCGGGCTCGTGCCATCGGGGTGTGGGGCGGCGTCGTCGGCATCAGCATGGGTCTTGGCCCTGTCGTGGGTGGCCTGCTCATCGGGACGGTCGGCTGGCGGGCGATCTTCTGGATCAACATCCCGATCGGTCTAGTCGCGTTCGTCCTGGCCGCGCTGTTCGTGCCGGAGTCCAAGGCGGATCGAGCTCGGCGTCCCGACCCGATGGGCCAACTACTGGTGCTCGTCGCGCTGGCGAGCCTCACCTACGCGATCATCGAGGCGCCACGCTCGGGCTGGGCGTCGGCCACCACGTTGGGTCTGGTGGCGCTGTCACTGGCTGCCGTCGTGGGCCTGCTGGTCTACGAGCCGCGGCGGACCGACCCGCTGCTCGAGCTGCGCTTCTTCCGCAGCGTCCCGTTCTCCGGTGCCACGGTGACCGCGGTCTGCGCGTTCGGGGCGTTCGCGGGCTTCCTGTTCCTCAACACGCTGTACCTGCAGGACGTCCGCGGACTGTCGGCGTTGCAGGCGGGCTTGTGCACGCTGCCCATGGCGCTGATGACATTGGTCTTCGCGCCGCTGTCGGGACGCCTGGTCGGCGCCCGCGGGCCGCGCGTCCCGCTGCTCGTCGCCGGCACCGGGATGTGCGCGGGCGCGCTGATGCTCGTCGCCCTCGGCGCCGGCACCTCGCTCGGCTGGGTGCTCGCCAGCTACGTCGTCTTCGGGATCGGCTTCGGCATGGTCAACTCGCCGATCACGAACACGGCGGTGTCCGGGATGCCGCGCAGCCAGGCCGGCGTCGCCGCCGCGGTCGCGTCCACGAGCCGGCAGGTCGGGGCAGCGCTCGGCGTCGCAGTGGTCGGCGCGGTGCTGAACTCGGGGCTGCACGGACCGATTCGCACCGGATTCACCGCCGCCAGCCACCCCGCGTGGTGGGTCGTCGCGGGCAGCGGGCTGGCCGTGCTCGCGCTCGGTGCGCTCACGACGGGGCGCTGGGCGATCAGCACCGCGGCGCGCACGGCACACCTCTTCGCCGACGACGAGCGGGAGCAGACCCCAGCCCCCGCACCCGCTTGATCAACAGCATCCGATGGCCGCCAGGGCGGCCAAATCCTGCTGTTGATCACCGAGGGGGGCCTGCAGCGGGGCTGGTACGGCCTGTGGCGTTGATAGTCTCGGGTGAGCTTGTCCGAGAGCGAGGTGGTCGTGGCGCTGCGACGCAGGGAGCGCGCCACGGGCATGGAGGTGTTCCCCGGTTTCGCCGACGTCAGCGAAATCGGCACCGGCAGCCTGTCCACCGTCTACCGAGCCCGCGAGATCGACACCAACCGGCCGGTGGCGCTCAAGCTGCTCAACGTCCGCGACGCCTCGCCGCGCGCGCTGGAGTCCTTCCAGCGCGAGTCGATCGCGCTCGGCGCGCTGAGTTCACACCCGAACATCGTCACCCTGTTCCGGACGTTCCCGGTTCCCGACGGCCGGCCGGTTCTCGTCCTCGAGCTGTGCACGGCCCCGATCTCTGATCGCCTGCGCGGCGGGGTGCGGGTGAGGGCGCAGGAGGCCGTGTCGATCGCCATCAAGATCGCCGCTGCGCTGGAGACGGCACACCGGGCCGGGATCCTGCACCGCGACGTCAAGCCGCAGAACATTCTGGTGACTGAGTTCGGCGAGCCGGCGCTTGCCGACTTCGGCGTGGCGATGTTGCAGTCATCGACCCAGACGACGGCCGGACTGTTCGACTTCACGACCCTGCACGCGGCGCCCGAACTGCTCGAAGGTGGCGCGGCGTCGCCCGCCACCGACGTCTACGAACTCGCCTCGACGCTGTATCAACTCATCGCGGGGGAGTCGGCGTTCCGGTCCTACGACGGAGAATCGCCAGCCTCGGTGATCCTGCGCATCCTGCGCGATCCGGTGCAGCCCGTCGTCGCCGCCG
>DAITQD010000236.1:0-2674 GCA_036833255.1 Jatrophihabitantaceae bacterium
TCGGCGGATCGGTCGTCTACGTGCGCAACTGCACCGACCCGGCCGTGCTCGAGCGGCGGGTGCAGCAGGAGCGGATCACCGCTGTCCTGCCGGCCTGAGGCGTCACCGGACAGGCTGCACCGGGTGGGTCAGGCCTGACCCACCCACCGTGGAGAGGCAGACGACCGTCGCTTGGTATGACGGCCCGCCGGGCGCCTTATTGATGACGCTCGGCCAGCGCTCCACTTTGACCAACGAGAAACGCGGGATGCCACAGCTCGTGGCGTGGCCGGCCGACGTGTAGTCCTGGCTCAGCACGAACAGCCTGCGTCCGTGTGCGGCCGCTGCGGCCCGCATCGTCGCGAGTTGCGGGGTTGTGGCTCGCGCCAGACCGATCGTCGGCACGCCACAATACGAGCGGATCGCCTGCCCGTATCCGTCCCGCGCGTTGCGGTCGACCTCGACGACCGCGCCATCGTGGCCCACCGCCGCGCAGATCGCCCGCAGCTGCGCCAGTTGCCCGGCCTCGTCGCGCACGTGCGCCATCGGCCAGGTGATCACCGCCGGCACAGCGACCATCAACACGCCCGACACGACGGCGACTGTCCGCGCCCAAACCAGCGCGCGCTGCCACGACCACAAGGCGCGCAGCGCGGCCGCGGCCGCCACGAGCAGCAGCGGGATGACCACCGGCACGAATCGGCGCATCGCCCATGGCTGGTCGGGCGTTATCTCGCAGTTCCACAGGTACAGCCCGGACATGATCAGGCCCATGCTCAGCGTCCCGACCAGCGCGTATGCGCGACGTCGCACCAGCTGTGCCACGAGCACCGGGTACCCGGCTGCGGCTAGGACCACCGTCGGCCAGCCCAGGTACATCGCAAGCCAGTTCACGGACTGCTCGTTGTAGGTCCGCGTCCCGTCGACTGCCGTGTTCGACGAGCGCTGCATGTTCTCCAGGTTGACGTTGACGAGGGCCATGTGCGTCTCCTGCCACAACGGCCGGCTGGCGAGGAAGGCGAAGCTCGCGGCCAGAACTACTGCCGAGACGGTCGTGACGCGTCGCCGCACATCGTCCCCGGCGAGACGCTCGCGCAGGCCGGGTCGCCAACCCAGCCAGGCGATCACCGGACCCACGACGACGAGCGCGAACAGGGCCAGCAGTTGCAGCACGATGTAGTGCCGCAGGTTGCCGTAGTACTGGCGCGAGAATTCCGTCACGTCGAGCCAGCCCACGGCGAGCGGCACCGCTCCCCCGGCGAGCACCGCGACGGCCCGCAGCCCGGCCGCCCGGCGCCGACCGTTTGCGGCGGTCGCGAGCACGGCGATTGCGGCGACGACCACCGCCAGCAAAGCACCGTAGCTGTCGACCCGCACCATCGCCGCGCCGCCCGCGACGAACCCGGCCAGCGCAAAGTCCGCCACCCGCCCGGAGGTGACGGCGCGGTGCAGCAGCGCCAAGCCGCCCACGAGGAACAACAGCATCAGGGGCTCGGTGTAGGCGTCGCGGCTGACGTACACGAATGGCATCGACACGGCCATGGCCGTCATGGCCAGCATCGCCAGTGGCGCGCCGACGATCCGCCGCACCAGGCCGAAGAATACGAACAAGGCCAGTGCGCTGGTTGCGACGTTCGCCTGGAGCAGCGCGGTGGTACCGAAGACCGAACCGACCAGGGACATCAATGCAGGCAGCAGATGATTGCCCTGCGCGTGCAGGACGCCCGGCGCCACCGGCCGGAACCCGGCAGTGCCGCTGTTTGCGTGCGGCAGTCCCCCGAAGACCTCGGGATGGCCCGGGATGTTGAGCGTTGCGTGGTCCATCAGCCAGCGTGCTGCCAGGCTGTAGGTGCCTGGATCGCGCGTCGCGTACACGTCCTCGGCGTAGTACCGCACGTTGTAGGCGAACCAGGCCAGCGCGATCAGCGCCGCGCCCGCGGTGCACAGCAAGGTACGGCGCGTCGCCGGCTCGGCAGGCAGGCCGCACACCCACACCGCCACGGCTGCCCCGAGCAGGCCGAGCGGTATAGCCAGCGGCGCGCTGAACGCCCCGGCGAGCAGCAAGATCATCGGCCCGAGGCTGAACCCGGCCACCGCCGCGGCCACCAGTTCGGGGGACGCGACGCCGAGCCGGCGTAGCCACGTTCGCGGCTCTGCGTGGCCGGTTCCGGGCCCGTGCGGAGGCGGTGCGATGTCGACGTCGCGTGACGCGGCTTGCGCCATCAAGCCTCCTGCCTGCTTGCGCGCCGTCCCGGTTGACGCGGCTGTCTCAACCTACGAGGAGGCCGCCGGTATGGTTCCAGGGCCCCCTTTCCGACGTCGGTGCCCTGGAGCTCCCAGATGGACAAGACCTACGACTCGGCCGCGGCCGCGGTCGCCGACATCCCAGACGGGGCGTCGCTGGCTGTCGGCGGCTTCGGCCTGGGCGGTATCCCGCACAACCTGATCACTGCGGTGCTCGAGCAGGGCACGACGTCGCTGGAGACGGTGTCGAACAACTGCGGCGTCGACGGCGCCGGGTTGGGCATGCTTCTGCAGGCGGGCCGAATCCGGCGCACCACCGGCTCCTACGTCGGCGAGAACCGTGAGTTCGCCCGCCAGTACCTGGCCGGAGAGCTCGAGTTGGAGCTCTGCCCGCAGGGCACGCTCGCCGAGCGGCTGCGCGCCGGCGGTTCGGGCATCCCGGCGTTCTACA
>DAITQD010000237.1:0-2664 GCA_036833255.1 Jatrophihabitantaceae bacterium
CGGCCGACGCCGTACTAGCCGGTGCCTACCGATGCACGCCGCCGTCTAGGATTTTCAGGCGTGGCAGGTTCACCGCGCTTGATCAGGGTCGTCGGCGATCCGGTGTTGCACGCACCGTGCCGGCAAGTAACCTCCTTCGACGCCGAGCTCGGCGAACTCATCGACGACATGTTCGCCTCGATGACGCTCGCCGAAGGCGTCGGGCTGGCCGCACCCCAGGTCGGCCTCGACCTGGCCGTGTTCGTCTATGACTGCATCGACGCGGCGGGCAAGCGCCACGTCGGGCATGTCGTCAACCCGACGATCGAGACCAGCGGCGAGCCTGAGGAGCACGACGAGGGCTGCCTGTCCGTGCCCGGCCCGTACTACGAGCTGGAGCGCGCGCCGGTTGCCACCGTCCGCGGCGTCGACCGGACCGGAGCGCCGATCGAGGTCACCGGTACCGGCTTCTTCGCGCGCTGCCTGCAGCACGAGACCGACCACCTGCGCGGGGTGCTCTACATCGACCACCTGCCGCGCAACCGCCGCCGTCGCGTCCTGCGCGACATGGAGCCGTTCGACTGGAACGCCCCCGTCCCCTGAGCCCGCCCGCCGCTCATGCCCAATTGTGCAACCCCGTGCGGTCTCAGGCCGCAAGAAGTTGCACGATCCGCGCGATGACCGCCCCGGGGTGCTCGTCGAGCATCGCCCACGTGAAGCGCAGGACGCGCCAGCCGGCCGCGATCAGGTCGTTCTGGCGGGCACGATCATCCTCGAATCGGTCCGAGTTGTCGTCGTGGAAGCGGCGCCCGTCCACCTCGATCGCGATCTTGTACGCGGGGAGTGCCACGTCGATATAGACGGTGCGCGCGCCCAGGCGCAGACGGTACTGCGGCTTCCACCCGGAGATCCCTGCGCGGCGCAGGATGGCGTGCAGCTTGCGCTCGGACTCAGCCTGGGCCCCGACTTCGAGTTCGGCCAGCAGTCGACGCAGCTGCGCATTGCCGGTCCGTCCAAGCTGCTCGCTGATCGAGCGCCTGATGCCGTACTCGTCGACCCAACCCTGCTGCAACGCTCGGTCACGCAGATCGCGCGCGGCGCCATACCGCTCGGTACGCAGCAGATCGGCGACAGTGCGCGCTCGATCGGTGATCGGCAGGCCATCGAGGCTGGTGAGGTGCGCCCGCTGCAACCGAACCCGGTGCAGACGTACGCCAGGCACGGGCTTGCGGAATCGACGATCATCGACTGTCACGTGCACCGTCGTGGTCGATTCTGTTGGAAGTCGCCACAGCCGTGCCGCGGAACGGTGGCTGATCACGCCGCCACCGGACCACACGCACGCCGCCCAGAGGCGTTGCGTGAAGGATCTGGGAACGGGCCGCGGGGAGTACACGGCTGGCATCAACTCGAGAAGCTCGCGGCGCGCCACCATGCCCCGAACCGCGTCTTCGCTCACCCCGTCGCCGAGCAGTTGCTCACGGCCGATCACGCCCGCCTGCCGTCTGGCCCTGTCTTGCCAATGCACCAGCGCAGTGTGACTGAAAGCAGCGATTCGCTGCTCTCGTTATCCACAGCCCACGTATCTTCCCGATTGTGCAACTCCGTGCGGTCTATGAGCGCAGTGGGTTGCGCAATCGGTGGCGGGAGGCGGCGAGCAGTTCGGCGATCTGGACGGCGTTGAGGGCGGCGCCCTTGCGCAGGTTGTCGTTGCTGACGAACAGGGTCAGCCCACGGCCGCCGTCGACACCCGGGTCCTGCCGCACCCGGCCGACGTAGGACGGATCGGCTCCCGCGGCCTGCAACGGCGTCGGGATGTCGGTGACCTCGACGCCCGGAGCGGCCGCCAGCAGTTCCAGCGCGCGCGCCACCGACAGCGGCCGCGAGAACTCCGCGCTGATCGACAGCGAGTGGCCGGTGAACACCGGCACCCGCACGCACGTGCCGGCGACGCGCAGGTCCGGGATGCCGAGGATCTTGCGCGACTCGTTGCGCAGCTTCTGCTCCTCGTCGGTTTCGAAGCTGCCGTCGTCGACGATCGAGCCGGCCAGCGGTAACACGTTGAAGGCGATCGGGCGGGCGAACTTCACCGGCTCCGGGAACGCGACCGCCGCGCCGTCGTGCGTCAGTTCGGCGGCCCGGTCGACAGCCTGGCGCAGCTGCTTGTCGAGTTCGTCGACGCCGGCCAGGCCGGCCCCGGAGACCGCCTGGTACGTGGAGACGATCAGCCGCACGAGACCGGCCGCACGGTGCAGCGGCGCGAGCACCGGCATGGCCGCCATCGTCGTGCAGTTCGGATTGGCGATGATGCCCTTGCGCGCGTTGGCGATCTCGGCGCCGTTGACCTCGGCGACGATCAGCGGCACGTCCGGGTCCATCCGCCAGGCCGAGGAGTTGTCGATGACGGTGGCACCGGCCGCGGCGAACCTCGGCGCCAGATCCCGCGAGGTCGCACCGCCCGCGGAGAACAGCGCGACGTCCAGACCGGACGGGTCGGCAGTTGCGGCGTCCTCGATACGGACGTCGACGCCCTCCCACGGCAGCGTCGAGCCGGCCGAACGGGCCGAGGCGAAGTAGCGCATCTCGGCAACCGGGAACGAGCGTTCAGCGAGGATGCGGCGCATGACGCCGCCGACCTGACCGGTCGCACCGATCACCCCCACGCGCAGACCCTGACTCATCGGG
>DAITQD010000238.1:0-2636 GCA_036833255.1 Jatrophihabitantaceae bacterium
GATCCGCATACGGTGCACTCTCAGTCGAGATCCAACGCCAGGCGCAGCGAGTTGTTGATCTCTTCCAGCTCGTTGCGACTGACGCGGCCGACGAGCTCGCCGAGACGCTCCGGCGCTACCGCGGCGGTCTGCTCGATGAGCACCTGCGTCTGTTCCTCACCGATGGTGATCGTCGGCCGAAAGACACGTGGCGGCGCAGAACGTGAGGTCGGTGCAACGAGAATGGTCGACAGCAGCAAGTCATCGGACTGCAGGACGACCGCGTACCTGGACCCGCGCTGTTCGCTGCCACGGGCGCCACGAGGTGCATGCAGGCGATAGACGTCACCACGCACGCAGCTCGTCCATCTCCTTGAGTACCTGCCGACTCTCCGCACGGTCAGCTGGATCGTCGGAAACCTCCAGAGACTCGCGACGCATCTGTTCGCGCCTGCGCAGCCGAACGGCGTCGACAAGCGCCTGGCGAATCGCGTCGGACACCGTCGACCCGTCTGCGGTCAACTCTGCCAGCGCGCGTTCAGCTCGTTCATCGGTTCTGAAGTTCACCACAGCCATATGACGATGCTACGACAGATCGTAAGACATTCCCACTACGTCGAGCGATCGACAGGCTCGGTTTCCTCGCGCAGGTGTCAGGCGAGATCAAACGCGGCGCGGATGGCGTCGGCGAGTTCGGCCTCCTGCGCAGGTAGCAGGTAGCCGATCTGGGGGCCGAGTGCCGACGCGAGCACGGTGACGATGTTGTCGCAGCTGACCACGCTCTCGTGATCAAGTCCGTTCGCTGACCCGACCGGCACCTCCGTCGACAGACCGCGGATGGTGCTGGTGATGGGAGCTACGGTCACTCGACTGAGATGCGGACGTACCAACTCGCGGGTCAAAATGAGGACTGGGCGGACCTTGTCCAGGTGCGCGGCATGAATCGCTCGCATCAGTCGAGGTCCGCCAAGGGCATGCGCGCGGCGTACTCCGCAAGGCTGTCGAGATCTGGATCGGCGCCAGCTCGGGCCAGGATGGCCGCGTCGCGTGCCGCTGTCTCCCGCCGTCGCTCACGGTCCACCGCCCGCGCTACGACAACAGCCCTGCTGCTCGCTTGACCGTGCTCGACGAGCTGATCGATGAACTCGACGATGTCATCCGGAAGCCGCACCGCGATCTGCTTGCTCATACCAAAATGGTACCAGTCTGGGATTCGCACGCCGGTTCGTGAGTAGAGCCTATTCACCGGCCGCGTCGATAAGCTGTCTCGTGCGCTTCCTCGACCCGATCCCGCCCTTCGAGCTGACCTACGACGACGTTTTCATGGTCCCGGCCCGCTCGGACGTGGCCTCACGATTCGACGTCGACCTGACCACCTCGGACGGCAGTGGCGCGACCATCCCGCTCGTTGTCGCGAACATGACCGCGGTCGCCGGTCGCCGGATGGCCGAGACCGCCGCCCGCCGGGGTGCGCTGGCCGTCCTGCCGCAGGACATTCCCGGGCCCGTGGTGCGCGAGGTGGTCGCCTGGGTGAAGCGGCGGCACCTGGTCGTCGACACCGCCCTGACGCTGTCTCCGCACAGCCCCGTCACTGACGCGCTGGCGCTGCTGCCCAAGCGCGCGCACGGCGCGGTCATCGTCGTCGACAACGGCCGTCCGGTCGGTGTCGTCACCGAGGCCGATTGCCTCGGCAGCGACCGCTTCGCGCAACTGCATCAGGTGATGACCCCGAACCCGCTGACGCTGACGGATCCGGTCGATCCGCAGCGCGCGTTCGACCAGCTCGACGCGGGCCGCCGCAAGCTCGCGCCGGTGGTGGCGGCCGATGGCACGCTGACGGGCATCCTCACCCGGACGGCCGCGCTGCGCGCGACGATCTACCAACCTGCCGTGGACGCCGACGGCCGACTGCGGGTCGCGGCCGCGATCGGAGTCAACGGCGACGTTGGCGCCAAGGCCGCGGCCCTGCTGGACGCCGGCGTCGATGTGCTCGTCGTCGACACCGCGCACGGGCACCAGCAGCGGATGCTCGACGCACTGGGCGCGGTACGGGCGCTGTCCCCGGCGGTCCCGGTAGCCGCCGGCAACGTCGTATCGGCCGCCGGGGTGCACGACCTCGTCGCCGCTGGGGCCGACATCGTCAAGGTGGGCGTCGGGCCTGGCGCGATGTGCACTACCCGGATGATGACGGGGGTCGGGCGCCCGCAGTTCTCCGCAGTGCTCGAGTGCTCAGCCGCGGCGCGCGAGCTCGGTAAGCACGTGTGGGCCGACGGGGGAGTCCGCCATCCGCGTGACGTCGCGTTGGCGCTCGCGGCCGGCGCCTCCGCGGTGATGATCGGGTCCTGGTTCGCCGGCACCTACGAATCGCCGGGCGACCTGCATACGACGCCGGACGGGCGCCAGTACAAGGACAGCTTCGGGATGGCGTCCGCGCGGGCGGTGGCAAACCGCACGAGCGGCGAGGGTGCCTTCGAGCGGGCCCGTAAGGCACTGTTCGAGGAGGGCATCTCATCCGGGCGGCAGTACCTCGACCCGCTACGTCCCGGCGTCGAGGACCTCATCGACGCGATCGTGGCCGGCGTGCGTTCGGCGTGCACGTATGCCGGCGCGGCGACGCTGGCCGAGTTCCACGAACGGGCCCTGGTCGGTATCCAGAG
>DAITQD010000239.1:0-2631 GCA_036833255.1 Jatrophihabitantaceae bacterium
CTAGCCAAAGGACAGCCGTGCACATCGTCGACGTTCTCGTCGGGTGCGCGGTTGTTGTCGTCGTGGTGCTTCTCGCGACGGTGTTGGCGCGCCAGCGTTACATGCTGCGGGTGGCCGGAGGCGTCCCGCTGGCCGTGCGCGTTCGGGGCAACCGCTGGGTGTACGGCATCGCCCGCTACGCGGGCGGCGAGCTGCGTTGGTACCGCGGGATCGGGATCGGCACCCGGCCGACGAAGGTGCTGCACCGTAGCGAACTCAGCGTTCTCACCCATCGCGCGCCGGTGCCGGCCGAGCTGTCGTCGCTGCCGGCGGCGGCGGTCATCGTGGAGTGCCGCTACGGCGATGGAACGGCGACGCTCGGGTTCAGCGAGGGCGCCTTCACCGGGTTCGTCGCCTGGCTCGAGGCGTCCGCCCCGATGTCGTGAGCGCCTGGCCGCTACTTTTCCCCGCTGGTCACCGGTTTGACCGCCCCAAACCGAGCACCAGCGGGGAAGAGACGATCACCTCAGCGTTCGCCGCCTGGCTTCCAGAGCACATCGCCGTCGGGATTGGCGACCCGCGAGAGGATGAACAGCAGGTCTGAGAGCCGGTTCAGGTACAGCAGGGCGTCGCGGTTGGTGCGCTCAGGGTCGGCTGCCATGAGCAGCCACGCGCTGCGCTCGGCGCGCCGCGCGATGGTGCGCGCCTGGTGCAGCAGCGCAGCGGCGGGCGTGCCGCCGGGCAGGATGAAGCTGGCCAGCTTGGGCAGGTCGGCGTTGAACTCGTCGCACCAGTCCTCCAGACGCTCGACGTAGTCGGCGGTGACCCGCAGCGGGGGGTACTGGGGATCGGGCACCACGGGGGTGCACAGGTCGGCCCCGACGTCGAACAGATCGTTCTGGATGGTGCTGAGCACCGCTGCCAGCCGGCCCGGCAGCCCCCCGAGGGCGAGTGCGACGCCGATCGCGGCGTTCGTCTCGTCGCAGTCGGCATACGCCCCCACGCGCGGATCGGTCTTCGCGACCCGCGACATGTCGCCCAGTGCGGTCGTTCCGTCGTCACCGGTCCTCGTGTAGATGCGGGTCAGATGAACAGCCATGACCGGACGATAGCCTGGGTCGGTGCAGGTATTGCGAGTGACCGGCGGCGCCCGACTGGCCGGCGAGGTCGAGGTTGGCGGCGCCAAGAACAGCGTGCTCAAGCTGATGGCAGCCGCGCTGCTGGCGACCGGCGAGACCACGATCGGCAACCTGCCCGCGATCTCCGACGTCTTGATCATGCATGAGCTCCTCGAGCGCCTGGGTTGTGAGGTCGGCGAGACCGGTGACGGCATCGTCGACCAGGTCAGGATCAAGGTGCCCGAAGCGCCCGCCTGGGAAGCGCCCTACGAACTGGTGCGCAAGATCCGCGGCTCGATCTGCGTACTCGGCCCGCTGCTGGCGCGCACCGGACGCGCCAAGGTTGCCCTGCCCGGTGGCGACGCGATCGGCTCGCGTCCGCTCGACATGCACTTCGCGGGTTTGGAGCGCATGGGCGCCGAGGTGCGCGTCGAGCACGGCTATGTGCTCGCCGAAGCGCCCGACCTGCGCGGCGCGACGATCTGGCTCGACTTCCCGAGCGTCGGCGCGACCGAGAACATCCTGACCGCCGCGGTGCTGGCCAAGGGCAGCACGGTCATCGACAACGCGGCGCGCGAACCGGAGATCGTCGACCTGTGCCAGATGCTGCTGTCGATGGGCGCGCAGATCGACGGCATCGGCTCGTCGACGCTCGAGATCACCGGCGTCGACGTGCTGGCACCCACGACCCACCACGCCGTTGCCGACCGGATCGTCGCCGGCACCTGGGCGATCGCCGCCGTCGCGACGCGCGGCGACGTCACCGTCCTGGGCGCCGACCCGGCACACCTCGAGATCGCTCTGGACAAGCTGGTGCGCGCAGGTGCCGAGGTCGACATACTCGCCCACGGGTTCCGGATCGCGATCGCCGATCGGCCCAAGAGCTTCGATGTGGTGACGCTGCCCTTCCCGGGGTTGGCGAGCGATCTGCAGCCGCAGGCGATCGCACTGCTATCGGTGGCCGACGGCACCGCAATGATCACGGAGAACATCTTCGAAGCGCGCTTCATGTTCTGCGACGAGATCGCCCGGATGGGCGCGGACGTCCGTACCGACGGCCACCACGCGGTCGTCCGCGGTCGGGAGCGGCTCTCGGGGGCGCCGGTGCGGGCCACCGATATCCGGGCCGGCGTTGGCCTCGTGATCGCGGGCCTGGTCGCCGAAGGCGTCACCGAGGTGGCCGAGGTCCAGCATATCGACCGCGGTTACGTGCGCTTCGAGGAGACGTTGCGAGCCCTCGGTGCGGACGTCATCCGCACCGAGTCGGAAACGTTCGGCGGCTGACCGCAGCGAACCGCGCCATTCGCCTATTCGGTGCCACATTCGGTCTTTACAGGGCTGTCTATCGCCGGGATTGGGTGTCCCTCTCCGTCAATATCCGGATATGGAACTCGCACATCCTGACGGCGGCGGCGCGGTCCCGCCGTTGCCTTACGCCGCGCTCACCATAGGCAGCGGAGTTTCACAACATCAGCGGGTGCGCGGTTTCTGGTGAGGGGGCGGCCCAATGCGTCGTCGGTCTGCCTTCCCGCCT
>DAITQD010000240.1:0-2612 GCA_036833255.1 Jatrophihabitantaceae bacterium
CGCCACGCCGCCCGGCATTATGGGCAGCGACGCGCACCGGGTTTCGGCCGCCGGTGCGGCTTTGAAGGCGGTCGCTGTTACGGTCAGCGATGAGTGCGGCGGTCGATCAGCGCTGCAGCTTGATCGTGCGGATGCGCTGGTTGGCCGAATCGGCGACGTAGATCGTGCCCGCGGCGTCGACGGCCAGCCCCTCGGGGCCGGCGAAGCGCGACGCGATGCCCGGACCGTCTGCGAAGCCGCCGCTCCCCGAGCCGCCCAGCGTCGATACTATGCCATCGGTGCCAATGCGCCGGATGCGCGAGCCCGCGGCGTCTGCCACGTAAACGTTACCTGCCCGGTCTACCGCCACGCCGAACGGTGATGCGAAGCGGGCGCCGGCGGCCGGGCCATCCGCAAAGCCGGCGTCGCCGCTGCCGGCAAAGGTGCTGACTTCACGTGCAGGGGTTACCTTTCGGATGCGGTTGTTCGTCGCATCGGCGACATAGAGGTTGCCCGCGTTGTCCACGGCGATGCCGTTGACGCCGGCGAACTGGGCGCTGGCCGCCGGGCCGTCGGCGAAGCCCTTGGTGCCCGAGCCGGCTACCGTGCTCACCACACCGGCGGGGGTGACCTTGCGTATGCGGTAGTTTCCATTGTCGCTCACGTAGATGTTGCCGGCAGTATCGATAGTGATGCCGGCAGGGCTGGAGAAGCGCGCTCCCACGCCGGTGCCCTCGCTGAAACCGGGTTGGGATGAGCCGGCAAACGTGGAAACGGTACCGTCGGGGGTGATCTTGCGGATATGGTTGTTACCCCGATCGGCGACGTACACGTTGCCGGCCGGGTCGACGGCCACGCTGTTCGGCGCGTTGAACTTGCTCGCCGTCGCGGGACCGTTGGCGAAGGCGCGTTCGCCCGTTCCGGCCAATGTCGTCACGGTGCCGTCGGCGGCGACCTTGCGAATGCGGTTGTTGTCGCGGTCGGCGACGTAGATGTTGCCGGCGGCGTCCACTGCGACGCCGCTGGGGAAGTTGAACTGTGCGGCGGCGGCCGCTCCGTCGGCGAAGCCCTTCTGGCCCGAGCCCGCGAAGGTTGCGATTGTCGCGGGAAACGCGATCGGCGTCGCGACCAGCGAGCCGCTGCGAGGGCTCGCCGACGTGCCTGCCTGCGCAGCCGGCTGGCTGATGACGGCCGCGCGCGCCGCGGGGATGGCCGTCGCTGACGGCGCGGTGGTGACCGCAGCAGCGGCAACTGTCGGAGGGCTCTTCGGCGCGTGTGAGCTGCTGCCGCGGGTCAGCAGCACGGCCGCGACGGCGCCGCCGGCCACGAGCGCTGCTACGAGCCCGCCGGCGATCGCGGCGGGCTTGTGGGAGCGTCGTGTCTGTGTGGTCGATTCCGGACGCGGTGCATTGGACCCTGGTACGGTGCGGGCGGCGGCCGGCGCGGTCTCGGCGGGCGGTGCGACGGCCGCGGTTCCGGCGAGCACGGCGGCGAAGGCGCCCGCGGACGCTGGGCGGGCCTCCGGGTCTTTGGCGAGCGCAGCGTCGATCGCGGCGTACATATGCTCGGGGAGCCCTGGGCGGCTGTCCCGCAGCGGCGGCGGAGGCTCGTGCGCCTGCGCGTAGAGAACGCGGGCGGTGTCGCCGAGGAACGGGGGCCGGCCGGCGAGCAGATGATAGGCGAGGATGCCGAGCGCATAGATGTCGGCGGGCGGCCCGGCCGGGTCGCCGCGCACCTGTTCGGGCGCCATGTACTGCGGTGTGCCCAGGCTCATGCCGGTCTGCGTTAGCTGTGTGCTGTCCAGCGAGCGGGAGATGCCGAAGTCCATCAGCACCGCCTGGCCCGCCTCGTCCAGCATCACGTTCGGCGCCTTGATGTCACGGTGGACCAGCCCGGCACGGTGCAGGTAATCGACCGCCGCGCCGAGGCCGTTGATGATCTCAACCACGCGCTGCGGGGCGAACGTCTGCTCGGGGCTCACCAGCCGGGCGAGCGTCTGTCCCTCGACCAGCTCCATGGCGAAGAATGGCAGCCCGTCAGCCCTCGCCCACGTCGTAGACGGTGACGATGTTTGGGTGACGCAGGCGCGCCAGTCGCTGCGCCTCGGCCATGAAGCGCTGGCGGATCTCGCCGTCCTCGGCGAGGTGTGGCAGCAGCGTCTTGATCGCCACCTCGCGGCCCAGGGCGGGGTCGTGGGCGCGGTAGACGGTGGCAAAGCCGCCCTTGCCTAGCGTGCCGAGCAGCTCGTAGCGCCCGAAGGAGCGCTTGGGCGTCGTCATCGGCGGCTGCGTCCGCTGGACCGCCTGCCGAGCTGGACTGCCAGGCGCGTCACTCCGTCAACCGCCGCACGACGCCGAACAGGATCTGAAGCCCGAGCCGCAGGCTTTCGATCTGGACGCGTTCGTTGTGGCCATGAACCGTTCGGCGCTCTTCGTCGGTGGCTGGAACGGGTGAGAAGCCGTAGGCAGGCACACCAAGCCGCCGAAACGTGCGCGAGTCGGTGAAGCCGACGCAGACGCTGGGCACGATCAGCGCATCTTCCACGTGCTCGTGGACGACGTCCCTGATGACGCCTATGAGCTCGTGGTCGAGTGGGGAGGATGGCCCCTCGGCGCTGAAGATACGCTCGATCT
>DAITQD010000241.1:0-2599 GCA_036833255.1 Jatrophihabitantaceae bacterium
GATCATTGCTGCCATCGTCGGCAAGCGCGATTTCAGCAACCTGACCTTCACGATCAACAAGAGCAGGTTCTTCTACGGTGACTTCATCAATGCCGCAGTGCAGTTCGTCCTGATCGCGGCCGCCATCTACGTCTTCGTCCTCATCCCGATCAAGAAACTCAGCGTGATGCAGGCCCGGCGCCGGGCGGCCGGCGAGCCGGAGGGGGCAGCCGACATTTCCAGCGACGAGGCCATCCTGCTACGCGAGATCCGTGACCTGCTCAGCGCTCAGCACCACGCCTGAGCTCGAGCCGCGAGTGCGGCCCGAACCAGTCGAACGCCCGCCGTGTCATTCGTGATGCGGCGGGCGTTCGCGTCGGTACCACTGCTCGTCGCGACGCTCATCACGCGCGTCGTCGCCCCACCCCTCGTCGCGCTCGTCGCTTGACACCTGGGGCAGCGCCGGCTCGTCAGGAACCTCCGGCTCGGCAGGTTCGTTGTTGCGATGCTTGCTCACCGCCCCAGTGTGCCTGGCACCAGCCGGAGTGCTTTGATGAGCAGCGAACAGGAAACCGTCGTACCGAGGGGCATCATGACCGAACCGAACAAGATCAAGGACAAGGCAACCGAATTGGCCGCCCAGGCGGCAGCCGCTGCGGGACCGCTGAAGGCCAAGGCCACCGAACTCGCGGGCACTGCCGCGGCCGCCGCTGGCCCGCTCGCCTCGCAGGCCAAGGACAAGGCGGCCGAGCTGGCCGAGCGGGCCGCAGAGCTCGGCGCGAAGGGTGTCAACGCGCTGGCGGAGAGCATCGACAAGGCGACCGGCGGCAAGTACTCCGACAAGATCTCCTCGGTGACATCCAAGCTCGAGGACAAGCGGGACCCAAACAAGCTGGACCCGGAGAAGCCCGCGTCCTAGAGCCGTCAGGGGCAGTTGACCCACTCGTCAGTGCCGTCGGCGAACACCTGGCGCTTCCAGATCGGCAGCCGGTGCTTGACCTCCTCGACGAGCCGCAAACAGACGTCGAACGCCTCGCGCCGGTGCGCCGTCGCGACGGCGGCCACGAGCGCCACGTCGCCGACAGCCAGCACGCCGATCCGGTGGCTCACCGCGAGCGCGAGCACGTCGTCGTCGGCCGAGAGCTCCGCTGCGACATCGCGCAGCACCTGCCCGGCGGACGGATGCCCTTGATACTCGAGTTCCACGACCGCGCGACCGTGGTCGGCGGCGCGCACCACGCCGCAGAACACGACGCTGGCGCCGGCGCCTGCATGCGCGACCGCCGCCTCATGGGCGGCGACATCCAGCGGCTGGCCCGATACCGAGACCAGCACCGCCCTCATACCCCGCCGCCCGGACGATGGTCGCCGCCGGCGAGTTGATCAACGGCGTGCTCGAGCAGCGGCGCGAGGACCGCGACACCGTCGCGCACCCCGCCGGGCGATCCCGGAAGCGTCACGACCAACGTCGCCCCGATCGTGCCGGCGATCCCGCGCGACAGCACTGAGGTCGGCACCCGGTCGCGAGACACCAGACGCAGCGCCTCGGCGATACCAGGGACCTCGCGGTCGAGCAGCGGCCGGATCGCCTCCGGGGTGACGTCGGTCGGGGTAAGCCCGGTGCCTCCGGTGGTGAGCACGGCCGCGGCACCTCCCTCGACGGCGTCGGCCACGGCCGCCCTGATCGCATCGACGTCGTCGGCCACGATCCGGCGGAAGCCCACGTGGTGCCCGGCCTCGCCGAGCAACGCGACGAGCAAGTCCCCCGAGTCGTCCGCGCGCTCGCCGGACGCGGATCGGTTCGAGCAGGTCACCACCGCGACGTTCACGACGGGCCACCCGCGTCGGGCTCGCGGCGCCACTCGCCGCTTCGTCCGCCGGCCTTGGCCAGCAGCCGGACGTCACTGAGTTGCGCCGCGCGGTCGACCGCCTTGACCATGTCGTAGAGCGCCAGCCCGGCGACGACCACGGCGGTCAGCGCCTCCATCTCGACGCCGGTGCGGTCAGCCGTGCGCGTCGTCGCCGTGATCTCGACCGAGTTGTCGTGCAGGGCGAGGTCCACGGTGACGCCGTGCAGCGCGACCGAGTGGCAGAGCGGCACCAGATCGGGCGTACGTTTCGCGCCCGCGATACCCGCGACGCGCGCGATCGCGAGCGCGTCGCCCTTGGTCAGCCCGTCGCTGCGCAGAAGGGCGATCACCTCGGGCGTGGTGACGAATCGCCCGGTGGCCGTCGCGGTGCGGGCGGTGACTTCCTTGCCGGAAACGTCGACCATGCGCGCCGCGCCGTGCTCGCCGAGATGGGTTAGCTCCACGTCGCGAGCCTAGAGCCATGGCACTGCTGCGTGCGGCCGATCCGGGGGGTGGCCGACCGCCCCGTAAACGCGGGGGTCCCCAGTCCGGGGAGCTGTCCGCCTGCGGCGTGTTTGGTCACGGGCCGCAGGTCGGAGCCGTCGGCCTTGGCGGTGAAGACGTCGTTGTTGCCGTCGGTCGCCGTCTTGGCGACGACGATCCACTGGCCGTCAGGGGAGAACCCGACCTTGTGGCTGATGACCGTGTCGGTGAAGTGCGTGATCTGGGTCAGAGCGGTTCCGTCGGGGTGGACGGTGAAGAAGTTGCCG
>DAITQD010000242.1:0-2593 GCA_036833255.1 Jatrophihabitantaceae bacterium
TCACCCGCGCTGGCAGTGTGGGGGTCAGGGGTTCGAGTCCCCTCAGCTCCACCCAAAAGCACTGTATTTGCTGGGAAACAGGCTACGGCGGTATGCGCCAAGTCGGGGTCTGACCCCGGAGTGTCGGGTCACGCGTAGGTGTAACCCGGTTCGGCGGCCGCCTCGCGCAGCGTCCGCTGCCAGCGGGCGGCTGTCACGTCGATGCCGCGGGCGAACTTGGGTGCGGGCGGGAAGGAGTCACTGGCCGGTGCCCACAACGCAAGGCACCGCTGCCCGGTCATTGACGAGGCGTATAGCAGCCCGTCAGCGTCGGGCCACGCCTGTCGCAGGGCACGCGCCCAGCGTCTGGTGACGTCTTTGCGGTAGCCGCTGATTGCATGCGCCGCGCCCAGCGTGACCGCGCCAGCGCCGGACAGGTCGAGGAGCCTCAGCTCGCGGGTCGGGAACCACCCGTAGACGACGGGCCGGCTCGGGTCGCCCCGGCGGATCTCTCGGTTGTGCTGGAACCGCTCGGCAAGCGCGGCCAGCAACGTCTCGGCCGCGTACACGACGCGTTCGGCGGCGGA
This sequence comes from Jatrophihabitantaceae bacterium, assembly GCA_036833255.1. Taxonomy (GTDB): domain Bacteria; phylum Actinomycetota; class Actinomycetes; order Mycobacteriales; family Jatrophihabitantaceae; genus QHCC01. The sequence continues at coordinate 567 of DAITQD010000242.1, forward strand.
GTCTGCGGCCGGTTCCGGGTGCGGGTCGAAGCGGGCGCTGTGAAGCGGACCGTAGCTGCGCATCGAGGCGAATGCGACCGGGTACCGACCGGCCGCGTTCGCGATCTGCCACAGGGACCGAGTGGTCTGCCAGGTGGACCACGTCGGTGTGCGTGTGGCGAGGTCGGCCGGGGGAGTGTGCGGGACCTTAGCGCTCGTGCGCGGCCGCCCCGTGCGCGCCCGGCCGGGGCTCACACCTGCTCGCCGAGCGTGGCGGCCAGCGCAGCTACGGGGGCTGCCGGCCCGCCGGCGGCAAGCCACTCGACCGGGCTGACGAGACGCTCGTCCAGCAGCAGCGCGTCATCCGGGGTCATCATGAACGTGCGCAGCGTCACCGGATGCGTTCCATGCGGCACCCGGGCGAGCACGTCGGCCAGATGGGGCAGCGCCTTGCTGCCGGGGAACTGCCAGTTCGGGTAGCGGCGTCGCCCGGACGCGCCGGGGTAGCTGTAGAGGCTCCCGTCTCTGACCCGGTGCGAGATGCGCGACTCGTCGACGTTTAGCAGCTCCGCGGCCTGCGCGCGAGAAAGCGACTCGGCCGCCTCGAGCACAGCACGCGCTGCCGAGCGGGCATCGAGGCTCTCCAGCTTGCGTTTCGACGCTGCCGGGATCCCGCCATGCTCGACGAGGAATTCGTCCTCGCCGGAGGTTAACGTGAATGTGGCCGCGACGGAACCCGCGTCGAGCAGGATCCGCAGCTCGGCGGCGACCTGCGACTCGCTCGTGGCAAGGTCGTGCTCGTGCAGCACCGCTAGAACTGTCGTCATGCTCACATAGTAGCACTGTGTGCGGATGTATGCGGCCGGCAAACCGTTGACCGTGCCGGCCGCCGAGTGCTCGACCAGTTGCTGAGGCGGTGTGACCCGGCACGAACCGGATGGCCCGGTAGTCACAGCAACACTTCCAAGGCATTGAGGACGGCCGGTGTTGCCCCTCAGCTCCACCCATTTTCACAGGGCTAGCGCCACTTGCATGATCATCTCAAACCGACTTGGTAGCCATTTTGGTTAGCCAATGGCGCCAACTGGCGCGTGCCGGAAAGCCGATGTACATTGTGTACATGGCCAGCCGAGTCCAGTTCGACAGCGTCGCCGAGGGTCGCGCTCACCTGAAGGAACTGCTCGACGCCGCGGCCGGGGGCATCCCGGCCGGGCTGCGCCGGGAGCGCGACCGGTTCGCCGTCGTCGACGCCGCGCGGTTGCGTCATTTCCTGGCCGGCCTCTCGCGTAGCGCCGAGGTCGTTGCGGAGGCGGAGGGCTGGTCGGTGTTCATCCCCGGTACGACGATCGCTGCCGACGGCGCGACCCTCGCCGAGGCGGTCGCCGAGACGGTGGATGCGCTGCGCGAGTACGCGGCTGACTGGATTGATCACCTGTCGATCGCGCCGAACCATGCCGAGAACTGGGGACTCGTGCAGCTGATCGTGCTCTCCAGCGACGGCGAACTTGCTGACTGGCTCAGCGCGGGGCAGCTCGCCGCCCAAGCATGACCTGGCCGGCGCCGACTCGCGCGGACCACGACAAGTTCTGCCGCATCGAGGGTTGGACGCCGGTGCGCGACGCCATCGACCGCAGCGGCACTCACCACGTCACGTACGAACTCGCCCTACCGGACGGTCGGATCCTCCGCACGCGGATCTCCCATCCGCCGAACCGGACGACCTACGGGGCGGGGCTGTGGGCGCACATCCTGCGCGATCAGCTCGACGTCGACGAAGCCACGTTCTGGGCTGCGTTGCGCGACGGGGTGAAACCGTCCCGCGGTGCCGCGGCGAGGCCCGCTGAGACACTGCCGGCCGAGCTCGCCTTCCTTCTCGTCAACCGCGTCGGGCTAGCCCGTGAGCAGATCGCCGCCATGAGCAAGGCTGAGGCGATCGAGCGCCTCAACCGCTACTGGACCGAGGGCGCCTAACGACGGCTGGTCAGCCTGCATCGGCGATCATCCCAGCAAGCCGCCGGCGCGGAGGCGTGAGACGAAGAGTCATCCTT
>DAITQD010000243.1:0-2592 GCA_036833255.1 Jatrophihabitantaceae bacterium
GGCTGTCGATGACGAGTGCCTCGAGCCGGTCGTCCCACGAGCCGCGTGCCTCGGCAGCCATGGCGTACACGCGGGCGGCCGCGAACGCGATCTCCCGGCTGAAGCGGAGCAGTTCCTCGAGCAGGACCCCCGCGTCGTCGGGGCCCGCGAGCGTCGGCAGGTTCTGCTCGGCCACCTCGATCGTCTGCCGCACCAGCTCGACGGTCTGTTGCAGCGTTACCGAGCGGGCCATCGCCTGTGGGGCTGTCGCAAACACCTCGCCGGTCAGCCGGAGCACGTCGTCGGGGGAACGCAGCCAGTCGACGTAGGACTGCACGCCCGCCTGCGCCACGAGCGTCACCCACGAGCGCTGGTCAGCGGGCAGTTCGCGGAACCAGGCCAGCTGCTCGTCCATCCGCGCCACGCTCTGCGTCGCGAGCCGTCCCGTCGCCTGCTCGATGCGGCGGATCGTGTCGTCGTGCAGCGCCGGCCTCACGCATGCAGCCTGCCATGCGGCCACTGGCTACGGTGAGACCGTGGCTGCGTCACGCGATCCGGTGGCCGATCTGCGGCGCATCGCGTTCCTGCTCGAACGCGCCGCCGAGCCGACGTTTCGCGTCAAGGCGTTTCGCACGGCCGCGGCAGTGATCGACCACCTCGCGGCGGCCGAGCTCGACACCCGCGCGCAGGCCGGCACCCTCACCGAGCTGACCGGCGTGGGCGAGGTGACGGCTCGCTGCGTGGCCGAGTCGCTCGTTGGCGAGGTGCCGGTCTACCTACGTCGGCTCGAGGCCACCCAGGACGCGCCGCTCGACGATGCGACGGCCGCGTTGCGCGCCGCGCTGCGCGGTGACTGCCACACGCACTCGGACTGGTCCGACGGTGGCTCGCCCATCGAGGAGATGGCCGAGGCGGCGCGCGACATCGGGCACGAGTATGTCGTGCTCACCGACCACTCGCCGCGGCTGAAGGTGGCACACGGCCTATCGGCCGAACGGCTCGAGAAGCAACTCGACGTCGTCGCCGCGCTGAACGATGAGTTTGCGCCGTTCCGGATCCTCACCGGCATCGAGGTCGACATCCTCGACGACGGCACGCTGGACCAGAAACCATCGCTGCTCGCGCGCCTGGACGTGGTCGTCGCGAGCGTGCACAGCAAGCTGCGGATGCAGGCGTTGGAGATGACGCCGCGCCTGGTCGCGGCGATCAGCAATCCGCACACCGACATCCTCGGCCACTGCACCGGCCGGCTGGTCACCGGCGGGCGTGGCACGCGGCCGGAGTCCGAGTTCGACGCCGAACTCGTGTTCGCGGCCTGCGCCCAGTTCGGCGTCGCCGTCGAGGTGAACTCGCGGCCCGAGCGCCTCGACCCGCCCAAGCGGCTGCTGCGCCTGGCTGTCGAGGCCGGTTGCCTCGTCTCGATCGACACCGACGCGCACGCGCCGGGGCAGCTCGATTGGCAGCACCTCGGCTGTGAGCGGGCCGCCCGCTGCGGCGTGCCGGCCGAGTCGGTGGTCAACACCTGGGCCGCGAAAGACCTGCTCGCGTGGACGGCCGACCACGACACGCGGCCGTGATCGAGGTACGCGGGGCGGCCGCCCGGTTCGAGACCGTCCAGCCGGGCATCGCGACGTGGCACTGCTTCTCCGCAGGTGCGCACTACGACCCGGACAACACGCACTTCGGGGCCTTGATCGCCGTGGACGAGCACCTGCTCGCACCCGGCGCGGGCTTCACGCGGCACGCCCACCGCGGCGTCGAGATCGTCAGCTGGGTGCTCGACGGCGCGCTGGGGCACGAGGACTCCGCCGGACGGGTCGAGCTGGTGGAGCCCGGCACTGCGCTGCACCAGTCGGCCGGCTCGGGCATCGAGCACGCCGAGCGCAATGCCTCGGACGTCGAAACCCTGCGCTTCGTCCAGTTCTCGTGGCTCAGTGAGATCGCGACGCCGGGCTACGGGCTCGACGTGCCGCCCGTGCAGGTGGGCGGCGGCGAGTTCGCGATGCTCCTGCCCGTCGATGGGATCGAACTCGTCCCGGCGGCGTGTCTGCACCTGTTCGTCGCGCACGGACGCGTCGACGTCGGCGGGTACGGGTTGCAAGCGGGGGACAGTGCTCGAATCCGCGACGAGGCAGTCCGGGTCGGTGGCGACGGCGAAGTGATCGTCTGGCGCGCGGGCGGTGCGTGGTGAGCGATATTCGGTTGGCGCCCGCTGCACCGATCACTGGCGTCAACGCGATGACCGACATAACCTACATTCCTGGGCCGGGTTACTACGACTGGCTCGAGTTCAACACGCCGCTGTCCAGTGCGTGGGAGGGCGAACGCCAAGGCCCGTGGCCTGGACACCCGGGTGACGTTCGTCGAGGGCGACTGCACCGCGTCGAAGGACCCAGCTGACGTCGTCATCTGTATCGGCTCCGACCACGCGTTCGGCGATCAGTCGACAGCCCTGGAAGCTCTGCGCGACTTCGTCCGCCCCGGTGGTCGGCTGCTCTTCGGCTCGGGTTTCTGGCAAAGCCCGCCGAGCCTCGAGCAGGCCGCGGCGGTCGGGATGACACCGGACTCACTACCTGACCTGGCCGGCCTGGTCGAGCTCGCCATCGAGCAGGG
>DAITQD010000244.1:0-2585 GCA_036833255.1 Jatrophihabitantaceae bacterium
CGGGCCAGCGCCGCGTTGCCCACCGCACCGATGCCGGCGCCGATGCCCAGCGGAAGTGCCCGCCCGACCAGTAATGCCCCCTGCCGCGCCCCAAACCGGGTCAGGAGCAGGTGCGCCAGGCGGCTGTTGACGCCCGCGATCTTCTCCCGCGACGCGGCCCGGCCGATCACCTGTGCCCAATGCGGCGCCTGCCCCGCGGCGCTTTCCAGCGCGGCCGTCGCGCCCTCGCCCAGCAATACCGCGAGGACGAGCGCCCTCCGCACCTCGGGGTCGCTCACCGGCACGCCGTGCACCTCGGCCACGGCGAGAACGAACATCGCCGTCGCCGACACGAAGCCGGCGATCTCGGCCGCCCCGGTCGCGAGCGCTGCGCCGGTCCCGACGCCGGGAATGGCGGCCGCCGCACCCGATGCGCCGCCGATACCGACAACCGCCGCCAGGTAACGGCGCTCCAGCTGTTCGATGACCTTGGCGGGCGTGGCGTCCGGCTGCTTCGCCCGGACTCGAGCCAGGTAGCTCAGCACGACCGGGCGTTGGATCGCGAGCGCCTTGTCCAGCGCCGTGTCGAGGGCCCGCTCGATCGACGTCGGCACCCGTGTCGGTTTGTTACCCATCACCGAAGCCTAATGACGCTCCCGGTCCGTTGAGTGGGCCCGTCGCGTGTTGAGATGGGACCCATGCGCTCGCTGCTGCCGACCCCTGCCGACGTTATCGACGTGCACGCGTTCTATGCGGCCGACTGGCTGAACGGCGGTGGCCTGCGGGTGAACTTCGTCGCCAGCGTCGACGGCGCCGCCACGGAGGACGGCGTGTCACGCGGGCTGCAGACGCCGGGCGACAATCAGGTGTTCGCCGCGCTGCGCGACCTGGCCGATGTGATCGTCGCCGGTGCGGGCACCGTACGCGCCGAGGGCTACGCGGCGATCACGGTCAGCGACAAGCGACGCAGGATCCGCGAGGAATTCGGCCTGCGCGCGACGCTGCCGACGGCGGTGGTCAGCCGCTCGCTTCGACTGGACCCGGAGTCCGACCTGTTCACGGGAGCTCCGGGCGACGCGCGAACGATCGTCCTCACCTGCGCGAGCGGCGATCCCGCCGCGCGCGCCCGGCTCGACCGTGTCGCCGACGTCGTGACCTGCGGCGAGGAGAGCGTCGATCTCGCGGCCGCGCGCGCGGCGCTGGCCGACCGCGGCCTCACCCGGATCCTCTGCGAGGGCGGCCCGACGCTGTTCGCCGACCTCGCCCGCTCCGGCGTCGTCGACGAACTCTGCCTGAGCCTCTCACCCATCCTGTCCGGCCCGGGAGCACGTCGCATCGTCGCGGGCGAGCTGTGGCCGGGCGATCCCCGGGCGCTCGCCCTCACCGGCCTGCTCGAGCAGGGCGGCGCGCTCTTCTGCCGCTACCGACTCGATCATTGACGGGACGAGCTAGCGCGGGCACTCCGGACACTCGACCCGTCACAACATGTCGATGAAACACTGGGCCGATGAAGCTGCCCGTGATGCCGCCGGTTCCTCCGATGCTGGCCAAGTCAGTGCCGGCCATCCCGCCCGCGGCCTCATACGAACCCAAATGGGATGGATTTAGATCCATAATTTTCCGTGACGGCGACGAGGTCGAGTTCGGCAGCCGGAACGAGAAGCCGATGACCCGCTACTTCCCGGAACTGGTCGAGGCGGTCAAAACAGAGCTGCCCGAACGCTGCGTCATCGACGGCGAGATCGTCATCGCCACCGACGCAGGCCTGGACTTCGAGGCGCTCCAGCAGCGCATCCACCCCGCCGTTTCGCGGGTCACGACGCTGAGCGAGAAGACCCCGGCCTCGTTCATCGCCTTCGACCTGCTCGCACTCGGCGACGAGGACTACACCGGCCGGCCGTTCACCGAACGCCGCGCCGCCCTCGAGGCCGCCCTCGCCGACGTCCGGCCGCCGATCCACCTCACGCCGGCCACCATGGATCGCGACCTCGCCGAGCAGTGGTTCACCGAGTTCGAGGGTGCCGGGCTCGACGGCGTCGTGGCCAAGCCGCTCAACGGCACCTACCAGCCCGACAAACGCGTCATGTTCAAGATCAAGCACGAGCGCACCGCCGACTGCGTCGTGGCCGGCTACCGCGTCCACAAGAGCGGACCCGACGCGATCGGCTCACTCATGCTCGGGCTCTACACCGACGATGGCGTGCTCAACTCGATCGGCGTCATCGGCGCGTTCCCCATGGCCAGACGCCGCGAGCTGTTCACCGAGATGCAGCCACTGGTCACCGACTTCGACGACCATCCGTGGAACTGGGCGGCGCACGAGGCCGGCGAGCGCACGCCACGCAAAGGCGAAGGATCACGCTGGAACGCCGGCAAGGACCTCTCCTTCGTCCCGCTGCGGCCCGAGCGGGTCGTCGAGGTCCGCTACGACCACATGGAGGGCGAACGCTTCCGGCACACCGCCCAGTTCAACCGCTGGCGGCCCGACCGCACCCCCAAGTCCTGCACCTACGAGCAGCTTGAACAACCGGTCAGGTTCGCACTCGGTGACATCGTCCCGGGACTCGGGCTGGTGCGGTGAGTCGTTCGCTGCTTGTCGTGCTCGC
>DAITQD010000245.1:0-2561 GCA_036833255.1 Jatrophihabitantaceae bacterium
CGTCGCAACCCTGTTCGGAGTGGAGGGCACATGGGCGGGTATCAGATCGTCGTCGTGGGAACTGATGGTTCCGAGACGTCCTTCCGCGCCGTTGACCGCGCCGCATCGCTCGCGCGTGATGCCGGTGCGACACTGGTGATCGCGTGCGCGTACTTCCCCGCGAACGACAGGGAGACGGCGCACGACCGCGACGTCCTCGGTCCGGACGCGGCCTATCAGGTCGTCGGGTCCGCTCCGGCCGACGACACCGTCAGCCGGGCGCGGGATCGCGCGATCGCCGCCGGCGCGACCAAGGTCGAGACGGTTGTCGTGCAGGGCAAGCCGGCAGACACGCTGCAGAAGGTCGTGCAGGACCGCAGAGCGGACCTGCTCGTCGTGGGCAACCGCGGGCTCAACACGCTGGCCGGGCGGCTCATCGGATCGGTACCGCTCGACGTGGCCCGTCACGCGAGCACCGACGTCCTGATCGTGCACACGACGTAAGAGGCGAGGATGATCGAACCCGAGGACGTCGAGAAGGGCGAGGCGCTGGGGTCCGTCGAACTCGACCTGCCGCGCCTGCTCGAGCGGTTCGAGCGCACGCTGCTCGGCGGACCGCGCGAGTACACCCGCGCGGACGTCAGCCGGGCCGCCGGCATCGAGCCGGACGAGGCGCGCAGCCTGTGGCGCGCGCTCGGCTTCGCGACCGTCGGTGACGACGACGTCGTCTTCACCGAGGGTGACGTCACCGCGTTAGGGCAGGCGAAGTTCCTCGCCGAGAACGCGGTCATCGACGACGAACTGCGCACCGCGATGACCCGGATGCTGGGGCAGACCTTCTCCAGACTGGCTGCCTGGCAAGGGCAATTGCTCATCGAGTTGGTGACGAGCCGCCCGGAGCTGCTCGCCTCAGAGGAGGACATCGCGCAGTTCGTCGAGGAACTGCTGCCCGTCATGCAGGACATCCAGACGTTCGTGTGGCGTCGTCAGCTCGCCGGCTACTTCGCGCGAGTCGTGTCACACGCGACGACCGACGTGGCGGCGGCGGGCGTCGCGACGACGGTCGTCGGTTTCGCCGACATGTCCGGCTTCACGACGCGGACGCGCAAGGCCACCGAAGGCGAGCTACGCGAACTGCTCGAGGCGTTCGAGTCCGCTGCCACGGAGGTCGTCGGTGCCAACAACGGCCGGATCGTGAAAACGATCGGCGACGAGGTGCTCTTCGTCGCCGATACGCCGACTGACGGCGCCGAGATCGCCCTGGGCCTGGAAGCGGCCTCAGCAGCGGACGAGCGACTACCGCCGCTCCGCGTCGGTCTTGCCGCCGGTCCGATCGTGAGCCGCCTCGGTGACGTGTACGGCACGACGGTCAACATCGCCAGCCGGCTCACGTCGATCTGCCGCCCGGGCTGGGTGTTGGTCGACCGGGTGATGGCTGAGTCGCTGCAAGATGACCCGCGCTTCGCTCTGCGGGCCCGCCGCCCTGAGTCGGTGCGCGGGTACCACCACCTCCGGACGTGGCGGCTGCGCCGGGCCAACGAGCGGTCGCGTCAGCGGGCCACCTGAGCGGTGCCCGGTAGGCTGCGCCATGCGATGAAGACCTTCGAGCAGCTGTTCGCCGAGCTCACCGACCGGCAGCGGATCCGACCGGCCGGCTCGGCCACCGTCGAAGCACTCGACGCCGGAGTGCACGCGCAGGGCAAGAAGGTCGTCGAAGAGGCGGCCGAGGTGTGGATGGCCGCGGAGCACGAGTCGACCGAGCGCACGGCCGAGGAGATCAGCCAGCTGCTCTACCGTGTCCAGGTGATCATGCTCGGCAAGGGCATTGCGCTCGATGACGTCTACCGACATCTGTAGGCCCGACCCATTCCCATCACGCCTGCAGACAGGTAGACCATGCTCAGGATCGCCGTTCCGAACAAGGGCTCGCTGGCCGAGCCCGCCAGCCAGATGCTCGCCGAAGCCGGCTACCGCCAGCGCACCGACAACCGTGAACTCGTCCTGATCGACACCGAAAACGACACCGAGTTCTTCTTTCTGCGCCCGCGCGACATCGCAATCTACGTCGGCTCCGGTCGACTGGACGTCGGGATCACCGGAGAGGACCTGCTGCTGGATTCCGGCGCGCACGCCGAGCCGATCCTGTCGCTCGGCTTCGCCGGCTCGACGTTCCGCTTCGCCGGCCTGCCCGGAGTGGCCGCGAGCGTCAAGCAGCTCGAGGGCAAGCGGATTGCCACGGCCTATCCCGGTGTCGTGGCCGCTTACCTGGCCGAACAGGGCGTGCGCGCGGAGGTGATCCGGCTCGACGGGGCGGTCGAGACCGCCGTGCGCCTCGACGTGGCCGACGCGATCGCCGACGTCGTGTCCACCGGAACCACCCTGCGCAACGCCGGCCTGGAGATCTTCGGCGAGCCACTGCTCACCAGTCAGGCCGTGCTGATCCGGCGGCAGGGTGCGCCGGCGACGGCGCGGGTCGAGCAGTTGGCGCGGCGGCTGCAGGGCGTGGTCATCGCCCGGCAGTACGTACTGATGGACTACGACATCGTCAACGACCTGGTCGAGAAGGCGGTCGCGATCACGCC
>DAITQD010000246.1:0-2504 GCA_036833255.1 Jatrophihabitantaceae bacterium
TGCATTCGCCCTGCTGCTGCGGCAACGCGGCGAGGGTCGCGACGAGCAGCTCACGCAACCGCGGCAGGTTAGCGGCGAAGGCCGCAAGTACTCCGCCGTGGGTGACGCCCTGCCCTGCCTCGACGCCGGCGTCCAGGTCGGTGACGAGCGCGAGTGTCGTGTAACAGAGCGCAAGCTCGCGGGCCAGGCCGGCTTCGGGCATGGCGGTCATCCCGATGATCGACCAGCCGTGCGACTGGAACTCGAGCGATTCGGCGCGCGAGGAGAAGCGCGGGCCGTTGACGACCACGAGGGTGCCGCCGTCACTGACCGGCAGCCCGGCACCGAGCGCGGCGGCCCTGCCGGCCGGGCAATACGGGTCGGCGAATGATACGTGGCCGACGCCGCGCGCGTCGTCGAAGTACGTCTGCGCGCGGCCGTGGGTGCGGTCAGCGAGCTGGTCGGGAACAACCAGCGTCCCGGTCGGCAGGGTGGCCCGCAGCGAGCCCACCGCCGACAGCGAGAGCACCTGCCGCACACCCACCGAGCGCAGCGCCCAGAGATTCGCGCGGTAGGGCACGGCGTCCGGCGCGAGGCGATGGTCGGTTCCGTGCCGCGGCACGAAGGCGACCTGCCGGTCACCGAGCGTGCCCACGGTGAGCGCGTCGCTCGGCTCGCCGTAGGGCGTCGGGACGCGGCGCTGCTCGGCGCCGTCGAACAGCGAGTAGACGCCCGACCCGCCGATCACGCCGAGCACGGATCCCGAAACCATGCCCAGACGCTATCGGCCGCGATCGGCCCGCCGGGCTGCTGGTACAAAGGCAGGGACGGACCGGCAGACCAGCCAGGGAGACCCCATCATGCAGCGCAAGCATTTCGACGCCGACCACGAGGCGTTCGCCGAGGCGTTCCGCGCCTTCGCCGACAAGGCCATCGTGCCGAACTACATGGACTGGGAGCGGGCCGGCATCACGCCGCGCGAGGTGTTCACCGAGGCCGGCAAGAGCGGCTTCCTCGGCATGCAGGTGCCCGAGGAGTACGGCGGTGGCGGCGTCGACGACTTCCGCTTCAACCAGGCGCTCGACGAGCAGGTCGCGCTAGCCGGAATCACCGGCACCGGACTCGGTATCACGCTGCACAACGACACCTGCCTGCCCTACTTCCTCACCTACTGCAACGACGAGCAGAAGCGGCGCTGGCTGCCGGGCATCGTATCCGGCGAACTGATCACCGCCGTCGCGATGACCGAGCCGGGCGCGGGCTCGGACCTTTCCGGCATCCGCACCAGCGCCAAGCGGGACGGCGATCACTACCTCGTCAACGGCTCGAAGACGTTCATCACCAACGGCATCAACGCCGACCTGGTGATCACCGCAGTCAAGACAGCAGCGGCCGGCGCCGATCGTCGCAGCGGCATGTCACTGCTCATCCTCGAGCGGGGTATGGACGGTTTCGAGCGCGGGCGCAACCTCGACAAGCTCGGCCTGCACAGCCAGGACACCGCAGAGCTGTCGTTCACCGACGTCCGGGTGCCGGTGGCGAACCTGCTCGGCGCGGAGGGCGAGGGCTTCGCGCAGCTGGTGAAGAAACTGCCTCAGGAGCGCATGTCCATCGCGGTGTCGGCGGTGGCTGAGTCGCGGGCCGCGTTCGAGAACACGCTGCGTTACGTCAAGGACCGCAAGGCGTTCGGCACCACGATCGGCTCGTTCCAGAACACCAAGTTCGTCCTCGCCGAGATCATCACCGAGGTCGACGTCGCACAGGCCTTCATCGACCGCTGCGTCGACCGGCTCAATGCCGGAGAGCTCGACGTCGCCGACGCGGCGAAGGCCAAGTGGTGGTGTACCGAGCTTCAGGGCCGGGTCATCGACCGCTGCCTGCAGCTGCACGGCGGCTACGGCTACATGACCGAGTACGCCGTGTCGCGCGCCTACGCCGACGCCCGCGTCACCCGCATCTACGGCGGCTCGACCGAGATCATGAAAGGCGTCGTGTCGAAGTCCCTCGGCCTGTGACGATCCGGTTCATTCTCGCCTCCGCCTCTCCCGCCCGACGTGAGACGCTGCTGCGTGCTGGCGTGGTGCCGGAGGTGATCGTCAGCGGCGTGGACGAGTCGACGATCACGGCTGACACACCCGCCGCGCTCGTCCAGGAACTCGCGAACGCCAAGGCACTCGTCGTCAGCAAGCGGCTGCGCGGCGAGGCGCTCGTCCTGGGCTGCGACTCGATCCTCGAGCTCGACGGCGAGGCGCTGGGCAAGCCCGTGACAATTGGCGCAACGGTCGCTTACTGGCAGCGCATGCGCGGGCGCAAGGGCATCCTGCACACCGGCCACTGCCTGATCGACTGCGCAGCCGAGCGCGTGGCGATGGGCGCCGTGTCGACGATCGTGCACTTCTCCGACGTCACCGACGAGGAGATCGAGGTCTATTGCAGCAGCGGTGAGCCGTCGAACGTGGCGGGTGCGTTCACGATCGACGGGTTCGGGGGCTGGTTCGTCGACATGATCGAGGGCGATCACCACA
>DAITQD010000247.1:0-2486 GCA_036833255.1 Jatrophihabitantaceae bacterium
GATGGACGCCCGGACGCGTCAGTCCTCGTCCAAGATCCGCGGGACGGAGAATCGCTGCTGCTCGGAGGCGGGCGCGCAGGCCAGCGCCTCCTCGGCGGTCAGGCTCGGGCGCACGACGTCGGGCCGCGTCACGTTGGTCAGCGGCAGCGGGTGCGACGTCGGTGGGACGTCGTCTGTGGCCACCTCATTCACGCGCGCGACGGACTCGAGAATGACGGCGAGCTCGCCGGACATCTTGTCCAGCTCGGCATCACTGAGGTCGATGCGCGCGAGCATGGCGAGATGGGCGACATCGTCGCGGGAGATTGCGGACATGCGCTCAAGTCTAGTCGGCCGTCACCGGCCGTCACGGGCTGTATGCCGCGTGCTCAAGGCTGCGACTACGCACTTTGTGGGTTCTTCGCGGTGCTCGCTTCTCGTAGCCTCAGTTGTTCGCGTGTCACCGTAATCGCCCACATGTCAGCAAAGGAGATGATGAACATGCCTGAGTTCATGGACGTCCACCGGGGAATGATCGGCATCACCGCCGACGATCTGTTGGAGGCTCACAACGCCGACCTTGCCATTCAGGATGAGGAAGGGGTTGACTTCAAGCAGGCTTGGGCGGACCCGGAAAGTGGAGTCGTCTACTGCCTGTCCGAGGCGCCCTCGGCCGAAGCCGTTCAACGCATTCACGAGAGGGCCGGCCACCCTTACGACGAGATCCATCCCGTGCCGCTGAATGTGTGACGCAGCGCCGCTGAATGTGTGACGCAGAGAACGACCACACCGAGCTGGCGGTCGTACGCTCGGGTGCATGACCAATATGTCGCCGGCCACCGCAACCGAGATCGCTGCTGGCGTCCGCAGCGGTGCGCTCTCCGCCCCCGACGTCGTCGCTGCTGCCCTGGAGAGAATCGCTTCGCGGGACCACCGGCTCGGTGCCTTCCAGGTGGTGCGCCCGGCGAAGGCTGCGGCCGAGGCTGCGGAGGTGGCGCGGCGGGCCGACGTGGCGCAGCTGCCCCTGGCAGGCGTCCCGATCGCGATCAAGGACTGCGTGCCGGTCGCCGGGGAGCCGATGCGCAACGGGTCCCCGCTCACCTCAGGCGAGCCGCAGCCTGCCGACCACCCGGTCGTGGCTCGGCTCAGGGCGGCGGGCGCGGTCGTCGTGGGGATCACCCGGGTCCCGGAGCTGTGTGTGTTCGCCGCCACGGACTCGCCGTTCGGCATCACCCACAACCCGTGGGACGTCACCCGGACGCCGGGAGGCTCCTCGGGCGGCTCCGCCGCGGCCGTCGCCGCGGGCATGGTCCCGGTGGCCCACGGCGCTGACGGCATGGGATCGATCCGGATCCCGGCCGCCTGCTGCGGGCTGGTCGGGATCAAGCCCGGGAGCGGGGTCGTGCCGGCCCACCTGGGGCCCAACGACTGGTACGGCATGGCCGAGAACGGCCCACTGGCCACCACGGTTGCGGACGCGGCGCTCGTGCTGTCGGTCATGGCCGACAACCCCGAGCTGGCCGAGGTGCGCGAGCCGGACCGGGCGCTGCGGATCGGCGTCTCGACGAAGCCGCCAGTCAACGGCGTGCGACCGGACATCGAGCACCTGCGGGTCGTCGTCCGTACCGTGCGACTGCTGGAGGCGGCCGGCCACTACGTCGAGCGCGTCGACCCGCCGTACCCGAAGAACCCGTTGCCGGTGCTGGCCCGGTGGTTCGGCGGCGCTTCCTTCGACGCCGAAGGCCTGGACCGCTCCCGGCTCGACCGGGCGGTGCGGTCCCACGTGGCGCTGGGCGACCGCGTCCGGGCTCACAACCTGGTGAAGGACGCCGACCGGGATCGCTTCCGCACCCACCTGGCCGGGTACTTCGCCGACCTCGATCTGCTGGTCACGCCCACGCTGGCGACGCCTCCGGTCGAGGCCGCGCGGTGGGGACAACGGTCCTGGCCACGGGTCTTCGCCGCCAACGCCCGCTACGCGCCGTACTCCGCCCCCTGGAACCACGCGGGCTACCCGGCGGTCTCGGTGCCCGCCGGGGTGCACCCGCGCACCGGGACGCCGATGGCCGTGCAGCTGGTCGCACCGGATGGCGGCGAGCAGCTGCTGCTCGCCGTGGCTGCGCTGCTCGAGCGGCTGGCTCCCTGGCCCCGCGTGGCCCCCGGCTTCTGAGTCGTGACACCAGACCCTGCCGTGGCCAGAGCGCAGCTCAGGCGTCCGGACTCCCGGACTCGAGCAGGTCGCGGAAGGCGGCTTCGTCCAGGATCGTCAGCCCGAGCTCCTGCGCCTTCTCCGCCTTGGAACCGGCGTTCTCCCCCACCACCACGAAGTCGGTCTTCTTCGACACGGTCCCGGCTGCCTTCCCACCGCGGGACAGGATGGCTTCCTTGGCCTCGTCACGCGAGAACCCCCCCAGCGAGCCGGTGACGACGATCGTCAGCCCGGCCAGAGTCTTGGGCCGTGACTCATCGACCTCATCGGCCATCCGCACCCCGGCAGCGGCCCACTT
>DAITQD010000248.1:0-2479 GCA_036833255.1 Jatrophihabitantaceae bacterium
AACAGTTGTTAGTCCAGCGCGGACTGTTGGGGCCGATGAACACGACCGTTCGCAGTCATGGTGTATTGCAGTGTTACCGCAAAGCGGGCATCATGGAGACGTGACTGGTTTCCACGGCTACGTCGGGCTGCAGGCCCGCGGGCTCATCGCGTTGCCCACCGAACTGCGCCGGCGGATGCATCTCGACGAACCGGGCGCCCAGGTCGAGATCCTCGAGCGAGAAGACGGTGTGCTGGAGCTGCGCGCCGCGCTGCCGGTACCCGCCGAGCAGGCCTGGTTCTGGACCGAACGCGCGCAGCAGCGCGAGCGCGAAGTCGACGATCATGTCACTCGCGGCGAGGTGACCGTGCACGACTCAACCGATGACTTCCTCACCCACCTGGACAAGCTCGACGCCGCGACCGCGGACGCGTGAAGTTCGAGACGACGCCAGCGGTCGACGGCGACTACCGGCGGCTCAAACCCGAACAGCGCACCACTTTCCGCACGGTGATCAGCGAAAAGTTCGGGCCGGCATGCGATGCATTCGCAGCGGACGCGTCGAAACGATGGCCATCCTCATTGCGGGTCAAGTCGATCCGCAATGCGCCCGGGGTACTGGAAATGACCTGGTCCTTCGCCAGCCCAGACGGTCGCGCCACCTTCGAACTCATCACCGTCGACGGCGAGCTGCATTGCCGGTGGCGCCGCGTAGGCGACCACGCCGTCTTCAAGAGCCCATGAATTCCGCTACGTCACTTTCCGGCCGGCAGCTAAGGAAGTTCGGCCCGCAGCGGGCGCGACGCCTGGCGCGCGAGGCGCGCCCATAGCACCCTCCGGGCGTCGCACCGCGTCGACGACCAGCCACGCGAGCAGCAACTCACGCACGCCGAAGAGGCGTCCGATCATTCGCGCGGTCGCGTTGTCGTGCTCGGCCGGGTAGCCCGTGATCCGCGCCGACACGCTGGGCGCGAAGATCGACGCCACGCCGATCCCGGCGCGCGCCGACGACATCATCAACGCTCGCGAGCGAAGACTCATCCGACGTCCTCGATTCGCACTCTCGGCATCATCGCCGCGGCCCTACGCCAGCCTCAGCGCCGCCAGAAATGCTGGTAGTACCACCAGATGAGAACGCCGAGCAGGCCGACCGAGAACACCGCGATCGCGATGCGGGCCCACAGCGGCCAGGAGGTGTCGCTGTAGATGATCATGTTAGCCGACGCCGTCAGATACCGACGAGGCAGTGCGTTCGGACTAGTCCGGCAACGGCGTCGGGCTGCTCCCACCAGAACAGGTGCCCGAGGCCGTCCAGAGTCTCTAGCCGCGCGCCCGGAATGAGATCGGCGACGTAGCTGCCGTTGCCGGCCACGATCATGTCGTCGGCCGTGCCGTGCAGCACAAGCGTCGGCACCGTGATGCCCGCCAGCCGGGTGGACGTGTCGTGGACGAACGCGGCCTGCGCCTGACGCAGCACCGCCGGCACCCGCACCGTCACCGCGAGACTGGCGGTCTTGAACGGTTCGTAGCGCGACTCGTCGGCGCGGAAGCCCGCGGACAGGTTCGCCTCATACGCGGTGCGGATGGCGAGGTCGAGGTCGCCGGTGTTCATCGCCTGCAGCATGCGCAACGGTCCGGGTGCGGCCAGCGTCGAACCCGCACCGCCGGCGTAGGTGCAGCCGAGCACCAGCGTTCGGACTCGCTCGGGGTGCCGCAGCACAAGCTCCTGAGCGACCATGCCGCCCATCGAGATACCCATGACGTGCGCGTCGGACCAGCCGAGCGCGTCGAGCAGCGACGCGGCATCGTCGGCGAGGTCGGCGATAGTGAACTGCCCCGGCACGTCGGTGCTGTCACCGATGCCGCGGTGGTCGTAGGCCACGACGTCGAAGTCGTTCGCCAGGCCGCCGAGGAATGGCTCGCCCCAGATCTGGTGGTGGCCGGCCATGCCCTGAATGAGCAGCAGCGGCGCCCCACTCCCCCGCCGCACGTAGTGCAGGCGACGCGAGCCGAGGTCGGCGTCCGGCATAGAGTGCCCTTCAGGATTCGCGACGGGAATTCCGCACCGTACACGGCGGCCGGCTGCGGGCGCCCACGACCAACTGAAGGAACTACGACATGCAGAAGGTGTCCCTGGACGCGATCGCGCGTGAGCAGCTCGAGGCGGCCCGCCGCACCGACTCGTCGCGCGCGAGCACGACCGTCATCGGTGGTCACGAGCACGTGCTGCGGCAGACCGTCGTCGCGCTGGCGGCCGGCGCGCAGCTGTCCGAGCACGAGAACCCCGGTGAGGCGACCCTCTACGTCATCAGCGGCCGCGTCGAACTGCACGTAGGCAGCGATTCGTGGCAGGCACGTACCGGTGACCTTGTGGAGATCCCGCCGGCGCGCCATTCGCTGCTCGCGATCGAGGACTCGGCGGTACTGCTCACCGCGGTCCCCCGCGGCAGCATGGCCTGAGGCCGTAGCGACGGCGGATAGGTCGCCGTCAGACGCCGAG
>DAITQD010000249.1:0-2456 GCA_036833255.1 Jatrophihabitantaceae bacterium
GGGCACGGGTGAGGTTGAACGCCATGACTGCGCGCACGAGCCAGGCGGCGTTCGCGTTGAAAACAACCCAAGGCCGTCAAACCCCCACCGACTACCACGCAAAGCCAGATGGGCAACGAAGACCCGTACGTGGGCATCTTGACGTAAGGCAACAGCGTACCCGCCACACGGGCAGCCGCCCGCGGACGCCGGGACTGCATGGCGGACAGGGAACTCTCCGGCTCGGTCCCATGGGCCGTCGTAGGCTGCTATATGGTCACGAAGGTGGCGTGTAGCGCCCGTCGATCGCCGTCCAGCCCCCGTCGACGAACAGCTGGCTGCCGGTGACGAACGAGGACGCGTCCGAGGCCAGATAGACGACGGCGCCGGCGAGCTCACTCGGATGGGACCACCGACCGAGCGCGCTCTTACTCGCATACGCGTCGGCCCACTCCGGCACGGCGCGGATCTGCGCCGTCAGCGGGGTGTCGACGATGCCCGGGGCGATCGCGTTGAGGCGCACCCCGGACGGACCGAGCTCGGCGGCCGCGGTCCGCAGCAGCTGCACCAGCCCCGCCTTCGTCGCCGCATACACGCCCTGCCCGGGCTCGACGGCCACCGCGCGGATCGAGCTGAACCCGATGATGCTCCCCCGCCCGCGCTGCGCCATCCCCGCGCCGAACGCCCGCACGAGGTCGAACGACGCGCGCAGGTTGAGCTGGACCACCCGGTCGAACTCCTCGCCGGAGTAGTCCAGCAGCCGCTTGCGCACGTTGGTGGCGGCGGCGAACACGAGGACGTCCACCTCCCCGAGCTCATGCGCTGCACGCTCGATCGCCGCACCATCCAACACATCCAGCTCGTATGCCGTGAGCCCGGCTCCGAGGGCGGCCGTCGCTTCCGCGGCACCCAGGTCGCGGTCGGCGCACACCACCTCGGCGCCGTGGGCGGCCAGGGCAAGAGCGCCCTCCCGCCCGATCCCGCTGCCGGCACCAATCACCACGGCCTTGCGCCCGTCGAGCCGGAACAGCTTGGAATAGTCCATGATTCAGTCCTTCTTCGTAGTCGGGCGGATGACGGCCATCCGCGTCACGGTCAGCTCATCGATGGCAAAGCGCGGACCCTCCCGGCCTGCGCCGGAGTCCTTGACGCCGCCGTAGGGCATGACGTCGGAGCGGAAGCCCGGCACCTCGTTGACGACCACCCCGCCCACCTCGAGCCGGTCGATCGCCGCGAAGGCCGAGTCGAGCGAGGCCGTGAAGACGCTGGCGTGCAGCCCGTAGCGGGACGCGTTGACCACATCGAACGCGGCCTCGAGGTCGGGCGCGGACTGCACGGCAACGACTGGGCCGAAGATCTCCTCGTCCCAGGCGGATTGGCCGGCCGGGACGTCGAGCAGCACCGCGGGTTCGATCATGCCACCCGACACGGTGCCTCCGTGAACGAGAGTCGCGCCGGACGCCACGGCCTGCTCCACCCAGTCCTGCACCCGTGCCGTGGCCCGCTCGTCGATGAGGGCGGACACCCGCGTCTCTGCGTCACGCGGGTCACCCACGACGACCTGGCCCATCCGGTCGGACAGTCGGGCCAGGAAGTCGTCGCGGACGGACTCGACGACGACGACCCGTTGCACGCTGATGCAGGCCTGCCCCGAGGCGTAATAGCCGCCGCGGACCACCGCGTCGGCGGCCGCGTCGAGGTCGGCATCATCGGCCACGACGAGCGCCGTGTTGGAGCCGAGCTCGAGCAGCACCTTGGTCGGCGCCGCATCGCGGGCGATCTGGTGCCCGACGGCCGCCGAGCCGGTGAAGGACACCGCCCCGATCCGCCGGTCCGTGGTCAGCGCGACGCCGACCTCGGGACCGCCCGTGACGAGCTGCACCACCGCGGCACTGCCACCCGCAGCAGCGAGCGCCTCGCGGACGAGGTGCACGAGCCACAGCGTGGCCAACGGGGTCTGCGGCGCCGGCTTGGCGATGACCGGGCAGCCCGCGGCCAGCGCCGGCGCAACCTTGTGTGCAGCCAATAGCAACGGGTAGTTGTAGCCGGCGATGCCGACGACCACGCCGATCGGCTTGCGCACCCAGAAACCGAGCAGGCCCTCGCCGCTGGGCAGCAGGTCCAGCGGGACGGTCTCACCGTGCAGCCGGGCGACCTCCTCGGCCGCCGTCTGCAGGGTCAGCAGCGTGCGCGCCACCTCGACCCGGCAGTCGACCAGGGGCTTGCCGGTCTCGAGGACCAGGAGCTGCTCGAAGTCGTGCTGCCGCGCGACGATGGCCGCATGGGCACCGAGCAACGCTGCCCGGCGCACGTGCGAGGGCAGATGCGCGGCCTCCCCGCGCACGGCGAGCGCGTGCTCGATCGCCTGGTGTGCGAGGTCGACATCGCCCACCGGCGCCGAGGAGACGAGTGAGCCGTCGTACGGGAAGCGGATCTCATCCGTCGACGGCGCGGGCACCCACCCGTCGCCGATCGGC
>DAITQD010000250.1:0-2437 GCA_036833255.1 Jatrophihabitantaceae bacterium
GGACAGCGCCGTTGTTCCGGCTTTGACCCCGCCAGCGTCGCGAATCGCCTCGGCCAGCGACGATAGCGGGGTCAAAGGCGCGAATTGGTGGCGATCGGGGGTTACGCCGAGGCGAACCGCTTCTCGTTGCGGTCGCGAGCCTTGGCGGCTTCCACGGCTCGGTCCCGCGCCGGGGCGGTCGTCACCAACCCGTCGAGCAGGTGCTGCGTCACGTGTGCGATCTCGGCGACGGCCTCACCGAACGCAGCCTCGTTCGCCGCCGACGGCTTGGCCGAGCCGCTGACCTTGCGTACGTACTGAAGCGCCGCGGCCTGCACCTCCTCGGACGTCGCAGGCGGCTCGAAGTTGTTCAGGACCCGAATGTTGCGGCACATATTCCCACCCTGACACGTCTGGCCCGCGGCTGCCAGTACCCAACAACGCGGTGCAGCCCACGCCTGGAAACTGCCCGATCTACCGACGCGGCATACGCTCGATGGGTGACCGAGGCGTCCAAGCGCGAGCGTGATCCCCGCGGCCGGCCGCTCAACGCCCGCCCGCGCGACGGCCTCGGACGTCCGTTGCCCCGTGGCGCGCCCGGCGTCGCGCGCGTGCCCGACGGCTTGGCGCTGCCGCCTGAGGCCGCGCTCGACGAAGCCCAGCGCCTGTTCGACGACGGCATGCCCTTCCACGCGCACGAGGTTCTCGAAGGCAGCTGGAAATCTGCGCCCGAGTCCGAACGCGAACTGTGGCAGGGCCTGGCCCAGCTCGCCGTCGCGCTGACGCATGCCCTGCGCGGCAACAACTCCGGCGCGGCCGCCCTGTTGCGGCGCGGACGCGACCGGATCGCCGACTATGCGGCGGCGCCTCCGCACGACATCGACGTGCCGGGACTGATCTCCTGGGCCGACGCCCTCATCGCCCAGCTCGACGATCCGTCCCGCCCCGAGCAACTGCCTTTCCCGACGTTGCGCCGCGACTGATCCCGGCCGAGTCATCGACAAACGTGCGGCCGCAGCACCTCGAGCGCGCGGGGCGGCGGCCAGTGGCGCGTCGTAGGCGACAGGATCGGCGGTGCCCGCCCGCCAGTCGGTCAGCGCGTCCTGCAACGCCAGCCAGCTGCGTCGGGGCGGCAGACCGAGCGTGGCGGTGTTGAGGTCGGTCACCTCGGCGTCGAATTCGGCCCGGGCCGCGGGCGAGGGCCCCGGCCCTGGGCGACGTTGCCGAGTTCGACGCGCGCACGCCCTGAGTTCTGATCAGACTCATCCGCCCTTGCTGGGGACCCCGAAGGCGAACGAATCCATGCCCTCCGTCGCCTCGGGCAGCGCGAGCGCGATCCGCCGCACGTCGTGCTCGTCAGCCATCACCGCACGCCGGCCCGTGGGGCCTTGACTGGCTGACCGGCCTTCCAGACTCCGACGACGTGAGCGGGGTCGGCCATGATGGCGATGTCGGCGACGGGGTCGGCGTCGAGAGTGATCACGTCGGCCGCGTAGCCCGCGACGAGTTGTCCGGACAGCGGTGCCTGCGGTCCGAGCGTCAGCGGCCCGGTGGCCGTGGCCGCCTCGATGGCCTGCAGCGGCGTCAGCCCCGCCCGGACGAGCAGGGGCAACTCGCGGCCGTTGCGGCCCCACGAGTTGGGCAGCTCGCGCCCGCTCAGCGCGATGTCCGTTCCCGACGCGATAGTGACGCCGCGATCGTGGGCCAGCGCCACCGACTCCGCGTGCCTACCTGCCACCGCCCGCAGCTTCACCATTGCCCACGGCGGCGCTGCGTCGGTGGCCAACAACTCCTCGATGATCGTTCGGGTCGGGACGAGGATGGCGCCGGTCTCGTTCATGGTGTCGCACACCTCTTCATCGAGGTAGGTGCCGTGCTCGATCGTGCGCACGCCGGCTTCGAGGGCGGCCATCATGCCGGGCTTGCCGTGGCAGTGCGCGGCGACGACGCGCTCGGCCAGGCCGGCTACCTCGACGATCGCGCGCAGTTCCGCCACGGTGAACTGCTGGTGGATCGGGTCATCCAGCTCGGACAGCACGCCGCCCGACGCACAGATCTTGATCAACCGGGCACCGCGGCGCAGCTGTTCGCGGGTGGCCTTCGCGCACTCGGCGGGCCCGTCGGCGAGTCGCAACTCCGATCCGTGTTCGCTGAGGTCGGCGATCCACGACAGTGGGACGGAGTGCACGTCGCCATGGCCTCCGGTCGTGGACAGGATCGCGCCAGCGGCGTAGATCGACGGCCCGATCACGGTGCCCTCCTCGACGGCGCGGGCGAGGTACACACCCAGGCCGCCGACCTCGCGCACGGACGTGACGCCGGCGTCGAGCGCCGCCCGCAGGTCGGGCACGCAACGGGCGGCACGCACCGCGATCGGCTCCGTCGCGATGACGCTGAGGTCCATGGTTCGCACGCCGAGCAGGTGGCCGTGGCAGTCCCACAGCCCGGGCATGACGAC
>DAITQD010000251.1:0-2388 GCA_036833255.1 Jatrophihabitantaceae bacterium
CTTCCTGTTGGACGTGCACCTCGGCGCGCTGACCCGCAGGCTTCGGCTCCTGGGTGTCGACACGGCATACGACAACCACGCTGACGACGACCATCTCGTCGAGCAGGCTGCACGTGAGGACCGAGTGCTGCTCAGCCAAGACCGGGGCCTGTTGATGCGCACGGCGCTGCGCCGGGCCGCCTTCGTGCGCGGGCAGCACCCCGACGCCCAGCTCGCCGACGTTATCGAGCGGTTCCGGCCGCCCCTCGAGCCGTGGAGCCTGTGCCTGGCCTGCGGGGGAACGCTGAGCCCGGTTGCGAAGGCTCAGGTGGCCAACCAGCTGGAACCGGGGACATTGCGCACGAAGCAGCAATTCTCCCGGTGCCGGTCCTGCGGACACGTGTACTGGCATGGAGCGCACGACGCCAAGCTGCAGCAAGTGGTCCGGCGCTACACCTGAAGGCGTGGCTCGTCCATGCGCCGGCCACAACTTCCGGATCTGTGATGCGTGGCTCGTCCATGCATGGCCACTAACGTCCGGATCGCGATCCGCTAAGGCTGGATCCAGGAAGTCATCAGCGCACCGTGATCGACGGCATGCGCAGGGCGGCCGTGTCGGGCAGCCCCAGCGCGGCAGCGATGTCAGAGAGCCCCGGTAGCGTCGCGCTCACCACCGCGCGCGGGTCCTCGG
This sequence comes from Jatrophihabitantaceae bacterium, assembly GCA_036833255.1. Classification (GTDB taxonomy): domain Bacteria; phylum Actinomycetota; class Actinomycetes; order Mycobacteriales; family Jatrophihabitantaceae; genus QHCC01. The sequence continues at coordinate 671 of DAITQD010000251.1, forward strand.
TGTTCTTCGCGCGTCCCAGCCGGGCCAGCGGGGCGACATGAAGGGCATGGCGCACCGGGGCATCGGCCGACAGGCCCGCACGCGAGCGGGCGATGCGTACGGCGTCGCGCAACCCGCCGAGCTCGTCGACCAGGCCAATGCCGAGCGCGTCGCTGCCGGTCCACACCCGACCACGTGCGATGCTCTCGATCTCGGCGACCGGACGGCCTCGGCCGCGGGCCACCTTGGCCACGAAGTCGACGTAGATCGCGTCGATGGTGGCAGCCAGCCGCTCACGCTCGTCGTCGCTGAAGCCGCGCCGCGGCGAGAACATCAGCGACCGGGCCCCGTGCGACACCGTCCCGGTCGTCAGCCCCAGACGATCGAACAGCTCGCGTACGACCATCTTGCCGCCGAAGACGCCGATGGACCCGGTGAGCGTCGCGGGAAGCGCGACGATCACATCGGCCGGGCAGGCGATGTAGTAGCCGCCAGAGGCCGCCGCCGCGCCCATCGACACGACCACCGGCTTGCCCGCGTCGCGCACGCGGCACACCTCTCGCCAGATCGTGTCGGACGCGACGGCCGAACCCCCCGGGGAGTCGACGTGCAGGACGACCGCGCGGACGTGCTCGTCGTTGGTCGCGGCGCGCAGGGCTGCCCCGACCGAATCGCTGCCGACCTGCCGTCCCATCGGACCGCGGCGGGTGCGCCCGGACGCGATAGCCCCGCGCACCTCGACGAGAGCGACGTGGCCCTTGCGGCGCGCCGGCACATGCGGACGGCGTTGCGGACGCCACCGATCGGCGAACAGCAGCTTGACATCGGTGCCGACCCGCCAGCGCATCGCGGCGTACACCTCGTCGCGGTAGCCGAGCGCGTCGACCAGCCCGGCGTCGCGCGCCTCCGGCGCGGTGCGGGGCCCCGTATCGGCGAGCTCGCGCACCCTAAGGGCCTCGATCCCTCGCCCGTCCGCAATCATGTCGATCGCGTCGGTGAACACTGACTCGGCAAGGCGGTCGAGCGCGATGCGGTGGGCCTCGGTGAACTCGGTGCGCATGATGCGGTCGGCGGCGTTCTTGAACTCGTAACGCTGCTCGAGCTGCGGCTCGATGCCCAGGTGGTCGAGCGCGCCGCGGACGAAGGTCGTCTCCACCCCCACACCCAGCAGACCGAGGCCCCCGCCAGGCTGCAACCAGATCTCGTCGAAACCGGTCGCCAGGACGTATGCCGCCATGTCGCCGGAGCCCTCACCGAAGCTCTCTGCCCACGCGAGCGTCGGCTTCCCGCTCGCGGCGAAGGCACGCACACCGAGGCGCAGCTCCTGCATGGCCGCCCACGGCAGCGCCCCACCGACTTTGGCGATCAGCCCGACGACGTGATGGTCTGCTGCGGCCTCGTGCAACGCGCGAAGGATGGGGCGGAGCTGGTGGCGGCCGCGGGCCCGCAGCCGGGCGATCGGGTCGTCCGTGTCGGGCGCGGCGGGAAGTTCGGCGAGGTCTACTTCGAGCAGCAGGGACGGACGGTGACCAGGCAACGCAGGCATGCACTCCACCATAGGCGTGGCCTGCATAGGCGTGGCCTGCATAGGCGTGGCCTGCGGGCGCTGCCCGTACTTACCCTGTCGGCGCTGCCCGTACTCATATCAGGTCTGGTAGGGGTGCACGGTTTCTGGCAGACTTTGCGGCTCTCCTGCCATAACTGTGGGTCGGGAGCGGTGTGCTACGGCGGGGCATGAG
>DAITQD010000252.1:0-2384 GCA_036833255.1 Jatrophihabitantaceae bacterium
GAGGAGAACGAGCGCGAGATCACCTTGCCCGAGCCGACATAGCCGTCGATACGCAACTCCGGCCGGGTGGAGCCGTCGACGTCGCTGAAGTCCACGAACGACGGCGGGTAGCGCAGGTGGCCGTAGTTCGCGGTGTCCGGCGTCGCGGTGGCGAAGTGGGTACCGCCGACGTAGACCTCGAGGCGGTCGCAGTTCGAGCAGATCATCGCGCTGGGCAGGCTGGTGACCGGCGAGGTGGCGCCGAAGTCCCAGTAGAACGCCGGCGCGAGCACGGGACGGGTATGCGGGTCCAGCTGCGACTGATAGATCGCGGCGCCCGGCTTCGGCACCCGGAACAGGTCGACCACGCCGGTGTACTTGACCCCCTGGTACTGGTTGCCCGTCCCGGACTCGTAGTCATATCCAGACCAGGCGAGCAGCCCGCAGTACCGGTCGTCGGACGCGGAGATGTCCTGGACGCGGGCATGCGCGGTGGCCTGGCCCTGCTGCGCCCACTGCGGGTCGGTGCGTCGGTAGTACTTCGCGGGGCCGGACAGTGTGCCGACCGCCTCGCAGATCAGGTAGGGCCTCCCCGCCGCGTCGACCGGCGGGTTCAGGTCCGGCACCTGCTGCCCGTCCGGGCCGGTGTGGTGGCTGTAGTCGTGGTAGCTGAACACGTCGAACACGTAGCTCGCGTCGGTACGGGAGAAGTCGTCGCCGCCGGTCGGGCGGGAGTCGTCGAGGGAGTGGGCCAGCTGATTCCACGCCGTGTACTGGGTGACGTGCTCTCCTGATTCGTTCGGCATTGCCCCCCACACGACGATCGACGCGTGGTTGCGATCTCGGACGATCATGTCGTGCAGATCGCGTTCAGCCTTCGCCTGCCACGCGGCGTCGCCGAAGTAGCCCCACCCTGGGATCTCCTCCCAGACCATCAGCCCGAGCTCGTCGCAGGCGTCGTAGAACGCCTCGGACTGCGGGTAGTGCGAGCAGCGCACCATGTTGCAGTTGAGATCGCGGCGCAGGATCTCGGCGTCCTTGCGCTGCACCCGGTCGGGCATCGCCCCGCCCGCGAACGGGAAGAACTGGTGCCGGTTGACGCCGAACAGCTTGAGCCGGCGGCCGTTGAGGAAGAACCCGTCGGGTGCGAACCTCGCCTCGCGGAAGCCGATCCGAACCTGATAGTCGTGCACCGCGGTGTCGTTCACGGTCAGCGTTGCGAGCACCGTGTACAGATGCGGGTCGTCGACGTCCCACAGCGTGACGCCGCTCAGCCCGGTGAGCGTCGCGGTCACTGTCGCCTGCCCCGCGGTCACCGTGACCGGCGTCGTGACGGAGGCAACCTTGCGACTTCCGTCCAACAGGTCCACGACGATGTTGGTCGACCCGGTGGGCACCACCGCGGAATCCACGGTGCACTGCACCTGGACCTGGCGGCTGGCCGGGTCGAGGACGTTCACCGGCTTGGCGAACACGTCAGCGACGAAGGTCTGCGGCACCGCGCGCAGTCGGACATGGCGGTAGATGCCGCCGGGCTGCCAGTAGTCCACCGAACTCGACGCGTAAGGTGCGGCGCGATCGGGGGGTACGTTGAGGTTGAACCGGGAGTCCAGCGTGACGGCCAGGACGTTGCTCCGCGCCCGCAGCTGGTCGGTGACCTCGCGGCGGAACGGCAGGTAACCGCCCAGGTAGCCGGGCAACTCGTGCCCGTTCAGGGTGAGCGTCGTGCCCGTCATCGCCGCGTCGAAGTCCAGGAAGACCCGTGCGCCGGCCATGTCGTCACCGACGTCGAAGTGCTTGCGGTAGCTCCAGACCCGCTCCCAGCTCGCCGAATCCCAGGCACGCCACGACAGGGCAGCGACCGTGTGCGGCAGGACGACCGTGGCGAAGTTCGTGTCGTCGAAGCTGGGTTGGTCGCTGCCGGTGGCCGCCTCGCCGAACAGCCACCCGGGGTCGAAGCTGATCTCCCGGTAGGCCGGCCCGGGCTGCGCCGCCGCTGCGGCGTCGCCCAAGACCGACCACACCGCGATCCCGGCCGCGCCGGCCGCACCGAACTGCAGCAAGTTGCGCCGCGACAACTGTCCTCGGTCCTGCGCTTGCTGATCCGTCATCGACGTAGCTCCGTCCGAGCTCATTCATGATGGTAAGACCTCAGGCCATTCTAGGATGCCTTGGGCATGCTGTCAACAAGGCGCGTTGACTCATCAAAAGTGCGCGCGTAGGTGGGGTCGTTGACTCATCGAGAAGTGCGCGCGTAGCGCGTGCCTACCGTGCTGGAGCACCGGGTACCGGTAGGTCTCGGTGATGGGACTGACGATGAGCCAGCGGCGGGCAGTGACCAAGACGATCGCAGGTCAGCGACGGCACCGCACACCGCCCGAGCGCGTTTGGGCACGATAGCTTCA
>DAITQD010000253.1:0-2379 GCA_036833255.1 Jatrophihabitantaceae bacterium
CGCCTGCTCAGCGGTAGTCGGGATTGGGGAAGTCGAAGCGGCAACCGGCGTCCCAGGCCGAGCGCTGGTTGCCATGCGCCGGGATGCCGCCTGCGTCGACGAGCATCCGGGCGAGGTGCAGCAGGTTCCACGTCATGAACGTGGTGTTGCGGTTGGTGAAGTCATTCTCTGGGCCGCCGCTGCCCTCGTCGAGATAGGACGGGCCTGGGCCGGCCTCGCCGATCCAGCCGGCGTCGGCCTGCGGCGGAATGACGTAGCCGAGATGCTGCAGCGAGTAGAGCACGTTCATCGCGCAATGCTTGACGCCGTCCTCGTTGCCGGTGACCAGGCAGCCGCCGACCCGCCCGTAATACGCGTACTGGCCCTGCTCGTTGAGCAGGTGCGAGTTGCCGTACAGCCGCTCGATGATCTGCGTGCAGACCGACGACTTCTCGCCCAGCCAGATCGGCGTGCACAGCACCAGGATGTGCGCGGCATCGACCTGCTCGAAGATCGCCGGCCAATCATCGCGCTCCCAGCCGTGCTCGCTCATGTCCGGCCACACGCCGGTCGCGACGTCGCGGTCGACCGCCCGCACGACGTCGACGGTCACACCCTGGCGCCGCATGATCTCCATGGAGATGTCGGCCAAGCCCTGCGTGTGTGAACGCTCGGGCGAGCGTTTGAGCGTGCAGTTGATGAACAGTGCGCGCAGGTCGGAGAAGTCCCATCGGCTCTGTACGCAGAGTTCTTCCTGTTGGGGCGTCAACGCTGTCATGTCAGCCCTTCCTCGGATTGGTCTTCGAGCACTGTGCGGCATCGGCGTTGTGCGTCACACGTGGTGGCACGCAAACACCGACTCGTGGGTGGCCCAGCCGAACAGGCGGCACAGTCAGTGATCAACGGCGCCGGCCGACCAGCCGGACCAGCGCTCGACGTCGATCGCGATGAGCGGGCCCGGCGGTGGCTCGGTGCGGTACTGCGGGTAGCGCTCGGCGAGCAACCCGATAGCACCGGCGCCGTCGACGAGCACCCGCGCGATTCCGTCGGCGCGCGCCCACCACAGCTGCGTCCAGTCGTCGTCGTACCGGTCGACCAACAGGCTCACCCGCGGGTTCACCGCGATGTTGGCCAGTCGGCGCAACGCCATGCTGGTCTTGGGCTTCGCGTCGACGGCGGAATAGATCCTCGCCCCGTCCACCGCAAAGACGATCGGCACCACGTGCGGTTGGCCGCGCTCGTCGGCGGTCGCCAGCCGCGCCACCCGCGCCGCGCGAAACTGCTCCCGCGACCAGTCGCTGCCCATCCGCACCCGTCAAACCATAGGGTGAAGTCATGCGATTCGGACTCTTCATTCCCCAGGGCTGGCGCCTCGACCTGGTCGGGATCGACCCCAGCGACCAGTGGCAGACAATGCGCGACCTGGCTCGAGCGACCGACGACGGCCCGTTCGAGTCGATCTGGGTCTATGACCATTTCCACACCGTCCCGGTGCCCACCCAGGAGGCGACCCACGAGGCCTGGTCGCTGATGGCCGCCCTCGCCGCCACCACCGACCGCGTCCGGCTCGGCCAGATGTGCACCTGCATCGGCTACCGCAACCCGGTCTACCTGGCCAAGGTCGCCGCCACCATCGACGTCATCTCCGGCGGACGCGTCGAGATGGGTATCGGCGGCGGCTGGTACGAGCACGAGTGGCGCGCGTACGGCTACGGATTTCCGGGCGCGGGCGAGCGGCTCGGCATGCTCGACGAGGGCGTGCAGATCATGCGCCAGCTCTGGACGACCGGCACCGCCACGCTCGACGGCAAGCACTACCAGGTCGACGGGGCGATCAGCCGCCCGCTGCCGTTGCAGGACGGCGGAATCCCGCTGTGGATTGCCGGCGGCGGAGAGAAGAAGACGCTGCGGATCGCCGCGCAGTACGCGCAGTACACCAACTTCGACGCGACGCCCGAGACGTTCCGGCACAAGTCCGAGGTGCTGGCCGGGCACTGCCGCGACGTAGGCACAGACTTCGATGCGATCGTTCGCTCGGGCAACTACAACGTGGTGATCGGCGAGACCGAGAAGGACGTGCAGGACAAGCTGGCGTGGGTGCGCGCCCATTACGAGCCGCTCGTCGACGCCGACGTGCTGGAGAGTGCCTACGAGCAGTTCGCGAGCGGCCCGCTCGTCGGCACGCCCGAGCAGCTCGTCGAGCGGCTGACCGGGGCGCGCAGTATGGGCCTGACCTACGCGATCACCTACTTCATCGACGCCGCGTATGACCCGACAAGCCTCGATCTGTTCGCGCGCGAGGTCATGCCTGCGCTCGCCGAGTAGCTACGCCCGGACGGGGTCACGTCGACCAGATCGCCGTGATGGGCGCAGCCCGCGCGCTCGCACCGAGCGGCGCCA
>DAITQD010000254.1:0-2373 GCA_036833255.1 Jatrophihabitantaceae bacterium
GACAAGAAATTGGTCGAGGTGAGCGTCGACGGTAGCCCGGCGTGGCTGCCCGCCGACCGGGTCGACGCGCTCACCTCGGCGCCGCCGCCAGAGGTGGTGCGGTTGCTCGGCGCGTTCGACCCGTATCTGCAGGCCCGTGACCGCGCGTTGATCGTCCCCGACAAGGCGCTGTACAAGACGCTGTGGCCGGTGCTCGGCCGGCCCGGTGTGCTGTTCGTCGACGGCGAGGTGGCAGGTACGTGGCGGCCACGCGCGGCAGGCAAGAAACTCACCCTGACAGTCGAGGCGTTCGCCCCGCTGCCGCCCTCGACATGGGCGGCGATCGAGGCGGAGGCCGAGCGCGTGGCCGCCGTCCGCGGCGCCCCCGATGTCGCCGTCACCCGCGTCGAGTAACGAGTCGCGGCCCGCCGCCATTCGAACGAGTTCTATTCCAGGGGTGGACGGGCCCGCTTCGACTTGAGTTCGCCGCGATGCCGCTTGGCGTCCAGGCGCCGCTGCTTCGCGGCCCGCGACGGACGGGTCGGCCGTCGCGCCGGCGGGGGCGGTGCCAGTGCGTCGATGAGCAGCATCCTCAGGCGCGCGCGCGCGGCGGTGCGGTTCTGCAGCTGCGAGCGGTGCTCGGAGGAGACGATCGAGACGACGCCGTCGGTCAACCGCGGCGCCAGCCGGTCGAGCAGACGCACCCGCTGCGCCTCGCCGAGCGCGGCCGAGGCGAGGACATCCCAACGCAGTTCGACTCGGCTGTCGGTGGTGTTCACCGACTGCCCGCCCGGTCCCGACGAGCGGCTGAATCGTTCGACGAGTTCGGCGTCGGGGATGACCAAACCATCTGGAATACCGCGTCCCGCGGGCAGCACCAGGTCGGTCACGGCGCCGCGGGCGTGCCCTGCACCTCGCGCATCCAGGCGGTCACCTCGTCGGGGTCGCGCGGCAGGGCCGCCGAGAGGTTGATCGGCTGGCCGTCGGTGACGGCGATGTCGTCCTCGATGCGCACGCCCAGTCCCCGTAGCTCGGTGGGAACGGAGAGGTCGTTGTCCTGGAAGTACAGGCCGGGCTCGACGGTGAGCACGTGGCCCACGGCGAGCGTGCCGTCGCGGTAGACCTCGTTGCGGGCAAGAGAGCAGTCGTGCACGTCGATGCCGAGCATGTGCGACGTGCCGTGCAGCGTGTAGCGCCGATGCAGCCCGGCGCCAGGTTGCTTCGGGTCCTCGGCGCAGGAGACATCGGCGGTGACGGGCAGGATGCCCCAGCTGTGCAGATGGTCGGCGAGCACCCACATGGCGGCGTGGTGCGCGGCGAGGAAGTCGGCGCCGGCCTTCACCTCGGCGATGCCCGCTACCTGCGCCTCATGCACGGCGCGGTAGACGCGCAGTTGGTCGGGCGTCCACTCGCCGCTGACGGGCATGGTGCGCGTGACGTCGGCGGTGTACAGCTCGTCGGTCTCGACGCCCATGTCGGCGAGCAGCAGTTGGCCCGGCTCGATCGTGCCGTGATTGCGCCACCAGTGCAGCGTCGTGCCGTGAGCGCCCGCAGCGACGATCGAGCCGTAGCCGACCTCGTTGCCCTCGAGTCGGGCGCGCCGCCAGAACGTGCCCTCCAGCCAGCGCTCGCCGCGGATGTCCGTGCGTCCGAGCACAGTGGGCAGCTCGCGGGCCACGTCGGCGAAACCACGCGCGGTCGCGTCGCAGGCGTATTGAAGACGGGCGAGCTCCCAGTCGTCTTTGACCAGGCGCAGCTCATCGAGCACCTGGCCGAGCCGTTCACCGGTGCTGCGGGGCAGCAGCCCGTCGACGCTCGCATCGAAGCCGGTGAGCGCGGCGGCCTCGGCGTCGCGGTACGGCGCCAGGTCGTTCGGGAGGGCGCCCAACGGGCGGGTGGTCAGCGCGAGCACCCTGGCGGTGTCGCCGAGGTTGGGCACGTTGCCTACCCACACGGCGCCATACGTCCGGCTGGTGAAGTAGGCGACCTCGCCGGGCTGGGCGTACTCGCGGAGGTAGAGCGTGCTGTCGTGACCGCTCGCGGTCGGTGTCATGACCAGCACCGCGTCCGCAGTCGTCTCGCCGGTCAGCCAGGTGAACGAACTTGCCGCACGGAAGGCGTAGTCGGTGTCGTTGGCGCGCACCGCCAGGTTGCCCCCGGGGACGACGACGAGTTGGCCGGGGAAGTGCCCGGATAGGTTCTCGCGGCGGCGGGCGGCGTACGGGGCGCCGTCGGGGCGGGCCGGGTGCGGCATCGGGGGCGCGGGCGCCCAGTCGGTGGCGATGGCCACCCGCAGGTGTTCTGCCATCGGGATGTCGTAGGACGTCGAGTCTGCGTCTTCCGGGCACGTTTCGGATAGGACGGCGGTCTCGTCGTCGAGCTCGTCGGTCATGG
>DAITQD010000255.1:0-2340 GCA_036833255.1 Jatrophihabitantaceae bacterium
GCGATAGTCGATCACGGCGCCGGACTCGGTGGCGGAGTTGCGCAGGTACTCCGGCGCGATCGTCAGCGCGTCGACGAGTGCCGCGCGATCGGCTACCCAGAACGCGTCGCAGTCGAAGTTGGTCAGCAGCCATTTGTGCGGGTTGGTGCAGTAGGAGTCGGCGACGTCGAGGCCGTCGTTGAGCCAGCGCAGCTCCGGCGCGACCGCGGCGACACCCGCCCAGGCCGCGTCGACGTGCAGCCAGGCATCGTGTTCGTGCGCGATCGACGCCAGCTCGCGCACCGGGTCGAGCGCGCCCGTGCCGGTGGCGCCTACGGATGCGACGACGAGCACCGGCGTGACGCCGTCGGCAACATCGCGTGCGATGAGCTGGCGCAGGTGTTCGGGACGGGCCGCCAGGGTGGTGGCGTCCACGTCGATCTTGCGCAGCGCGTCCGCACCCAGGCCGGCGATGCGGCAGGCCTTCTCGACAGAGGAGTGCGTCTGGCCGGACGTGTAGACGGCGTAGCCCCCGGCCGCGACACCGGCGTGCTCGGTGGCTCCCGCGCTCACCCGGTGCAGTGCGGCCAGCAGCGCGACCAGGGCGGCATCGGACGCACTGTGCTGGATTACCCCGCCGCCCGTGCCGTCGGAACGGAAGCGGGCAGGGAGATCGAGGAGCTTCGCCAGCCAGTCCAGGACGTGCGTCTCGAGTTCCGTCGCGGCCGGCGAGGTGGCCCACAGCATGCCCTGCACGCCGAGCCCCGAGGCCAGCAGGTCGCCGAGGATCGACGGACCGCTGGCGTTCGCCGGGAAGTAGGCGAAGAACGACGGGTGCTGCCAGTGCGTGACGCCCGGCACGATCACGCGGTCCAGGTCGGCAAGCATCTCGGCGAACGCCTCGCCCCGCTCGGGCGGGTCTGCGGGCAGCGCGGCGCGCACCTCGCCCGGGGCCACCTGTGAGAGCACCGGAAAGGACTCGATCCGCTCGTAATAGTCCGCGATCCAGTCGACGACCTCGCGGCCGTGGCGGCGGAACTCATCCGGCGTCATGTGTCCGGTCACGTCGCACAGTCTGCCCGACCCGATGTCTTGTCGACGAGATCGGCGTACGACGCTACGTCTCAAGGACTACCGGGCTGCGAGGGTCCTGCTCCAGATCGTGAAGCTGGGGCGTTGCTCCATGCCCAATTTCGTGTAGAGCCGCACGGCGCCAGTGGTGTTCTCGGTGTCGACGTCCAAGGCGACGTAGGGGAGTCCGCGGTCGCGGAGCAGCCCGAAGCTGTGGGTGAGCAGGGACTCGCCCAGGGCTCGGCCACGCCAGGCGCGACGTACGCCGAGGTCTCCGATGTAGCCGTGCGGTTCGCCGCCGGACTCGTGCTGGACCTTGGCGATGACGAACCCGACCAGGTCGTCGCCGTCGAGCGCGACCAGCCACAGGTCAGGGTCGTATCCCGCCGAGTCGGCGTCTCGCCGCTCGCGCCACCACGTCTCGGCGTTAGGATGCTGCTGGCCCGAGTGCTCGGCGAATGACTCCACGTAGGCCCGATAGAGCGGCCCTTCGTCATCGCGCGCGAACGCCCGGATCGTGATGTGGTCGGGAATCGGCAGCGCGTCGACGCGCGCTTCGGTGAACTTCTTGACCATCTTCGAGAAGTAGCGCGTGGGCGCGTAGCCGACCCGCGCGAGCAGCGTCTCTGCTTCGGCGTCGCGAGGCCAACTCGTGGTGGTCAGCACCGGCAATTCAGCCGTACCGGACTGGCTGGCGATCTCCACCGCTCGCGCGATCAGACGATGCTGCAGCGCGGTGCCGACCCCTTGGCCGCGATGGCCGGGATCGGTGCGGGCGAAGCACCGGATCTCCTCCGGTTGCGCCGGCCACACGTGGCCGAATCCGACGGGAGAACCGGTGACATCCACGGCAACTACGGTGTCGCGGGCTAGGTCGGTATGTGGGGTGTCGAGCCTGTCGCTGACCTGCTCGGCGGACGTCGACCGGTCGAGCCAATGCTGGCTGGCGGCATCGAGCAGCGCAGTGATCGTGGCGACGTCGTGCGGCCGGGCCTGCCGGAGCAGGAGGCTGTGGTCCTTCGCCTGTTCAGGTGTTGAGCTCATGCTTCTCCTCTGGTGCGTGTGGTTGTCCAACACGCCCAGAGATCGCACGGACAGCTATCGAGCGATCGACCCCAACGGTTGGATCTGTGGGCGCGGCGGAGCTGGCTTGGACGCTTCACTTGCCATCGCGCACCTCCTTCGCTTCCGATCGGGACGGGTGCCCCCGGTGGGATTCGAACCCACATGCCTCGCGGCAATGGTGTTTGAGACCATCATGTATGCCAGTTCCATCACAGGGGCTTGGCG
>DAITQD010000256.1:0-2316 GCA_036833255.1 Jatrophihabitantaceae bacterium
CGCCGTCGTCGCTGAGCTCGAAGCACAGGCTGGCCTCGTCGCTGTGCACCCGGACAGCTCGACGTCGACGGTGCACGGCAACACGCTCCGAAGGGCAGCGGTACGAAGGGCTTCACCGAGCCCGCGGTCGCGCAGCAGTGGCGGGTAGATACCGTGCGCCAGTTCGCGCAGCTGGCCGATCGTCACCTGGACGTCCCCACGCAGATCCGCGAGCAGGCCGAGCAGCGTGCCGAGGTGGGCGATCGGGACGACGCGGTGGTCTCCCCCGGCCTCCGCCGACGCGAACAAGTTGGGGAGCCACACTGCACTCCAGCCGGGGCCGCCGATGCGTGCCCGGCCGATGACGACGCGCTCGTGCTCGGCGAGCTGGATCCGGTCCGGATCGCGTGCCGGCACGCTGACGGCGCGCGTCAGGATGCCGTCGGTGCCGGTCCAGATTTCGGCGCCGCCGCCCGCCATCGTGGCGCGCAGCGACTCCGCCAGTTGCAGCATCAGCTCGTCCATCGGCACCGCGCGGCTCATCCGCGCGCCGAACGTGGTGACTACCTCGTCCGGAGACGGGTCGCGACCGGCCACCAGCTCGTCGGCCGAGCGGATCAGCCGATGGCGCAAGGGAACGGCGAGCATGGCCGCGGTGATCGCGGCGGCGAGGCTCGCCAGCAGCACGCTGCGCTCGTGCCCGCGAGGTGCGCCGTTTATGCCGACGACGATGACCAGGTAGACCAACGCGACCAGGACGGCCACGCCTGCCGCGGCGATCGACTCGACCAGGGCGACGGCGGCGGGGCGGGTGCCGGGCACCCGGAGAGCGCACAGCTGTCCCAGCGGGATGAGCACAAGCGCGGCAGACAGCCACGCCGCCAGCGGTTGCGGATCGCCGGTCATCAGGTCGAGCGCGACACACACGACAGCGAACGCGGCGGCCAAGACAGCTGCCGCCGCAAGCCATTGCAGCGATCGCCGCTCATCTGCTTTGGCCGTTCCGTAGCGCAGGACCGCCGCCACGACCCCGATGGCGCCCACGACGAGAACGACGAGGACGACGGGCGCCGTCGCCGCGACCGTGTCGCGCGCCGCCAACACGGCAACCCAGCCGAGCACCGCGGCACCGGAGACTGCGGCCAGCACCCGGCGCGGTGCGCTGTCGAGACGTCCGGCGGGTAGCGCGAGCAGGTACACCGACCACGCCGCGACGACAAGCGGCGCGAGCGGTGCCCAGGCCGCCCCAGCCGCGTGCGCTGCCGCGAGCAGCGCGCAGGTCGCGGCCAGTGGCCGGAGCGTGCGCGGGCCCGAGGTCCGTATCGCAACGAGGGCCGACAACGCCCATCCGACAGCGAACACGATCGAGGTCACGGCGAGTGCGGGCATGGTTACTCCGTCCGCAGAATATGCGCGATGCGTAGCCGCGCGGCGCGATGACCGGGCCAGGCGGCGAGCAGGTTGGCAATGAGTAGCGACGAGGAGCATCGCCCACACGGCCAACGGTGGAACGTACTGCAGCGGCGTGTAGTCCGCGACCGCCCGCCACACCGTGCGCCCGACTGCGAGCCCGAGTGGCACACCGAACAGCAGGCCGATCACCGCCAGTACGCTGGCTTGCGTCACGACCATCCAGCGACACTGCCACTGCGTCATACCGAGCGCACGAAGCACGGCCACATCGTGCGACCGCCGGCGCACGGTCGTTGCGACGGCATGCCCCACCGCGCCAACGGGGAGCAACGCGAGAAAGAAGCCGAGCACGATCGGCAAGACCCGTACCTGCCGGATCTCCGCCACCTCGACGGGTGGATCTGGCGGTCTGAAGGCGAAGCCCTTTGCCTCGGGCACCGCCGCCTCGGTGGCTCTCGCCAGGGCAGCAATGGTGGACTCGACGCCGGCGCCAGGGCGCAGCGAGAGCAGGGGGCTGTGGAACTTGTGGCTCGCGAAGATCCTGTCGTAGCCACCTGGGGTGATCGAGGCGCCCTCGGCATACCCGTTGCGCGGGCCCTCGGGTAGCAGCCCGGAGCCTGTGACCGTGTAGCCCGCGGTGCCCTTGTCGCCGGTCCATGCCACCCGAGCGCCGACCTGGACGTGCTGCGCGGCCAGAGTCCGGGGTGCAAGCACCACCTCGTCGGCCGTTGCGGGCATCCGACCGGATATCAAGACAACCGGAATCGTCTTCGGACCCGCCGTCGGCGAGCAGCACCGTGATGGCTTCCACGTTTCCCATTACGGACCACGAGCGACGGCGAGGCAAGGTTGTTACGACGACCGTGCAGGGGGTGGTGGCATCACCTTCGGTTGGCAGGGTGGCGCCCTAGCCGGTCGGGTCGC
>DAITQD010000257.1:0-2262 GCA_036833255.1 Jatrophihabitantaceae bacterium
GGCGGCGCGACCGCGACCGAGTCCGGCGATGACCGTGGTGGCGCGACCGCGACCGAGCCGGGCGATGACCGTGGTGGCGCGACCGCGACCGCGACCGAGCCGGGCGATGACCGTGGTGGCGCGACCGAGTCCGGCGATGACCGCAGCGGCAGCGGTCACGGCGGCTGATGACGCCTGAGACCGAGGTCGGTGCCCTGGGAGGTCCCCCCTCTCCCGGGGCACCGACGCGCCCCAGACCCGACGCCCCGCCCGACTGGGTCACGATCGCGTCGCCCGCGGCCGGCGCGGCCCGCCGGTCCGACGACCGCCCGGTCCCGCTGCGTCGCGTGGTCATCCAACTCGGCGCCGCCGCGATCGTCGTCCTGTGCCTGGTGGCCATCGCCGGGTCGATCGTCAGCCGACGCACCGCCGAGAGCCAGTCTGTGCACGAGGCGGCAGAGCTCACCGACGTTCTCGGCGCCAGCGTGGTGCAGCCCGTCCTGACCGACGCGATGGCCAACAACCCGGCCGCCGCAAGCGCCGCGCTGGATGGCGTCGTGCGCTCGCGGGTCCTGTCCGACTCGGTGGTGCGGGTCAAGGTGTGGACGCCGCAGGGGCGGATCATCTACTCCGACGAGTCGCGGCTGGTCGGCATGAGCTTTCCGCTCGACGACTCGGCGCTGGCCGTGCTGGCGACGCCGCAGACCCGTGCCGAGGTGAGCGACCTAGGCGCGCCCGAGAACCGGTTCGAGCGCAGCCAGGGCAAGTTGCTCGAGGTGTACCGCCCGGTGTGGACGCCGAGCGGCGCGCCGCTGCTGTTCGAGACGTACTTCCGCTACGACACGGTGAAGGATCGCGCGAGTGAACTGTGGCGCGGCTTCGTCGGCATCATGCTCAGCAGCCTCGGCGTGATCTTCGTCCTGCTGCTGCCGCTCGTCTGGACGCTGTTCGCGAAGATCCGGCGCGGCCAGGCGCAGCGCGAAGCCCTGATGCAACGAGCGCTCGACGCCTCCCTGGAGGAGCGGCAACGCATCGCCGCCACGCTGCACGACGGCGCGGTGCAGGAGCTCGCGGCAGCGTCGTTCGCGGTGGCCGGCGGCGCCGAGACAGCCGCGTCCCGCGGTGACGCCGCGCTTGCCGCGGAACTGCGGGACGCGGCTGGTGCGGTACGGACGAGCATGGGCGGTCTGCGGTCGCTGCTCGTCGACATCTACCCGCCCGCACTGCGTTCGGCCGGCCTGCCCGCGGCGCTGCGTGACCTGGTGGCGACGATGGCGGGCCGTGGTCCCGCGGTCGTGCTCGACGTGGACGACGACGCGGCCGCCGCGTTGCTTCCGGACGAGCAGGAAGCCGCCTTCCGGATCGCACAGGAGCTGCTGCGTAACGTCGTGCATCACGCGCGAGCGGAACACGTCAGCGTCTCGCTGCAGCGACAGGGCGCGGCGGTGCAGTTGACCGTCGCCGACGACGGCGTCGGCTTCGATCCGTCGCAGACCGCCACCGGCGACCACTTCGGGCTGCGGCTGATCACCGATCTGGCCACGGCGACAGGTGCGGACCTGCGGGTGCGGACCGCGCCCGGTCACGGCACGACGTGGCGGTTGTCGGTGCCGGGCCGATGATCCGGGTGCTGCTCGTCGACGACCACCGCCTGGTCCGCGCCGGGCTGACGTCGCTGCTCGGTGCGGCCGCCGACGTCGACGTCGTCGGTGAGGCCGCGGACGGGGGGCAGGCTCTCGAGCTCGCCGAGGCAGTCGACGCGGACGTGGTGCTGATGGACTTGTCGATGCCCGTCATGGACGGGGTCACTGCCACCCGCAGGTTGCTCGCCGACCGCCCGCACCTGCGGGTCGTCATCCTCACGTCGTTCTCCGACCAGGGCCGGGTACGCGACGCGCTCGCTGCAGGCGCGATCGGGTACGTGCTCAAGGACTGCATGCCCGACGAGCTGCTGGCCGCGGTTCGCGCGGCGGCGCGGGGTCATGCGCCGCTGGATCCGCGGGTGGCGGGTGCGCTTCTGCCCGCGGCGTCGTCGCCGGTTGACGAGCTCAGTGAGCGCGAATTGCAGGTGCTGCGACTGGCGAGCAAGGGCCTGGCGAACAAGCAGATCGGGCGGTCGTTGGGGATTGCCGAACGCACGGTGAAGGTGCACATGGGCAACGTGTTCCGGCGTATCGGGGTGAGTGACCGGACGTCCGCGGCGCTGTGGGCGCGCGAGCATCTGCCCGACGACGAGACGGTGTGAGTCGCGGGTTGCCTTGGTGCTTCTGGCTGAAAACCGAA
>DAITQD010000258.1:0-2237 GCA_036833255.1 Jatrophihabitantaceae bacterium
GGCTCGTGCGATGGGGCGGTCGTCGTTGCGGAGCTTCTTCCATGCGCGGGCGTGGTCGCGGCATCTGCTGCCTGTGCCGAGTTGGTTGCAGGGTTGGCCTGGGGTGCCGAGGCAGGGGCGCAGTATCACTCGTCGTCCTCGTCGGGCCAGGTGATGTCAGCCCGGGATGCGGCAGCAGCGAAGTCGAGCATGCCGAGGGCCTGCCACTCTGTCGGGTCACCGGTGGTGTCGAGGGTGAGGCTGATCTCGCCGTCGTCGTCCATGACCTCAGCGATGGTGACCGAACGCACGACGTAGGCGGCCACGGCAAACTGGGCTCAGGCTGTACGGGCGACGGTAGTGGTGGTGCAGGAGACCCGGCCAGCGCAGTAATGCGTCGTGCCGGGCATGACGACGGTGTTGCACAGGCCGCATTTCCATGAGCCACCAACCGCAGCAACGGTCGACTGATGCCCATGCTCGCGCACCCACGGCGCCAACGCGACGCCGCAGACAGGACAGACCCACCCCATCGGCGTCACGGCTAGTGGACTGAGACGCTGAAGTAGTGCACCAGCACGACCACGATGAGCAGGATCACGAGCGCGCCAAGCAGCAGTTGGAGCCAGCGTGCCATGTCAGGTTCCTTTCGAGCTCGAGCCGCAATAGATGCATGCGGCTGGTGTGCAGCGGTCGGTGAGCTTGTGGCCGGTGCCGGGGCGTAGCCAGTCGATCAGCGCGCACACGTAGCGGCGGGGCAGCAACACGTCGAGGACGAGGCGCACGTTCAGCCCCACTCGCCAACGCCCCGCCAGGAGTGCCCCTCGTCGAGGTAGCCGTGCCAGAACGGCTCGGCGCCTATCGACGCGCGGATCTCTAGGCTGCCATCCGGGCACTCGCGGTAGGTGTGCGGTGGGAACGCCACGTGGTGAATCGACCGTCCACCGACCGCGGCTTCCACGTCACGACTCGTCGGCAGCAGGAAGAAGCACGACTCGACCTCGCCGGTGTAGCTACTGATCGGGCCGCAGTAATCGCCGGGCCGGACGATCTCCGCGACCGTGCCAACCCGTCGTCCGATCATGGCGCGCTCCAAGCATCGGGTATGTCGCAGACAGGGCAGTCGACCGACGGGTAGTCGGTGGCGGTCGCCACCACATCAGGACGGACCCACTGCCACAGTGCGTCGCCGCCGCAGGTAGGGCACGGCATCGTCAGAGGCCGGGCCATGACCACGATCGGCGGGGTGCGATCCGTGCCGACCATCAGGACTGGGGCCATGTCAAACCGTCCGACGGCTCACGGCTGAGCGCGAACCTGGCATCGAGGAGCGCGTCCTGCTCAGCCTCGGCCTTCTTCACACCCGTCTCGTTGTTGATCCACACGGCGTGCAGCCACTTCCAGCGGACGGCGACGAGCGCCACGTCGATCTCGGACAGGGTGAGCGGCGGTATTGCCATGGTTTGCCGCCTCGGGCGTGGCGAAGCCCGGCGAGCGGGGAGGCTCTAGCCGGGCCGGGACGTGCTTGTAGTGCTTGAAGCGTTACACGACTGCGCCGGGTTGGCAAGCACCGCGCGTGCTACCGCGTTGGTGTCGCGCCGAGACTGCGTGGCGATGGGACCGCCGGTCAGACCAGGCGAGGATCTCGGCGACGTCGTAGCGGCCGTCGACCTTGGCCCGGATCTGCCCACGGTGGACCCAGACGCGGAGCGTCCCGGGTCGGACTTCCGCAGCGGCGGCAGCGTCGGCGGGTAGTGCCATGGCACAGGTCATGCAGTCTCCACGTTGCTGAGTCGCATCCTGACAATTTCAAGTTTGCCATAGCGGCGGCCACACTTGCTGCATCTAGGTAGCGCGCCGTGCACGGGCCACACCTGGCCGGTGCAGGAACGGGTGTCAGTGACAGTGATGCACCGGCCGAGCGGCGGCGGGTTCGTCTTCACCCCGTGAGCACGCTGCAGGGCCCTACGGCACCAGCCCAGCTCGGCGTCATACTCATCCACCCACGGCAGGCCCGCGATCCGCTCAGCGTGAACGTCGAGCAGTTTGCAGGCCGTGGAAAGCGTCGAGTCCAGCGACGCCCCGGCCATGCCCTGATCCTCGAGGGCGTTACGGGCCCATGACGTCAACACGGCCGGTATGTCAGGCAGCGCCGAGGTGAGATACCCGGCCGCGAGATAGGTGCCGTCGTCCTGCCGGACAGGCGCCGTGAGTCGGGCGCGGTCGCGGAGCATCGCGAACACGGCTAACCGGATCGG
>DAITQD010000259.1:0-2236 GCA_036833255.1 Jatrophihabitantaceae bacterium
CGCGAAAGATCGCGACCGCGTGCGTCGAGTTCATCTTCGGCCCGACAGACGGCGGAGCGTCCGCGTTCATGTCGCCCCACGACACTGCGTGAGCCGACCCGTGATGCGTTGCGCAGGGGAAGTCGCGCTCACCGGTTCCGAGGCCGGCATCGTCTAGCATCTGAGCGGCCGCTGCGGCTGGCATCTGCCAGGCGGAGATCGCCATTCGAGGCGAATCGGCTCGAAGGTCGCGGTCGGTCGCACGCGTTCTGGTCCAGACAGAAGGGAGCCGTCCGGTGACTGAGGCCCCCGCGCTGCCACCGATGAGAGTGCTCGTCAAGGAGAAGATCGGGAGCACCGCCGAGGCGCTGCTTCGTGCGGCCGGGTTCGAGGTCGAGCGCGGCTTCGACTGGGACGACGCCGAGCTGTCGCGCCGGATCGGCGAGTTCGAGGGCATCCTGATCCGCTCGGCGACCCAGCTCGACGCCGGGCTGCTGTCGAAGGCGACCCGTCTGCGCGTCGTTGCCCGCGCGGGCGTCGGCGTGGACAACGTCGACGTCGACGCCGCCACCCGCCTCGGCATCGTGGTCGCCAACGCGCCGCAGTCGAATGTGATCACCGCGGCCGAGCACACCATGGCGCTGCTGCTGGCGCTGGCCCGCAACGTGCCACAGGCGCACGCCTCGCTCGTCGGCGGTTCATGGGATCGTGCCCGGTTCAACGGTGTCGAGCTGCATTCCAAGACGCTCGGCATCCTCGGCTTCGGGCGGATCGGCCAGCTCGTCGCTGCGCGGGCTCGCGCCTTCGGCATGCACGTGCTCGCCTTCGATGCCTTCGTCGGTGAGGAACGTTTCCGTGAGCTCGGTGCCGAGCGGGCCCTGACCTCTGACGAGGTCTACGCCTCGGCTGATTTCATCACCGTGCACCTGCCGAACACCCCGGACACCGAGGACTGGCTCGACGCCGCCGCCTTCGCGAAGATGAAGGACGGCGTGCGCGTCCTCAACGTCGCGCGCGGTCCGCTGATCGTCGACGTTGCGCTCAAGGACGCGCTCGACTCCGGCAAGGTCGCCGCTGCAGCACTGGACGTCTTCCGCCACGAGCCGGTCACCGACCATCCCCTGTTCGGCTATCCCAACGTCGTCGTCACCCCGCACCTCGGCGCGTCGACCGCCGAGGCAACCGATCGGGCCGGCTATCAGGCCGCCGAACAGGTCATCGCCGCGCTGCGCGGCGGCGCGGTCACCAGTGCGGTCAACCTGCCGGCGATAGCCGCCGAGGACCTGGAGGCGCTTGCCCCGTTCTTGGGGTTGTGCGCCAGCCTGGGCCGGATCGTCGCCGCACTCGCGCCGGGGGCGTTCATCGACGCGATCGAGGTCGAGTTCCTCGGCCGGATCGCCGAGCGTGACGACCGGCTGCTGACCATCCAGGTCGTCAAGGGCGTTCTCGCCGGGCACACCGAGGAGGCCGTCAACGACGTCAACGCACTCCATCTCGCCGAGGAACGTGGCGTCTCGGTGGCGCAGACGACCCGGCCGCACGCGCATGACTTCACCGATCTCGTCCGCGTGACAGTGCGATCCGGTGACCAGGCGACGCGGGTGGTGGGCACCGTGCTGGGCCGGCGCAACCGTCCGCACCTGCTGGAGGCCTGGGGCTCGCGCTTCAACGTTCAGCTCGAGCACCAGCTTGCGATCTTCCGCTACCGCGACCAGCCCGGGATGCTCGGCCGGGTCGGCACGGCACTGGGCGACGCCGGCGTGAACATCGTCTCCGCCGCGGTCGGCCGGCACCCCGACGGCGACGATGGCGTCGGCAGCGAAGCGATCATGATCGTCACGGCCGACTCCCCCGTCCCGCCCGCAGTGCTGAAGCGCTTGGTCGCCGCCGAGGACTTCTTCGACGCGCGCACCGTCAATCCCTGAGGTCGAGCGGTAAGCCGCTGCGAGGCGAATTGCACGGATCGTATGCGGCGCGACGTGGTGACTACCGAGTCGCCCACGCCAACAGGGGCCAATCAGACTGCCAGAGCCATCAGCGAGAGCGAAGCGCACGGCGCTCGTCGAGGCGCTTGTACGCATTGACCCACGCGAGGGTTGTCCACCATTCGTTGCCGATCTTGCGGCCACGTAGTGCGCCGCTGTTGAGCTGCCGGGTGATCCAAGATCGTTCCTTGCCGATCAGTTCGGCGGCTTCGCGGACGTTCAGCATGGGCTTGCCGTCATCGTCTACCGGCCTGCCAGCGGACGTGACCGGG
>DAITQD010000260.1:0-2208 GCA_036833255.1 Jatrophihabitantaceae bacterium
CGCGCTGCCGATCACGGCGACGGTGAGCGGCACGGCAAGCCAACTGGACCAGTTCCTGACGCAGTTGCAGTCGGTGCAGCCGCGCGCGGTACTGATCAGCCAGCTCACCGAGGGCTCCGCCGCCGCGACCGGCCACGCTGGCGGCACGACGACTCTCCAGCTCACCCTGCAGGCCTTCGTCGCGCCCAGCAGCGCTGCGGAGCAGGCACAACTGTCGGCGGCATCGGGCAAGTGAGCGCAGCTAGGCTGCCTGTCATGCTGTCCGTTCTTCGCGCCGTCCGCCTCGGTGTGGTGCCGTGTGCCGCGCTCGTCATCGCCTCATCGACGGCCGGCTGCGGCGGCGCGCACCACCGCTCGCCGCACGCCGGCAAGACGTCGGCGCCCTCGTCGTTCGTCGCGACCCGCTGGTGGTCGAACAGTGCCGTGACGGTCGGCAGCAAGATCAGCTCCACGCACCCGGAGGCCGCAGCGGCGAAACTGCACGCGTCCCAAGCCGACTACTGCGGCATGCTCAAGCAGACTGTTGCGGCCGGCAAGTCGATCCTGCCTGGGATCACCGCCACGGATCCGGCGTTGCTGACCAGCACGAAGGCGTTCATCGCGGAGATCGAGCAGGTGGCGCCGGCCGGCATCACCGGGCAGTGGCAGGTGCTCGGTCCGACTGTCCTCGCCCTGGTCAAGTCGGGTGGTGACACTACGGCGCTGCCGTCCGTCGACCTCGGCGCCGTCACCAAGGCCGCCGACGCGATCTCCGCAGATTCGACGAAGAACTGCGGTGTCGACCTGTCCTCGGTGACCGGTCTCCTACCCTCCGGCGGGTGACGCGGCGCGCCCGCCCTCTCTTTTTCGTGATCATCTAGGAGTTACGGTCGTATATCGCCGCTATCGCTAGATGATCAAGCTCAATTGCGGCCACCAGCACAGCTGCGGTTTAGCCGCCCCGAACCACGACGAAGGGTGCCGGCGGCTGCCCAACCGCCCTCGTCCCCGAGCCACCACCGGCCGGGATCGCGACGCCGACCTCAGCCGCCCGCCGCCGCAGCCAGCACGCGACCTCCGCGGTCCAACCGGGCGCGCGGGTCTCGGAGGGCGGGTAGTGCGTGACCGACAGCCCGTAGCGCGTCAACTCGTTGTGCCGAGCCAGCGTGGCGCGCCAATCCGCGTCGCTGAAATGGAACTCGCGACTGTCGATTTCGAGCGCCGCGCGCAACGCCCGCCACAGCACGTCCACGACGAAGATCACGGTTCCGCGCCCGTCGACTACCGGCACGTTCATCTCGAATGGCGGCACATCGGCGCCGCGCAGCCGGTGCGCCGCCTCGGCCTCGGCCACCGACCGAGCGCCGTACCCGGTGTCCTGCAGGGCCCGTCGCAGGTAGTAGCTTCCGTTCTGCGGGCCGGCCTCCAGCTCAACGCCGAGCTCGGCGAGCTCGCACGCCGCCCGCTGCACCGCTGACGTGACCAGGGCCCGTACCGGGGCTAGCGATGGGTAGCCGAGCGCTGCGTCGGCAACGGCGCGGGCAGCCGAAACGATAGGGGTAAACGGCGACTCAGGATGATTTGCCGAGGTCATCGAGACGGTGAACGCGCGGTCGGTCTGCCGGATCCGAACCGATCCGACGACGCGCGCGACCTCCTCGTGGGTGATGACAAGGACGGGTGACCTCGGCGGTGTTCGGTCACCAAGGCCCCTGAGACGCAGTGCGTCCCATCCGCTCAACGCCCCGGATGGCCCGGCGAGCGCGAGACCGACGTCCGCCCAGTCGGCCCGGCTGGGCTTGTCGGGCCGGGTGAGCACCACACCGCGGGCGATCGACTGCCAGTTGCCCCGACTGATCTCGGTGCGCTGCCGCGCCCGGGTGATGCCCAGCCGGCGCGCAGTCGCCGGGACGAGGACGCGGGGCAGTTCGAAACCCGCGAAGCGCTGCATAGGTAACAGCCTGACGATTCCCCGCGTCGCCGAGCGTGCGTGCGCGGTGGCTGTGGACAGAGAGCGCGATTGTCCACAGCCCAACTCGCTTGATCATCTAGGAGTTGCGGTCGGATATCGACCGCAAGTCCTAGTTGATCAGCGGGCTCGGCGGCGGATACTGGTGTGTGGCTACTGCTGCGGCGGGTATTGCTGGGTCGGCGGCGGCTGCTGGTAGCCCGGTGGCGGCTGCTGGTAGCCCGGTGGCGGCTGCTGGTAGCCCGGTGGCGGCTGCTGGT
>DAITQD010000261.1:0-2168 GCA_036833255.1 Jatrophihabitantaceae bacterium
TGCCGTCATTCAACCGCAGCCCACCTACCATGGGGACATGACCTCGGCGACCTCCACGACCTCCACCGCGGACGGTCGCCCCCGAAGCGTCGCGTTGGTCACCTTGGGCTGCGCCCGCAACGAGGTCGACTCCGAGGAGCTCGCAGGCCGGCTGGCCGCCGAGGGCTGGCTGCTGGTCGACGACGCGGCCAAGGCCGATGTCGCCGTGATCAACACCTGCGGCTTCGTTGCCCAGGCCAAGAAGGACTCCATCGACGCCCTGCTCGAGGCCTCCGACCTCAAGGGTGAGGGCCGCACGCAGAAGGTCGTCGCGGTCGGTTGCCTGGCCGAGCGGTATGGCGAGCAGCTCGCCGCCGAGCTCCCCGAGGCGGACGCGGTGCTCGGCTTCGACTCCTACAAGGACATGTCGAGCCACCTCACGTCGATCCTGGCCGGCAACAGGCCCGCATCGCATGTGCCGTCCGACCGCCGCCGCCTGCTGCCGCTCTCGCCGGCTTCGCGACAAGCCTCTACCGCCGGGGTGGCCCTGCCCGGTCACGGCCGCACGTTCGAAGGGCCGGGCCCGGCCAGCGGCCCCCGCGTCATCCGCGCCCGTCTTGACGGCCGTCCGTGGGCTCCGCTGAAGATTGCCAGTGGCTGTGACCGGCGCTGCGCCTTCTGCGCGATCCCGATGTTCCGCGGGGCGTTTGTCTCGAGGCAACCAGCGGACGTGCTGGCCGAGGCGCAGTGGCTCGGCGAGCACGACGTCAAGGAGATCTTCCTGGTCAGCGAGAACTCCACGTCCTACGGCAAGGACCTCGGGGACCTGCGCCTGTTGGAGACGATGCTGCCCGAGCTCGCCTCGGTCGAGGGCATCGAACGCGTCCGGGTGTCCTATCTGCAGCCGGCCGAGATCCGGATGGACCTGCTCGACGTCATGGCCTCGACGCCGGGTGTCGTGCCGTACTTCGACATCTCCTTCCAGCACGCGTCGGAGCCGCTGCTGCGCAAGATGCGCCGGTTCGGTTCGCGCCAGGCCTTCCTGGACCTGATCGACCACGTCCGCGCGCGCTCCCCGCTCGCCGGCATCCGGTCCAACGTCATCGTCGGATTCCCCGGGGAGACCGACGAGGATCTCGCCGAGCTCGAGGCCTTCCTGACCGCCGCGCGTCTGGATGTGGCCGGCGTGTTCGGCTACTCCGACGAGGACGGCACCGAGGCCGAGACCTATGAGGGCAAGCTCGAGAGCCACATCATCGCCGAGCGCCTGGCGCACTTCACGACTCTGGTCGAGGAGCTCAACATCCAGCGCACCGAGGAGCGCGTGGGCGAGCTCGTCGAAGTCCTGGTCGAGGAGATCGATGAGGACACCGATGAGCTGACCGGACGGGCGGCCCATCAAGGTCCTGACGTCGACGGCGCGACGATCCTTCGGATGCGCTCAGGCACCGAGGCACCCGCGGTGGGCGAGATCATTGCCGCACGCGTTGTCGACACCCACGGCATCGACCTCATCGCGGAGCCGTTGTGATCCACAAGGGGATCGACCCAAAGTTTCGTCAGGCGCCGGCGAGCGTGTGGAACATCGCCAACGCGCTCACCATCTCGCGGATGGCCCTTGTCCCCGTCTTCGCGTGGCTCCTGCTGTATGACGATGGGCACTCGACGCGCTACCGCCTGTTCGCTTTCGGCGTGTTCGTCGTCGCAACGGCGACCGATCGTGTCGACGGCTATCTGGCGCGTTCAAGGGGGATCGTCACCGACTTCGGCAAGGTGAGCGACCCGATCGCCGACAAGGCACTGATGGGTATGGCGCTCGTCGGGCTCTCGATCATCGGTTTGCTGTCGTGGTGGGTCACCGCAGTGGTCGTCGTCCGGGAGGTCGGCATCACCGCACTGCGCTTCGTGGTCATCCGGCACGGCGTCATGCCGGCCAGTCGAGGCGGCAAGGTCAAGACCGCTCTTCAGGCACTTGCGATCCTGCTCTATGTCCTGCCGCTGAGCATCTTCTGGCACTCCATCGCTGTCGTGGTCATGGCTTTGGCGGTCATCGTGACTGTGGGAACCGGCGTTGACTACGTGCTGCGGGCGCACACGCTGCGCAACACCAGCCCCCGGGCACTGGCCAAGCGTGAGCGTCGCGCGGCGGCGGAGCTTCAGTCAGCCGAGCTCGAGGCGGCAGCACGCGA
>DAITQD010000262.1:0-2162 GCA_036833255.1 Jatrophihabitantaceae bacterium
GTACGCGTCGTGGACGTGCGCTGGTACCTCGACGGCCGGTCCGGGCTCGCCGCGTTCGAGGCAGGGCATGTCCCGGGCGCGGTGTGGCTGGACGTCGACGCCGACCTGTCCGCACCGGCGAGCGCGGCCGAGGGTCGCCATCCACTGCCGTCACCCGTGGACTTCGCCGCGGCGCTCGGCCGGGTGGGCATCGCCGACGGGCAGCCGGTCGTCGCGTACGACGACGCGGGCGGCTCGAACGCGGCGCGGTTGTGGTGGTTACTCCGGGTGCTGGACGAGCCGGCCGCCGTGCTCGACGGCGGGCTCTCGTCTTGGCCGGCCGAGCTGAGCACCGACGTGCCCGCGCTCTCACCCGTGGCGCGCACCGCCCGCCCGTGGCCGCCTGGGCGCTTCGCCGACGCCGATGCGGTGATGGTGCCAGGCTCGGCGGTGCTCGATGCACGCAGCGCCGAGCGCTATGCCCATGGCGACCCCGCGATCGACCCACGTCCGGGCCACATTCCCGGCGCCCACAGCGCGCCATGGGCGGGCAACCTGGACCCGGCGACCGGCCGGTTTCTCGCCGCGGCGGCGCTGCGCGCGCGGTTCGCGGCTATCGGTGCCGGGCCGGCGATCGCCTACTGCGGGTCGGGCGTCACGGCCTGCCACGACCTGCTCGCGCTGGAGATCGCCGGCCACCGCAACACCGCGCTGTACCCGGGTTCCTGGTCGCAGTGGGGCGCCGACCCGGCGCGCGCGGCCGAAACGTCCTGACCGCCGCGTTGCCGCGAGCCTGCCGGGCCCGGGCGGGCGCAGGACGTAGCGTCCGAATCGGTGGGCCGGCCTAACCGGTCCGCTCGGGAGGTCCCGTAACGGTGGCAGCGACCAGCGAGGGGACCGGAACATCCCCGCTGGTGCGCGGTGCACCTGGCCGGATCGACCGGATCCCCGAGAGCGCGGCGAGTTCCCTATGCGCCCGTGCACGCCACCACCCCCTGTCAGGAGCGTCCTATGAGTGCTGCCCTGCTGCCGCAGGCCGAACGTCCCGGCATGCGCACGTTCGTGCTCGACACCTCCGTCCTGCTCTCCGACCCCGGGGCGCTCGGCCGGTTCGGCGATCACGAGGTGGTGCTCCCGCTGGTGGTCATCAGCGAGTTGGAGGGCAAGCGTCATCACCCTGAGCTCGGCTGGTTCGCCCGGCAGACGCTGCGGGTACTCGACGATCTGCGCATCAAGCACGGCCGCCTCGACGCGCCGGTTCCGATCGGTGATGCCGGCGGCCGGCTCAACGTCGAGCTCAACCACTCGGACCTCTCTACGCTGCCGGCGGGCTTCCGCGTCGACAGCAACGACTCGCGCATCCTGGCCGTCGCGCTGAACCTGGCCAACGAGGGCCGCGATGTCACGCTGGTAACCAAGGACATGCCACTGCGGGTCAAGGCGGCGTCGGTCGGGCTGACCGCCGACGAGTACCGCATGCACCCGGTGGGCGATTCGAGCCCCTGGTCGGGGATGGCCGAGCTGAACGTCTCGACCGACTCCGTCGACGCGCTCTATGGCGGTCACCCACTCGACCTCGTCGAGCACGAGGACTTCGCCGAGGTCGCTGACCTGCCATGCCACACCGGTCTGGTGCTGCACTCGGCGAAGGGCTCCGCGCTGGCCCGGATCACCCCGGACAAGCAGGTCAAGCTGGTGCGCGGCGACCGCGAGGCGTTCGGCCTGCACGGCCGCTCCGCCGAGCAGCGGGTAGCGCTGGACCTGTTGCTCGACCCGGACGTCGGCATCGTGTCGCTCGGCGGACGCGCCGGCACTGGCAAGTCGGCGCTGGCGCTGTGTGCCGGACTCGAGTCGGTGCTGGAGCGCCGCGCCCACAAGCGGGTCGTCGTGTTCCGTCCGCTGTACGCGGTGGGCGGTCAGGATCTCGGTTACCTGCCCGGCAACGAGAACGAGAAGATGTCGCCCTGGGCGCAGGCCGTCTTCGACACCTTGGGCGCGCTCGTCTCGTCCGACGTGATGGACGAGATAATGGGCCGCGGCATGCTCGAAGTGCTGCCGCTGACCCACATCCGCGGCCGCTCCCTGCACGACTCGTTCGTCATCGTCGACGAGGCGCAGTCGCTGGAACGCAACGTGCTGCTGACGGTGCTCTCCCGCATCGGCGCCGGCTCTCGGGTGGTGCT
>DAITQD010000263.1:0-2126 GCA_036833255.1 Jatrophihabitantaceae bacterium
TCGCCGCCCGAAGTCCGGGCGAGGTGGAGCAACTGGCGATGAAGCTCGTCGTTGGATGTCAAAGACCGCTCGCCTTCGGGCACCTCTGAGCCCTGGGCCTCGAGGAACTGGTCCCAGAGCTGCTGGGCCTCGGCTTGCTCGCGGTCGATCCTCTCGCGTTCGTCACGGTGGCGCTCGACGGACCGCGCGTAGACATCGGCCCACTCGGGGGTGTCGACGGCGGGGTCTTCGATGTCCGGCACAAATGCGGCGGCGGGGACCACCTGTGCCTGTGCCGGTACCGCGGCGGCTCCGGCCGCAAATGGGGCGCCGACCACTGCCTGGATCGGCGCCGGTTCCGCAAGGATGGCCTGTGTCGACGACGGTCGAACCACGACCGCGGGGCCCGCAACTGGTGCGATGGTCGCCGTCGTTGCGTGGTTCGTGGTGCGGCTAGCGCCCTTGCTTGGCATCGTTCAGCTTGCTCTCCGAAGCCGGCGGCGCAGTGTCTGCTGCAGGTGGGCGTAGAGGCTGCTCAGGGTCTGCTCCGACATGCCGGGGGCGGCGTTCGCCTCCAGGCAGAGGGCCCGGCCGGTCCGCCGATCGACGATGACGTCGACGCCGGCGTAATCGAGCCCGATCCGTCGCGCGCCTTCCCGCGCAGTCGACACGACCGCCGCCGGCAGGGTGGTGACCAGCTGATGCGTCCACTCCGGTCGGAGGTCTTCCAGGTTTGCACCCGTTGGCGGCTGCTTCGCGTAGGCCGACACCACGCGACCGTTGAGGACGCTCACGCGGTATTCGGCTCGGTCGGGAATGAACTCCTGAAAGAGGTCGTAACGAGCCCTCTCGCTCCACGGGGCGTCGGCCGCAATGACCGCCTTCCCGCTGCCCCGCGCTCCCCGACGCTGCTTGGCGACAACGCGATCGGACTCCAGCAGATGCATGTCGTCGGGTCGGAGCACCGTCCGCGGCGCGAGCTCACCAAGGCGGCGCACCGACTCCACCTGGTCAGACGCGATGCGCACCGCGTCTGGCCGATTCAGCGCCACAAGGTCCGCGGGCAGAGAGTCGCTCCCGCCCCAGTTGAGCACCAGCGGAGGCAACTCCTGCCCGCGGGGGATCTCGGAAGGGTCATGGACGACGTGAAGGTTTGCGCCCTGGTGTGCCACCGCCTCGACGTTGCGAACGAGCGCGTCCGACGGCAATGAGCGCGGCGCCAGGATGTAGACGGGAACGTCGTTCGGCGCCGCCTGGAAGGCGATCGGCGGTAATCGCACATCGCCGGTAGGCTGCGCGGGCGCCACATCGGAACCGGCGACCAACCCAGGTGGCCTTCGCCTAGCCAGCTCCAGAAGTTGGTCGATGGCGGTTTGCCGCTGGTCCAGCTCCAGCTCGTAGCCGATCGCCAGCCCAGAACGCTGACGCTCTTCTTCGAGGCGGCGCAGCTCGGTCAGCCGGCCATCAAGGTCGTCGATGGCGGCGCGAATTCCCTCTTCGTCGCCGCGGGCGCGGGCGCGGGCCAACTGACGCAGTCGCGATTGGGCGCGGCGGAGGCGATATCGGTACAGCTCCTCCGCCTCCTCCGGAACCAACCCATCCTCGCGAGCTGCGAGCTCATTGAGCCGCTCGACGTCGATGCCGCGGCGCAGGGCTCGTCCGATTTCGGCCACCGTGAAGCCGGCCGTATCCCACTCCTCGCGCGTTCGTCCGACTGCTGGTCCCGCAACGACAGGTGGTCCGACCGCTGGGTTGGTGGTCGTCGTGCCGCGGCCGCCCTTCGATGGCATTAGGCTGCCTCCAGCCCGCGCAGGATCGATGCGTAGGCGCGGTCGTTCTCGGCGCAGTTGAGAAGGAAGCACTCGCGGGCCGATCGCGCCACCGAGTCGCGGACTCGCCCGAGGAGTCGGCGGCGCTGCGCCAGGCCGTATGCCATCCCGTTGCAGATCACGAGGTGACGATGTGGAGCCGCTCGCCGGTAATCGACGAGTCGCTCCGCCGCGTGGATCCCACCCAGGATGAAGGTGACGTCGGGCCTCACAGCGCGGTGGAAGAGCGCGATGTCCTCGACGGTTTCGCGGTGTGCGCGCAGCTCGGCGTGGATCTTGCGGCCGCCGCAGAAGATCGACACCGCCTGCAGGTCAGGC
>DAITQD010000264.1:0-2121 GCA_036833255.1 Jatrophihabitantaceae bacterium
TGATGTTCACCGTCGCCATGACGCAACTGTACAACTGCGGCGTCATGTTGTACAAAACCTGTCCCGCAAGCGGATCGTCAGTCGGCCGTGTGCGCAGAGCAGGAGCTGCCAGGCGCCCGGACGCCGGCGCGCCCGTTCCGCAGACGATTGGGCTACGTGACGGCCGCCCAGAGGTTGCGGAGGGCATGAGGGTGGCGAAGGCCAAGGGCCACCTGCGGGGCAAGCAACCCAAGCTCAACCCGCGCCAGGAAGCGCACCTGGTCGAACTGCTGCGCAGCGGCGAATACAGCACAGCCGAACTCGGCGATCTGTTCGGCGTGGCCCGCTCCACTGTCTACCGCGCCGTCGCCCGCAGCAAAACGGCAGCAGCCGCCCGGCGCGCTGCCACCACCGCACCACAATCGCGTGCCGTGTCGCGGCTTACCGTCGACGACGGCGCCCTCGCCGCCCCAACCGGCACCTACCGGCCGCGACACGGCGCGCCCAGCGACCTTCCATCGAGAACCGCGGCCGTTCGCGCGCACGAACCTGCGCCCGGACAGCATCCCGCAAACGGGAAGCTGAGCGCCGACGACAGCACGGCGCACTTGACAGCCGCTCGCCGCACATCCTGCGCCGCAAGCGGTTCCCCCATCGGTACTCCGGGTTGGTGGACGCGGGGAGAATTATGCTCGCGTCGCGAGCGAAAACCTCCCAGCGATCGTCGCTCGCCCGCCCTGCCCCGGAATGTCGGCCATCGCCACCGGTCGTTCACGTGACCGCGATCCCGGGCGTGTCCCGCGAGTGACGAACATCCGGATTTGCCGCGGTTGGTGCGCGGTTGTGCCGCATTGCGCGCGCCGTCGCTTGGAATTGCGGACTCTCGTCGGTCACCGGGGCTGCCGGCGTCGAGGGTCTCAAGGTGTGCATTGCGGTGGCGGGCTTAGTCGGACGAGGAAGCCCGGGCCGTCAAGGACCGGCGCATATCGCTCGCATCGAACGGGTCGACACCGTCGCTGCGTTCGGGCAGTACGCCGAACGGGATCTCGCCGATCCAGCGGCGCCGGCCCCAACGGAGGAACGTGGTCAGCATGATGCGCTGGACGTAGCGCTCAGGCGCCTCCGGGCGGGTCAGGCTCGGCCATCGCGGCCAGGCCGCCGCTAGCGCGCTCTGCACGAGATCCTCGGCAGCATCCCAGTCACCGGTAAGGAGCCACGCCGCCCGCAGCAACATTCGCGAACGGGTCTCGACGAACTCGCGAAACCCGTCGGGCTCGCCCGGCAAGCCGCCGCCCGACGCCAACAGGCACCGCACCGGTCATCCCTCACCTCCGCCCCATCTATTTAGAGCACCGAGCGGCGCGCAAAAGTTGACCAGACGTCCAAAGCCGCGTCCCGCCGCACCGTTTGCACTGGCTGCGGACGACGGCGCGCCACAAGCCATGATGCGCCGCGCGACCGGCTGCCCGTCGCGGAATCCCTTCGTGATCTCCGACGGAACGAAGGCAAGCCCGGGAACAACTCGCGGAGAAGATCGCGCATCGGGTTCTGGGAGTTCGAGGACTACGCGCCGACAGTCGAGGCGGCCAACCAACATCCGGACATCAGCGAGTAGTGCGCGGCGATGTTTGTCTACGTCGAGCGCATCCGGCGCACCAGGCCGCGAACCCCCGCGATGGCGAGACCGACGAGAACACCGGCGAGCGCAGCGGGAAGGCCGATCTCCAAAGCCGCCGCCCACGCTGTCGGCACGTAGGTGTTCAGACCGACGATCAGGCCCACGAAGAGGCCGACGAGGCCGCACGCGACAGCGGTACGTCCCACGATCCAATCGACAGTGCGCGGCGACGAGGGTCTCATTCGGATCTCTCCCTCCATCGCCTGACGGGGCTGGACCAATCGTAGGGGCATCGAGTCGTGGACCAACTACAGCCGCGACACTCGAAACGTCACAGCCCTCAGCCGTGCTGGCCCGCTTCTGACGGCGCTATCTGGCGTAGTCACCACCCCGCAAGGGGAACCGCACGTGGCGAAGAACTGGTTGCCGATCGAGGGCATACGAACCGAACCGATCCGTCGCACAAGCGGATCCGCATACGGTGCACTCTCAGTCGAGATCCAACGCCAGGCGCAGCGAGTTGT
>DAITQD010000265.1:0-2121 GCA_036833255.1 Jatrophihabitantaceae bacterium
ACGCCCCCGAACGCGGCAGGTCGGCAGTACCGGCACGGCACTATCAGCGGCTACTCCGGCGGCGGCTGCAAATGCGAGCACTGCCGCGGCGCCTACGCGAAATACCGGGCTGAGCGACGCGCCGCCGGCAAAGACAGCCCGCGCACCCCGCGGTCAATCACCACCGACGGACACATCCCCCGCTCCTGGTTCCGCGAACACATCTGGAAACCAGCCCTCGACACCGCCGGCATCGGCATCCGCGTCCGCACCCACGACATCCGCCACGCCCACGCCTCCTGGCTCCTCGCCGCCGGCGCAGACCTACAGACAGTGAAGGAGCGCCTCGGGCACGGCAGCATCGTCACCACCGAGAAATACCTCCACACCCTCGCCGAAACCGACGACACCGCCCTCACCGCACTCGCCACCATCAGAGCCCGACACGGCCCGAACTGAAGCGCGCCGTCACCCAGCGTGACGAACGACGAAGCGTGGCCCACGCGGTATCCGTCGATCGGTGCGGCGGCACCGTCGTTCTCGTGGGCGCCGGCGCCGTGCAGATGGATCCGTATGCGTCAGGACGGAGGTGGTGTTGTGGCGCGAGTTTGCATGCTCGGCATGACGGTGTTCACGAAGTGGTCGAAGATCGGAACCTGTGGCTCAGTTGTCGGCCAGTAGAAGACGAACTCGGTGAAGCCCGCCTTCTGGAATCGTTCGACGAGTTCCTCGGCCGTATCGGGGGCGGCCCAAGCGTCGACGTGCGGGGGGTACACGATGAGCGAGCGCCGTACCGTCGCAGGATCGCGGCCGATCTCGGCGCAGTAGACGTCGAGCCGGCGCGACCGGTCGAGCGTTGCAGCGAGGAACTCCTCCGGCGCCAAGTCGGGATCACCGAAGGTATTCCACGTGTCCGCATGCGCCGCCACAACCCGGAGCGCTCGGTCACCGTTGGCCGCGATCGTGATCGGCGGCCTGGGCTGCTGGACGCAGCCGGGCGCCGTCCCCGCGGCTTCGTAACGCGTGAACCGGCCGGCGAACGGTGTCATGTCACCGCGCAGCAACCGGTCGATGACCCCGGCACCCTCATCGAGGCGAGCGATCCGCTCACCTGGCAACATGTCGAGCACGCCGGCCATCGCCTGATCGCCGTAGGCCCCCGCACCGATACCCAGCTCCAAGCGGCCGCCCGACACCTGATCGACGGCAACCGACGAACGCGCCACCAGCACCGGTGAACGCCACGCGAGGTTCGTGATGAGCATGCCCAGGCGGATGCGCGTCGTGGTCGCGGCCCACGCGCTGAGGCTCACCCAGCCGTCGAGCATTGGCTCGTCGGGCCGGCGGAAGTTGAAAAGGTGATCACCGGTCCACAGCACATCGAAGCCACGCTGTTCGGCGCGCTCGGCCTTCACCAGCCAGTCCGCGTTCGACTGGGCGAACTCGATAAGCCCAACTCGCAACGCCGACACCCTGCAACCCCCCGCGGTTGGCCAGGGCACAACCATAGCCAGGCTGGCCCTACATCGTGCGCCGCGACTTCGAGACGCGCAGGCTCGACGCCGGCACGCACTGGTACCTCTCCGCCATCCGCTCGACCTCCTGACCACGCCAAGGCGACACCTACGCAGACCGTTCGGCCCGGGACGCACGATGGGGGACGGGCCGCGGCGCGTAGCGTCAGCGCTCGGAAACTCGCCACTACTCGCGTCGGAGGCGTCGTCGCATGATCACCAGCGTGGTCGTGACCTACAAGGTCCGTCCAGAAGCGGTCGCCGAGCACGTGCGGCTCATCGAAGCTGTCTTCGAGCAGTTGCAGACCGAAAAGCCGGCCGGCGTGCTCGACTACCAGGTGCGATGCCTCGAGGACGGCGTGTCCTTCGTCCACGTATCCACCGCCGACACTCCGGACGGGTCGAACCCGCTTCCCAAGCTCGCGGCCTTCCAACAGTTCGGCCGCGACAGCGACGCACGAGTCGACACGACGCCCGTTCCAACGCCGGCAACGGTCATCGGCTACTACTACGCCGCTGCCCAACTTCCGGGCACGCCCTAGCCACTCGCGCACGCGTACCCGTCGATATCGCGCGGACTTGGGCAGGGCTATGGCGCTGACTGACAGCTCAGATCGAGATTTCGGTG
>DAITQD010000266.1:0-2116 GCA_036833255.1 Jatrophihabitantaceae bacterium
GCGGTCAGAGGCGGCCAAACACGATCGAGCGTCTGTTTGGATCCGACGTTGCAGCTGAGGGGAGGATGGGGTTGGTTCGCGGTCCGACGCGGCGGGAGCCTCTTGGCACTGGAGGGGGCGCCTCGCGAGAAGGTCAGTGATGATGGTGCCGGTCGAATGGGGGTGTGATGCCGCGGGTACGTGATCTGCTCTACCGCTTCCGGCCGTCCGGAGCTCCGGGCGGCGCCAGCGCCACCGGGGTGCCGATCGACCGGGCGGCCACGGTGGCGGCCGAGTTGGAACCGCTGTTCGGGCAGCTGGCCGAGGTGGAGCGTCGGTGCGACGGCATCCAGGACGCTGCCAGCCGGGACGTCGCCGCGATCAACGCGGCCGCGGCCGAACGCGTCCATACGATCGTGGCTGAGGCAGGCGGGCGGGTCGGGTCCGAACGCGCCGCGGCGGTGGTGCGGATTCGTGGACAGGCCGCTGCGGGCGGGGCCGCCAAGCTGGCAGCGGCCCGGGTCGAGGCGGCGGCGATCCAGGACCGTGCGTCGCAGCGGATGGCGGGTTACGTCGACCGTGTGGTCACCGCGGTGGGCGAGCTCATCGATGCCGAGCAGCAGCCGAGCCCGTCATGAGTGCGGCGTGGGTAGCCGGCAGCGTCCGGGCGACCGCGATGACCAAGCGACGCCTGGGCCGGGTCGCGACGCGGGCGCTGCCGGCAGCTCGTCGCTTGATCTGGCCGTCACGCGACTGGCGGAGTCGCCGTACGGGCATGATGTTCGGGCTGGCCAGTCGCTGGCCGACGCGCAGCGCGCGGTCGTCGCGACAGTGTTATGGAACCTGCGGGTGCTAGCGGGTTGGCAACCGCGCGATGGCGTGGTCATGCTGCGCGCGCTTCTCGGAGCGGTCGAGGCCGCCAACGTGGCCGATCACCTGCAGCGGCTAGCCGGTGGGCCCGCGCCTGCGCCGTTGCAGTTGGGCGGCTTGGCGACCGCGTGGCCGCGGCTGGCAGCGGCGACCAGCATCACGGACCTGCGTCGCGTGCTTGCGGCGTCGCCGTGGGGCGACCCGGGTGGTGACACGCCTCGGGCGATCGCCGTGACGATGCGCCTCGCGCTGGCCGATCGGATCATGACGGAGGTGCCCGTCGCGGGAGCATGGGCCGCCGGCGCGGCGGCGTTGCTGCTGGCCCGGGAAGTCGTGGCCGAGCACCGGGCACTGTCGGAGCGCACGCGGCTGGTGGCCTCCCGCGTCGTCGGCCCGGCCGCGGTGGCGGCCTCGTCGCTGCCGGAACTGTCCCGTGCGCTGCCGGCTGCCGCACGGTGGGCGTTGGCCGATGTCGACGATGTGAGTGAGTTGTGGCAGGCCGAGGCCCGGTGGTGGGCCCGGATCGAGCGCGACGGCGCGGCACTGTGCCGGCACGCCGGGGCCGGCCCGGACGTGCTGGTCGGCGCGGTCGCGATGATGGCGGTGGACGCGTGGCGGGTGCGTGCCGCACTGGAGATGGCGGCCCGCGGTGGCGGCCCGCTGGAGGTGTTCGATGCGGTGGCGTGACGCGCTGCACCCGGTGGGGATGCAGCGCGTCGCCCTGATGGCGCCGCGCGACGCGCTGCGCGACCTGCTGGTTGCCGTGGCCGACGCCGGCACGGTGGAACTGGACGAGAGCAGCGCACCCGGTGCGGAGCCGACCGTGTCGCCGGCTGCGGACCGGCTGCAGCGGCTGCCGAGTGCCGGCGTGGCCGCGGCGCTCGCCTCCGGTGAGCCGGATCTCGACGGTTGGGAACACGCCGGCCGGGTCGATCTGATTGCCGGTGAGGCGCAGCTCGAACATCGGGCCGGGCAGGCGATTACCCGGGGGCGGGTGGCCGCGTTGGTCGGCTGGCTGCCGACCGACGAGCTGCCCCGGCTGGCCGGGCTTGTCGCGGTAGCGGGTGCCGCCGTGGTGCCGATGCCGCGACCGGCCGGGGTCGATCCGCCGACCCTGCTCTCGCAGGAGGGGGCCGCGCGGGACTTCGCGCCCTTGGTCGAGACCTATGCGACCGTCCCGTACTCAGATCTGAACCCGTCGCTGATCGCCGGGCTGGCCTACGTGGTCATGTTCGGCATGATGTTCGCCGACGTGGGGCATGGTGCG
>DAITQD010000267.1:0-2061 GCA_036833255.1 Jatrophihabitantaceae bacterium
GGGCCCAGTGCCGAGAAACCGGTTGCCGCTGTCGTAGCAGGCGCGGCGCAACCATCGCGCTACGCCATTTCGGGGAGTTTCTGGCGCGTACTCACCGCCAGCCGATTCCAGACATTGATCGTGGCCACGGCCATCAGCAACCGGGCGATCTCCTTCTCGCTGAAGTACTGAGTGGCCAGAT
Organism: Jatrophihabitantaceae bacterium; assembly: GCA_036833255.1. Lineage (GTDB taxonomy): Bacteria > Actinomycetota > Actinomycetes > Mycobacteriales > Jatrophihabitantaceae > QHCC01. The sequence continues at coordinate 182 of DAITQD010000267.1, forward strand.
ACCACAGGTCGTCGGGTACGCCGGCGTCGGCGATGCGGGTGACCGCTTCGGTGAGGGCGAGCGCGGCCCGCTCGCGTTCGGTGAACAGGGCGGGTACCTCGTGCCAGCCGGCGAGTACGTCTAAGCGTCGCTGCGCCTCGCCGTGCTCGCGGGCATCGCGATTGTGCATGTCCAGGCAGAACGCACACCCGTTGATCTGGGAGGCGCGGATCTTGACCAGTTCGAGCAGCGCCGGCTCCAGATCGCCTGCGCGCACATAGCGTTCCATGCCCAGTACCGCCTCATGGGCGGCAGGATCGATCTCGGCCATCGACAGTCGCTGTCCCTGTGCTGTCACTGCTGCTCCTTTCGATCAACCCTTCGGTCAGGAAACGGGGGGGCCTGGGCTCAGGTGGCCAGCAGCGATCCGAGCGCGATGAGAGCCAGGCTCAGCAGGCCGATTGCCGCGCGCAGCAGCGTGGCGGACCGGGCGCCGTGGCGCACACGGCGTGCCAGTTGTGGATCCGCAGAGTCGGCCAGGACTCGGATGCGCAGCCTGGTCATCCGCCGCGCTTGCGCTATCCCGACAGCCAACGCAACGACCAGCGCCGCGGCCAACACCGTGGCCGCGGCGAGGGTGCCGTCCCACGCGTGGTGGCCCAGCAAGCCGATACCGGTGCCGAGTGCAACGAGTAGGGCCGCACCCCCGACGATGCCGTAGGTGCGGCCGAGGCTCCGGAAGAACGCGACCCGCTGATCCGGCGCAATTGTGCGGCCCGCGACGCGGGCCACGACGGCGATGGCGACGTAGCCACCGACCCAGACGCTGCTGGACAGTGTGAACACGCCGAGCAGGGTCGCCTGGCTCGTGTCAGACATGGTGTGCTCCAGCGGGTGTCCGGAATGGATGGCAACGTGTGGGGTCTGGTGTGCTCAGTTCGGTTCGAGCAGGGCTTCGACGCTGATCCGTGCCCCGGCGAACAGCCGCGAGACCGGGCACAGCGCGGCCGCCTCATCTACGGCGGCCCGGAACCCGTCCCCGTCCAGCCCGGTGACCCGAGCCTTCACCAGCAGCTGCGAGGAGACGATGGTTGGGGCTCCGTCGACCTCGTCGAGGGTGACGGTGGCCTCGACGCTCAGTCGCTGTGGAGGGGTGTGGCGATCACCCAGACGCAGGGCCAGAGCCATTGCGAAGCACGATGAGTGCGCGGCGGCGGCGAGCTCCTCCGGGCTGGTCTTGCCGCCGGGATGCTCGGTGCGCGCAGCCCACGTCACGTCTAGCCCGTCGAGGGCACCGCTACCGCCGACGACCTTCCCGGACCCGCTAGCCAACGGGCCTTCCCACGTTGTCGTTGCGGTGCGTTGGGCGATGCTCATTCGCGCTCCTCTGCGGCGTGCCTGCCAGCTACAGGTGATGGGGGTCAGGTCGTGTGCCGGCGGGTGACCTGTATCCCCGATTGCGTGGGGCCGGCGTGGATGTGCGCGATTCCGTAGCGTGACGAGTCGAAGTTGTGCATCCACTCGCAGACCCGACGCAGGCCGCCGTCTTCGCTAGACCGGATCTCGGCGGTCTGACCTGGGCGCAGCCGCAGCAGCCGTTCGATGCACAGCTGCACGGCCTTCTCTTCGGGGAGCGCGTCGAGCAGGATCCGCACCGGTTCGTCGTTTGCGGGTAGCCAGGCTTGCGTGCCGGCAACGAGGTCTGCGGCGCTCGGTACGTCCGCGTGCGTGCCGGGCAGCGCCGCCAGCACGGCCTGCTCGTCGATCAGGTGTCGTCCGAGGACGGTGAGCAATTGATCGACCAGCGCGCACAGCTCCAGGACGGGGCAGGGCGTGGCGTCGGCTCGATCGAGCTGCTCGGTGAGAGCGTGGAGGCGGACATGGTCTGCGCTCAGTTCCGC
>DAITQD010000268.1:0-2059 GCA_036833255.1 Jatrophihabitantaceae bacterium
CACCGGACCGATCTGGACGAGAAGCTCGCCGGCGAGGACAAGACCGGCTGACGGTCCCCACGTCGGGGCACGCAGTGACCGAAACGGTGGGGGACAAAAACCGACCTTGCGTCCAGCAAAGTGGCTCTTCTCGAACAAGCGTGGTAGTTCGGTGTTGACGCGGTCGCTCGCCTGCGGCTGATCAAGGCCCTGGGGCCTCAAGATTCGTGGTGTGTGGACACGAGTCGAGGAGGCCCCAGGTGCATGGAAACGGTAGCGCGGCGACGGTGATGCTGGGGCTTCCCGGCTTCGTGCTGCTCGCTGTGTCGGAGCTCGGCAGCGAGATCGAATACGCGATCGAGACCGTCGAGTCGGTGACCGGCTGCCCGACGTGCGGTGTGCTCGCACGCCTGCATGATCGGCGCCGCAGCGATGTGCGGGACCTGCCCGCTGCGGGCCGCGCGGTGACGCTGGTGTGGATCAAGCGGATTTGGCGGTGCATGGAGCCCGGTTGTGCGAAGCAGACGTGGACCGAGTCGAGTGAGGCGATCCGTGCGCGGGCGTCGCTGACCGAGCGGGCGCGTCGCGAGGCGTGCCGGCGCGTCGGTGAGGACGGCGACACGGTTGCTCGGGTGGCTGCGCAGTACGGCACTGGTTGGGCCACGATCATGGCCGCTGTCGTCGAGTACGGCACGCCGCTGGTCGATGACCCGGCGCGGCTGGACGGGGTGCGGAAGCTCGGGGTGGACGAAACGGCGTTCCTGTCCGCGAACGGGCGGCACTCGACGATCTTCGCCACCGGCGTCGTGGACCTGACCGGGCCGGTCGCCCGGCTGCTCGATGTGATGATCGGCCGTAGCGGGAAGGCCTTGTGCAACTGGGTATCCGCGCGAGACCAGCAGTGGCGCGACCGGATCGAGGTCGCCGCGTTGGATCCGTTCCGCGGCTACGCCACCGCCCTGTCCACGTCGCTGCCCGACGCGGTGCGAGTGCTCGACGCCTTCCACGTCACCCGCCTCGGCTTCGCTGCCGTCGATGACGTGCGACGCCGCGTGCAGCAAGACTCCCTCGGGCACCGCGGCCGCCGCGACGATCCGCTGTTCAAGATCCGTCGCCTGCTGCGCCGCCGCGCCGACCGGCTCACCGACCGCGGCTGGGACCGCCTACTCGCCGCCCTCGCCGTCGGCGACGTTGATCAGCAGATCGCACTGACCTGGATCGCCGCGCAAGATCTGCGAGCCATCTTCGGGTGCCGCTCCCGCTACGCCGCCGAGCAGCACCTGCACCGCTGGCTGACCCACTGCGCCGAACACGACGTGCCCGAGCTGCGGCGCCTGGCCCGCACCATCGACGCGTGGCGGCCCGAGTTGCTGGCCTACTTCGACACCGGCGGCGCGTCCAACGGCCCGACCGAGGCGATGAACTCACTGATCAAGAAGGTCAAGCGAGTCGGGCACGGGTTCCGAAACTTCGACAACTACCGGCTACGGCTACTACTGCACTGCGGCGTCAACTGGCAGACTCCCCAACCAGCACGAATCAGAGGCCGGCTACCACGCTTGGCTGCGTAGAGCCAGCAAAGTGAACGCGCAACGCGCAACGCTAGGACGTTGACGATGGCGATGGTGATGGTGATGTGCTAGGTGGTGCAGTCGGCGACTTGGCCGGAACCACACTGGCTGCGGGATCTCGAAGCTTGGGGTTTAGGGCGAGCGCCTTCTTCACCTCGGCATTGCCGGCAGCTTTCTGTCCATTCGCCCGTAGCAGGAGGCCGAGATTCAAGTGCGCAGCGGCGTCCTTCGGGGCTGCGGCGATAGCGCGCTGGTACAGCGCGATTGCATTCTTGTCGTTGCCCTTCGCCTTCTCCAGAATGGCCAGGTTGAAAAGCGCAGGCTCGTATGCGGGATCGATGGCCAGCACCACGTGGTATTTCTGCTCCGCCTCCCCGTAGTTGGAATGTGCCGCGTCGATGAGCGCTAGATCGTAAAGCGCATATTTGTTCTTCGCGTCGTACTTCAGTACCTCGAAGCTTATTCACAAGGGTGAGTTGAATTTGTAGAAGTGGAGGGCGGTGACGGTG
>DAITQD010000269.1:0-1988 GCA_036833255.1 Jatrophihabitantaceae bacterium
ACGCGCCGAAGGATTCATCTGCACATGCGGTCAACGCTCGAGTGGCCCGCGCAGACGGGTAGGGCGCCGATCTGGTGGCGGCTATGACGCAATGATCCGTCGAGCGGTCGCCTGATTAGGAATCGAGCGTTGGGCCGACGGTGTCGAGTGCCAACCGATCGGCCCGATCGCGACCTCGTCAATCCAGGTCGCGGTGACGACCTCTGCGCCGCGGCGCGCGATCACGGTCCAACCCGCCTGGAGATACCGCTTGTCGGGATAGTCGCGATGGGTGATCCGCCGTGCCTCGACCTGCCAGTTTTGCGACTCGGCGAACGTGGCAAAGGTTTCAGCCTTGTACGGCCCGTCCTCGGTCACGTCACAGATCATTCCATCCGTGCAACGCCGCGGCGCGACACGAGCGCGCCTATCGGATCGGGGGGTGCCCGGTCCAAGTTCTTACCGGCGGGATGCCCGTGTTTCGTCCGGGTGCGGGAAGACTGGGTGCCGTGAGGGACAGGCGTGAAGACACATCCCAGAGTCCGGCGCCTGTTCGTCCGCGCGCTCAGCTGGTGAATCGGTTCCCGTCAAGCCGACGTTTGGTGACTGCCGCGGTGCGCGCGGGGCGGCGCATCGTGCCGATGCACGGCTTGCTCGAAGTGGACGTCACCGAGGCCTGGCGTCGGCTAACGGCGACGACTCCGCCCCTCTCGCTGACCGCATTCGTGATTGCGTCTGTGGGCCGCGCCGCCGCGCAGCATCCCGAGGTACATGCGTACCGAGACTGGCGCGGGCGGTTGGTGCAGCACACGCATGTGGACGTGCAGACCCTGGTGGAGGTAGCAACCGACGAGGGCCCGTTTGGCTTGGTGCACGTCGTGCGCGATGCCGACATCCGCTCTGTGGAAGACATCAGCGCCGATCTGCAGGCGGTGAAGCGGATGCCGACTTCGACAAGGTCCGGGCGGCTCCTGCAGCGGCTGGCGCCACTGCCGCGCGGGTGCCGGGGCTGTTCACGGCGATGTATGCCGCGATGTCCCGATCCAAGCGGCTCAGAGGGGCAACCGGCACGGTGCAAGTAACTGCGATCGGCATGTTCGCCGGAGGAGCAGGGTTCGCGGTCGCGCCGCCCACGCTCGCCTCGTGCACGATCGTCGTCGGCGGCTTGGCTCGCCGCCCCTGGGTGGTCGATGATCGCGTCGTCGTCCGGGACGTGCTGGATCTGACCGTCACGATCGACCACAACGTCGTTGACGGCGCGCCGGCGACCCGCTTCGGCGCCGACCTACGCCGCATTCTGGAAACCGCCGCCGTGTTCGGCGATCACCCTCGCCAGGAGAGGTAAACCAGTACCACAGCTGGTATAGCTAGGTCATGACCGCATTACCTGACGCGTTGGCGGGTGTCTCGGCGCGCATCGAGCAAATGACGGCGTTGGACGCACCGGCCGAGTTCGTGCAGCGCATTGTGCGTTCGACATTCGGCTCGGGACGTCTCGATGAGATCCTAGGCGGCGAACCACTGACCCATCCGTTACATCCTGCGCTGGTCGCCATCCCGGCCGGTTCGTGGTTGTCGGCGTCGATACTCGACGTCACCGGAGGCGATGCGCGCGCTGCGCGCAGGTTGATTGCGTTCGGTTGCTTGGCGGCCGTGCCCACAGCGGCGTCCGGCGCGCGTGACTGGTCGCGCACGGTGGGTGAGCAGCGTCGCATCGGTTTCGCTCATGCGTTGCTGAACGACGCCGCGTTGTTCACCTACGGCGCGAGCTGGCTTGCGCGCAGGCGCGGCCACCGAGCTCGTGGCGCCGGGCTGAGCCTCGTCGGCGCCGGATTCCTCGGTGCAGCCGGCTGGCTCGGCGCACACCTCGTCTTCACCCAGCGCGTCGGTGTCGCCGCGGGCGTCGACCCCCGGTAACAATCTCGAGGTCCTCGGGGCGGCTACTGACAGTCTCATCTGCGCGGCATTCGCCTGCCAGGTCGGCGATGGCGCGCCGCGCAGAACGACGG
>DAITQD010000270.1:0-1986 GCA_036833255.1 Jatrophihabitantaceae bacterium
CGGAGGCAGGCAGCGCATGACGGCAGGCTGGTTGGTCCAACTCCTGTTTGTCTAGAAGCCTCGGAAGACGCCGTCGGCGTCTGCGGAATCGGCGAACTCAAAGAAGTCCATGTTCGCGATCGAAAGATTGTTCTCGATCGCTTGAACCTGCCGTGGCACCGACCTGAAAGGTTCCGAGGCGTCGCCCTCACTCAGGTCGATGACGAGGAGCGGATGGTCCGGTGACGACACGGTGACGCCGTCAACGACGAACATGACTGGATGCTCGTATTGGTGCGGATAGGCACGCGGTACGGCCTCCACGATCATTGCTTCATCAAGCCCCGCCAGTGATCGGTCTTCGACGAACTCGACATTGGCAAGAAAGCCGTCGTCTGTCGGACTGGCGATCTCTTCCTTGAGCTGAGTCCACAGCGCATCGTTAGCGAAGTCTGCGCGCACAACAGGAACGCTTCGCGTCTCCGGTAGGTCGGCCATGGCGATCAAGCTAGCTTCCTGCTGAGCTCTGTCCAGCGCACCTGTAATTTCATTGCCAGTTCCGGACACCTACCTGATGACGGTGCGCGCCATCGGTGAGGAGGGGACGGGTGGACGACGCCGAGCGTCGCGCGGTGATCGATGAGTGGTTCCGCGCCTACGCCGCTCGCGTGCTGGCCTACCTGCTCCACCGAACCGACCCACAGACGGCGCAGGACGTGCTTCAGGAGGTTTTCGTGACTGCGTTCGGCAAGGCTGCTCAGGTACCCGATCCGCCGCTGGGGTGGCTCTTCGGCACGGCCCGAAGGCTGCTCGCCAACCGTTACCGCGGCTTTCGTCGACACGACCAACTCATCGCCCGCCTGATGGACGATGTGGGCGACGAGTCCGACTCCGACGCCTACGAACTCAAGCAGGCGTTCGCCCAAACCCTGGCGACCCTGCCTGCGGCCGACCGTGAGGTACTCACGCTCACCGGCTGGTACGACCTGACCCCGAGGCAGGCAGCCGAGGCGCTCGGGTGCACCACATCGGCTTACGCGGTCCGGCTGCATCGGGCCCGCAAGCGCCTGGCCGCGGCGCTCGAGGCAGCCGGCTACCGCGGCGCCACGCCGGCTGGACAGTTCGCGGAGGCGCTGCGTGGTTGAGAACATCAGCCGCTGGCTGCGCTCGGTGCGGCCGAAGACGGACGCCGACGACGATTGGACGTCTACGCCGGAGGCTGGCGAGGTGCTAGCGGCCGTGCACCGCATGATCGGAACAGCCGGCGATGCGAACGGGAAGACGACGGCCGGCACGGCCCGAACTCGACCCACGGTCGGTCGGCGGGTGTGGCTGCCGGCCGGCGCCCTCGCCTGCGCCGCCGCGGTCGCCGTGGCACTGGCCTCGACGGGTGGGACGACGGGCACCGCGCGCCCCGGCGCGATCGCCGCTGCGCCGCACCTTCCCGCGATCCGTCCGGCCGCGCTGCTGCTGAGCAACTACTCCTCGTGCACGGATCTACTCGCCGGACTGCGCACCCATACCGCCGCCGGCGTCGGACCGTACGGCCTGCCGGGCCGGCAGATGGCCTACCCGAAATTCGGTGTCGCAATCAAGCATGTGGCGGCGTCTGCTCCCAGCACCGCCGGTGCCAACACCTCCACTACCAACGTTCAAGAGGCTGGTGTCGACGAACCCGACATCGTGAAGACAGCTGGGGACCGGCTGGTCACGATCACTGACGGTGTGCTGCGCGTCGTTGACGACGCTAGCCAGAAGGTCACCGGCTCGCTCGACTTGACGGCGTACGAAGGGTGGCAGAACGCGCAACTGCTCGTCGACGGCGATCATGCACTGGTCATCCTCGGTGGCGGCTATGGCGGCTACAGCTACCCGGTGCCGGCGTATGCGCGCGCGACAGGCGGGGTCTTGAGCTCGCTCTCGACCTACCTGTTCGTGGACCTGACCGGCCGGCCGAAGGTCACCGGCTCGCTGCGGGCAGCCGGGTCCTACCTCGACGCCCGGCTG
>DAITQD010000271.1:0-1955 GCA_036833255.1 Jatrophihabitantaceae bacterium
GGGCAGCAACCGCAGCCTGCCTACGGTCAGCAGCCCTATCCGCAGCAGCCCTACGGGCAGCAGGCGTACGGATACGGCCAGCCGCCCGGTTTGCTACCTGGCGCCGTGGGCCCGTTGCAGATGGGTAACCGAGTTCTCGGGTTCATCATCGATCTGCTGATCGTCGGTGTGCCACTCGGGATCGTCTACGGAATCACTGTCGCTTCCGTTGTGCACAACGCGAGATCATGTGTCCTCAGCTCGGACCCCAACTGTGTGTCCAGGTCGGCGAGCGGGGGCGGCGTGCTCATTCTTGTCATCCTGCTGATCGCCGTCCTTGCCGTCGGCTACTTCGTGTACTTCATCGGCAAGACCGGTCAGACGATCGGCAAGAAGATGATGGGCGTCAAGGTCGTGGACGCCACCACTGGCCAGCCGATCGGATACGGCCGGGCGTTCGGCCGCTACATCGTCCAGTCGCTCTCCAACGTCGTCTGCTACGCGGGACTGTGGTCGGCGTTCCTCGACAGTGCTAGCGGGCGCTACCAGGGCTGGCACGACAAGGCACTCGGCAGCCAGGTCATCTCGGTCAAGTAGCCAGCGATGGCCGGCGTCAGCGCAGTTGAGACCGATCCGTCGGCCTCCGCTGCGCTGACGCGCGCTCGGGTGGCGCCCCTGAGGTTCGCCGCAGGAGCGCTCGCCCTTGCCGCCGCCGACGTTGCGATCGACCCGACGCACACCCACGTGCCGCTGTGTCCGTTGCGCTCCCTCACCGGATGGTGGTGTCCGTTCTGCGGAGGCCTGCGCGCTGTCGATGAACTGGCCCGCGGGCACGTCGGCCTCGCGCTGCGCGACAACGTGTTGCTCGTCGGCGCGCTGCCCGTGGCTATCGCGTTGTGGTGGGTGTGGGTGATGCGAGTCCGGTCTGGTGCCATCGCGCCGCGATGGTCCCGCAGCACGACGCTCGGCGCGGCAGCGCTGCTGGTCGCGTTCGCCGTCGTGCGCAACCTGCCATTCGCCACCGCATTACGGCCCGGTTCTTAGCGGCGCCCGAACCCGCGGGCCGGTGTAGCCGGGGTCAGAAGCCGTTTTGGACGCAGTTGTTGTACGCCGACGAGCCGCGGTTGAAGTCGTTCACGCAGTGGCCCAGCCGCGAGTAGATGACGACCGTCAGGACCGTGGCGAGGATCGCGCCGACAAGCGCGCAGACGAGGCCGCTGATCGCCATCCCCCGGCCGCCGCCGCTGCGCTTGGCGTCGCTCAGGCCCAGAAAGCCGAAGATGACGGCCAGCGCGACCAGGACGACGTCGAAGATGCTCGTCCAGCAGAAGACGATGGCCAGGATGCCGAGGACGAGGGCAGCGATTGCCTTTCCGTTACCCGTGCGCGGCTGCGGGTACTGCTGCGCGTAGGCCCCTGGTGCCTGGTAGGGATAGCCCGGGCCGGGGTATCCGGGGCCGGGGGGGTATCCGGGGCCCTGTTGCGTCGGCGGGTAGGACGGCAGCGGCCGCGGCGTAACCGGTGGCTGGATGTAGCCGGGCGGGGCATATTCGGCAGGCACGTGGTGCTCGGGCGCGCCGTAACGGTACGGGTCGAACGGTTCCTCGGGCTTGCTGAGCGACACCGGCTCGGACGACGCCGGGGAGGAGGCCGGGGTCGCCCAGCGCCCTGGGTCCGCGTCCGACGAGCTCGGACCGCCGGCCGGCGGGGTGGTCATCGTGGCCCTCCGTGGTCTTGCGCGAGTAGGCGTTGCTAGCGCTGGGTAGCGGTGGCGTTGGATGGACTGTATCCGGTTGCGCGCCCGCAATCGGCACGCGCGAGCAGCGACGTCCTGGGCGCGCACGTACACTGCGCCGGTGAGCGACACGACGAAGAGCACTGTCGAGGCGAAGCCGACCGAGCGGCCGACGCCACCCCGCACGATCAACCTGGCGATTGCCGCGGTGGGCGCCCAGGTCGTGCTGTCGCTGATCCGC
>DAITQD010000272.1:0-1881 GCA_036833255.1 Jatrophihabitantaceae bacterium
GCGATAGGCGGGCTCGTCCGGTGCGTAGGTGACGTGCCCCTTGCGCGAACACGACTTCAGATTCCAATCCACCCGCGAGAGCCTATTCGACCGAGATTGCTCCTAGGCTGCTGTCGATTCCGGCTGACGTCATTCGTCGGTACTGATGAGAGGTCCGACAGGCGGGCCGCTATGAAGGGGGCAGCATGTCGCAGTACCTGATCTTGATCTACGGGGACGAGGCCGCCTATGCGAGTGCCGGCCAGAACGTGTTGGACGAGGTGATGTCCGGGCACACGGCGTTCGGCGATAAGAACGCGGAGGCGATCCAGGGCGGTAACGCCCTGCAGCCGACGTCGACGGCCACGACGGTGCGCCCCGACGGCGCGGATGGCTACACCGTCACCGACGGTCCGTTCACCGAGACGAAGGAGGCCCTGGGCGGCTACTACCTCGTCGAGGCAGCCGACCTGGACGAGGCCATCGCGCTGGCCAAGCAGGTGCCGGCGAATTTCGGCGCCATCGAGGTCCGCCCGATCATGGTGTTCACCTGACGCACGATCGCAGCGCAAATGTTTACAGAAGCGAAGCCGCGTCGGCAGTTGCTGAGGCGCACCGTCGGGAGTGGGCCTTCGTGCTCGCCGCGACGGTGCGCGTCACGCGCGACCTGGACCTGGCCGAGGAGTGCGTTCAGGACGCTTACGCGCAGGCTCTGGCCGCGTGGCCGGCCGCGGGCGTCCCCTCGAAGCCCGGTGCCTGGCTGACGACGGTCGCCCGGCGCCGCGCCCTGGACCTGCTGCGCCGCGACACCGTGTTGCGCCGGGCGGTGCCGCTGCTCGTCGAGGACGACGTCGCGCCGTCCTACGAGCCCTCCGACGCCATCCCCGACGACCGGCTGCGGCTGATCTGCACGTGCTGCCACCCGGCGCTGTCCCCTGAGGCGCAGGTGGCGCTCACCCTGCGCCTGATCTGCGGCCTGTCGACAGCCGAGGTCGCCCGGGCCTTCCTCGTGAGCGAGTCGACGATGGCCGCCCGCATCACCCGGGCGAAGAAGAAGATCGCCGCGGCACGCATCCCGTACCGTGTTCCGTCGGCGGCCGAGTTGCCTGAGCGGGTCGACTCCATCCTCGCCGTGGTGCACCTGGTGTTCACGACAGGTCACACCGCCCCCGTCGGCGATGAACTGGTGCGGCGCGATCTCGTCGAGCGATCACTCGACCTGACGCGGATGCTGAGCGCGCTCTTGCCCGGTAATCCTGACGTCCTGGGCTTGCTGGCGCTGATCCTGCTCACCGACGCCCGCCGGGACACCCGGACCGGCGACGACGGCAGGTTGCTGCTCCTCGCCGAGCAGGACCGCAGCGCCTGGGATCGGGCCGCGATCGGTGAGGGCATCGCCCTGGTGCACGAGGCGTTACGGTCCAGACCGCCCGGGCGGTATGCGCTGCAGGCGGCCATCGCGGCCGTGCACGCAGAGGCGCCGTCGTGGGACTTGACCGACTGGGCCGAGGTCGTCGCGCTCTATGACGTACTGGCCCAGATCTGGCCGTCGCCGGTCGTCGCACTCAACCGGGCCGTGGCCGTCGGGTTCGCGCGCGGTGCCGCAGCGGGGCTGGCCGAGCTTGATCGGCTCGGCGACGAGCCGCAACTCGCCGGCTACAGCTACCTGCCGGCCGCGCGGGCCGAGTTCCTCCGGCAACTCGGCCGCGACGCCGCGGCTCAGCTGGCCTACGAGGAGGCGCTGCTGCTGACCGGGAACGCCGTCGAGCGGCAGTTCCTGCTCGACCGGCTCGGGTCCCTCGGCGGTGGCTGACGGACAGCCGCGCTGTCAGCGGAATGCGTCCAGACCGGTCAGCTGCTGGCCGAGCACCAGGGTGTGCACCTCGTGGGTGCCCTCGTAGG
>DAITQD010000273.1:0-1859 GCA_036833255.1 Jatrophihabitantaceae bacterium
GGCGTAGGCCGGTTTGATCTGGCTGTTGATGATCTCCAGGCGGTCGTCGAACTGGATGAACCCGCTCTTCATCGCGTTGATCGTGAACCACTGCAGGTCGCCCCACCCGTAGCCGAACGCCTCGGTGAGCAGGCCCATCTCGCGCGTCATCGAGGTGCCGCTCATCAGCCGGTTGTCGGTGTTGACGGTGACCCGGAAATGCAGCTTGCGCAGCAGCCCGATCGGGTGCTCCGCGATGGACTCCACGGCGCCGGTCTGCACATTCGACGACGGGCACATCTCTAGCGGGATGCGCTTGTCACGCACGTACGCCGCCAGCCGGCCCAGGGCGCCGCCGGCGGTGATGTCGTCGACGATGCGCACGCCGTGCCCGAGCCGATCGGTGCCGCACCACTGGATTGCCTCCCAGATCGAGGGCAACCCGAACGCCTCGCCGGCGTGGATGGTGAAGTGGAAGTTCTCACGGCGCAGGTACTCGAACGCGTCGAGATGACGGCTCGGCGGGAACCCCGCCTCGGCCCCGGCGATATCGAAACCGACCACCCCGTCGTCGCGGTAGGTCACCGCCAGCTCGGCGATCTCACGTGAGCGGGCGGCGTGGCGCATCGCGGTGACGATCGCGCCGACCCGGATCCGCTGGCCCTTCTCCGCCGCGGCCTGCTCACCCGCGCGGAATCCGGCAAGCACCGCCTCGACGACCTGCTCCAGCGTCAGCCCGGAGTCGGTGTGCTGCTCCGGTGCCCACCGGATCTCGGCGTAGACGACGCCGTCGTCGGCAAGGTCCTCGACGGCCTCGCGGGCGACCCGGCCCAGGCCGGCAGCCGTCTGCATGACCGCGACGGTGTGGGCAAAGGTTTCCAGGTAACGCTCGAGTGAGCCGGAATGGGCCGCCTCGCGGAACCAGCCGGCCAGCTCGGGCGCATCGGTCGAGGGCAACGCCAGATACCCGATTTCAGCGGCCATTTCGATGATCGTGGCCGGGCGTAGCCCGCCGTCGAGGTGGTCGTGCAGCAGCACCTTGGGCGCGCGGCGGATAGCGGTGTCGTCCATCGGCGTCGGCATTGCCCAACGCTAGCGACTGCCGAGTTCTTACGTTTTGCACATCATGCGGACACCGGCGGTAAAAAGTGGTATTTGTTATGGATGAAACCGGTTGAAACCGGACATTCACGACTTCGGCAGGGAGGCCCGATGCAGCAGGCAGCCGTGGCGGTGCACGGCCTGGTCAAGCGCTTCGGCGATGTCGAGGCCGTGCGCGGCATCGACATCGAGATCGCGGCGGGCGAGGTGTTCGGCTTCCTCGGGCCCAACGGGGCGGGCAAGTCCACCACGATCAGCATGCTCTGCACGCTGATCACCCCGACCACCGGCACCGCGCAGGTCGCCGGCCACGACGTCGTGCGCGATCGCGATCTGGTCCGTCGCAACATCGGCCTCGTCTTCCAGGACACCACGCTGGACACGTACATGAGCGCCGAGCGCAACCTGCGCCTGCACGCCGAGCTGTACGGCGTCGCGCGGGAGATCATCGGCGACCGGATCCACGAGGTGCTCGACATGGTGGGCCTGTGGGAGCGGCGCGCCAGCGTGGTCGCGACCTACTCCGGCGGCATGAAGCGACGTCTCGAGATCGCCCGCGGGTTGCTGCACTCCCCGCGCGTGCTGTTCCTCGACGAACCGACGATCGGCCTCGACCCGCAGACCCGCGCCTCGATCTGGAGCTACATCGGCGAGCTGCGCAAGGCCGAGGACATCACCATCTTCATGACGACGCACTACATGGACGAGGCCGAATATTGTGACCGCATTGCGATCATTGACCAGGGCCGGATCATCGCGCTCGACACTCCCGCGGCGCT
>DAITQD010000274.1:0-1856 GCA_036833255.1 Jatrophihabitantaceae bacterium
CCGCCCGGCCAGGCGCGCAGCGCGACGCGCTTCCTCGCAGCCGCGGACGAGCTGGTGGTCACCGACGTCATCGTGGCCGAGACGGTGTACGTACTCGAGTCGTTCTACGAAGTCCCGCGGGCAGCGGTTGCGGACCTGTTGCGCTCGGTAATGGCCTTCGGTCCGATCCGGGTGAACGACGAAGGCCTGCTATTTCGTGCGCTCGAGATCTACGAGGTGCATCGGCTCGACTACGCCGAGGCGTACCTGGTCGCGTCAGCCGAGTCGGGTGACACCGGCACCGTCATTTCCTTCGATCGCGCTGTGAGTCGCATGACGACGGTCACCCACGTCGATCCGAGCCGACCGTAGGCCCGGCTACAACGGGCGGAGCAGGTCGTCAGCATCGACGATCGTGTACGCGTAGCCCTGCTCGGCCAGGAACCGTTGCCGGTGCGCCGCGTACTCGGCATCGAGGGTGTCGCGGGCGACGACGGTGTAGAAATGCGCCTGCCGGCCGTCGTGCTTGGGCCGCAGCACCCGCCCGAGCCGCTGCGCCTCCTCCTGCCGCGAACCGAACGTCCCCGAGATCTGCACCGCTACCGCGGCCTCGGGCAGGTCGATGGAGAAGTTCGCGACCTTGCTGACGACCAGCACGCGCTGCTCGCCGCGGCGGAACTCGTCGTAGAGCCGCTCGCGCTCCTTGTTCGTCGTCGAGCCCTGGATGATCGGCGCGCCGTCGAGTTCGGCGGCGATGTCGTCGAGCTGGTCGAGGTAGGCGCCGATGACGAGCACCTGGTCGTCGGGATGCTGCTCGACGATGGTGCGGATGACCGGCAGCTTGGTGCGCGCGGTGGCGGCGAGCTTGTAGCGGTCCTCGGGCTCGGCGGTGGCGTAGGCCATCCGCTCGGCGTCGGTGAGCGTCACCCGCACCTCGGTGCAGTCGGCCGGTGCGATCCAGCCCTGGTTCTCGATGTCCTTCCACGGCGCGTCGTAGCGCTTCGGGCCGATGAGCGAGAAGACGTCGCCCTCGCGGCCGTCCTCACGGATCAGCGTCGCCGTCAGGCCAAGGCGCCGACGCGACTGCAGGTCGGCGGTGAGCCGGAAGATCGGCGCCGGCAGCAGGTGCACCTCGTCGTAGATGATCAGGCCCCAGTCGCGCGAGTCGAACAGCTCCAGGTGGCGGTACTCGCCCTTCCGGCGCGTCGTCATGATCTGGTACGTGGCGATGGTGACAGGGCGGATCTCCTTCTTCTCGCCGCTGTACTCGCCGATCTCCTCCTCGGTGAGGCTGGTGCGCGCGATCAGCTCGCGCTTCCACTGCCGCCCGGCGACGGTGTTCGTGACGAGGATGAGGGTGGTGGCCTTGGCCTGTGCCATGGCTGCCGCGCCGACGAGCGTCTTGCCCGCGCCGCACGGCAGCACGACCACGCCCGAACCACCCGCCCAGAACATGTCGACGGCCTGCTGCTGGTAGGTGCGCATGACCCAGTCGTTCTGCACGAGTTCGATCGGATGCGCCTCGCCGTTGACGTAGCCGGCAAGATCTTCGGCGGGCCAACCGACCTTGAGCAGGGCCTGCTTGAGCCGGCCCCGCTCGGAAGGGTGCACGAGCACCATGTCGGTCTCGATGCGCTCGCCCAGCATCGGCGCGATCTTCTTCTGCCGCAGCACCTCTTCGAGCACGGCCCGGTCGAGGCTGACCAGCACGAGGCCGTGCACGGGGTGCTTGACCAGCTGCAGGCGGCCGTAGCGGTCCATCGTGTCGGCGACGTCCACAAGCAGCGCGTGCGGCACGGCATAGCGGCTGAATCGCACCAAGGCGTCGACGACCTGCTCGGCGTCGTGCCCGGCGGCGCGGGCGTTCCACAGCCCCA
>DAITQD010000275.1:0-1815 GCA_036833255.1 Jatrophihabitantaceae bacterium
CACGTGAGGACGGGGAAGAGCATGGACGTGCCCTTCATCGACCTCGGCGCCATGACCGGCGACGTCCGGACGCAGGTGTCCGACGCGTGGTTGGCCCTACTCGACTCGAACCGGTTCATCGGAGGAGAGGCCGTAGACCGGTTCGAGTCGCAGTGGGCGGCGTACTGCGGCACGGCCGAGGCAGTCGGAGTCGCCAACGGGACCGACGCGATCCAGCTGACGCTCCGGGCGATGGGAATCGGCGAGGGTGACGAGGTCATCGTTCCGACGAACAGCTTCGTCGCGACGGCCGAGGCCGTCGTTCTCGCCGGCGCGAGACCGCGCTTCGCCGACGTGGACCCGGCGACGCTGTTGCTCACCGCAGACTGTCTCGACGCCGCCGTGACGAGCCGGACCAGGGCAGTCATCGTCGTACACCTGTACGGCCAGATGGCCGACATGGACGCGTTGTGCCGAGCCGCACAGCGAGCCGGCATCGCGATCATCGAGGACGCCGCGCAGGCACACGGCGCCACCTGGCGCGGCCGGGCCGCCGGATCGGTCGGCCACGCCGGCTGCTTCAGCTTCTACCCGGGCAAGAATTTGGGCGCGTTCGGCGACGCCGGCGCAGTGGTGACCTCCGACGCGGCCCTCGCCGCGCGTCTGCGGGCCCTGCGAGACCACGGCCGCGCTGGCGGCTCGCACTACCAACACATATACCTGGGCACCAACAGCCGCCTGGACGCTGTGCAGGCCGTGGTGCTCAGCGCGAAGCTGGAGCGGCTCGAGGAATGGAACGAAGCGCGGCGGGCGATCGCCGAGCGGTACCGCGCCGCGCTGGTCGCGCTGGCCGACACCACCATCGAACTCGTCACGGAGGCGCCCGGCGCGCGCGGCGTGTACCACCTCGCTGTGGTCCGAGCGCCACAGCGGGATCGGATGCGCCGATGGCTCAAGGCATTGGGGGTCGAGACCGGAATCCACTATCCGACGCCGATCCACCACCTCGTGCCGTACGAGCACCTGTGGGAGCGACCGCTCCCCGTGGCCGAACAGGCCGCCGACGAGGTGCTGTCGCTCCCGATGTTCCCGCACATGACCGAGGAGCAGGTCTCGCAGGTCTGCGAGGCCGTCGCCGTGGCCAACGAGTTGTTGCTGACGCGGGAGGAAGTCGGTGCCTGACGTGATGGCCGACGCCGGCCTGCAATCTGACCCGACCGCAATCATCGGCTACCCGCCCGCGCGGCACGGCGGCGGCGAGCCCGACCTGGTGATCGGCCCGGACGCGCGGGTGCGCAGCGGTAGCGCCATCTATCTGGGTTCGCGCATCGGCGCCCGCTTCCAGACCGGGCACAACGTCGTCGTCCGCGAGGACTGCACGATCGGTGACGACGTCTCAGTGTGGAGCAACACCGTCATCGACTACGGCTGCAACATCGGCAACCGGGTCAAGATCCACTCCAACTGCTACATCGCCCAGTACACCGAGATCGAGGACGACGCGTTCCTCGCGCCCGGGGTGAGCATCGCCAACGACCTGTACCCGGGTCAGCCCGCCTCCGCGCACCTCATGTCCGGACCGTCGATCGGAGCCGGCGCGCAGATCGGCGTCAACGTGACCCTCCTGCCGTTCGTGCGCGTCGGTGCCGGCTGCCTGATCGGGGCCGGGGCGGTCGTGGTGCTCGACATCCCCGATGGATCCGTCGCGTTCGGCAATCCGGCGATCGTGCGTGGCCAGGTCGGCGAGCTGACCTCCATAGAGAAGCGGGTCGAGGCGGTCACGAATTCGGCGAGCCGGTACCAGCGCTCGCGACCGCACCCCGTGTCACACCTGGC
>DAITQD010000276.1:0-1814 GCA_036833255.1 Jatrophihabitantaceae bacterium
GGCCCGAACTGCGCCGGATGGATCGTCGGGTGGTAGGCGGCGCGGGGCCCGAACACCGGCAGCGCGCAGCCCCGTGCCCGTGGGATCGTGGCGCCGCTGATGCGCACGCCATCGACAGGCCGACTGCCAGCAGCAAAGCGATCATTGCCATGAGCCTTTTCATCACTAGCCTCCTCGTGTGGATGTGTGACGACCGGACCGTATGGCGTGCTTCGTCAGAGGACTGTCAGTCGTCCTGCGCGCGCACAGGCCAGCGCGGTCGGTTAACGTCGTCAGGCGCACTACCGTCGGGTGGCGTCCGCGAAACATCGCGGAAACCTTCGGGACACCACCAGGCAACCCCGCATTCGTAGGTTCGGACCACCACCACTGCTCACGGAGGACGGATGTTCACTAGCTCTGAAGAAGTCCTGCACTTCATCAAGAAGGAGGGCGTCGAGTTCGTCGACGTGCGGTTCACCGACCTGCCCGGCCAGCAGCAGCATTTCAACGTGCCGGCCGCGAGCGTCACCGAAGACTTCTTCACCGAAGGCGTGATGTTCGACGGCAGCTCGATCCGCGGATTCGCCGCGATCCACAAGTCGGACATGAAGCTGATTCCTGATCCGGCGACCGCCTTCGTCGATCCGTTCCGCGCCGCGAAGACGTTGAATCTCAGTTTCTCCATCGTCGAGCCGCGCACCGGCGAGCCCTACGGCCGCGACCCGCGCCAGGTGGCCACCAAGGCCGAGGAGTACCTGCGCTCGACGGGCATCGCCGACACCGTCTACTTCGGCCCGGAAGCGGAGTTCTACGTCTTCGACGACGTGCGCTTCCAGACCAGCCAGAACGCGGGCTTTTACCACATCGACTCGATCGAAGGTGCCTGGAACACCGGCCGAGTCGAGGACGGCGGCAACCGTGGCTACAAGACCCGCTACAAGGGCGGCTATTTCCCGGTGCCGCCGGTCGATCACTACGCCGACTTGCGCGACCAGATGAGCACTGCGCTGATGAACGCGGGGCTCGAGCTCGAGCGCGCGCATCACGAGGTGGGCACCGCCGGCCAGGCCGAGATCAACTACAAGTTCAACTCGCTCACGCACGCCGCCGACGACGTGCAGAAGTTCAAATACATCGTCAAGAACGTGGCCTGGGCCGCGGGTAAGACCGCGACGTTCATGCCCAAGCCGCTCTTCGGTGACAACGGCTCGGGCATGCACTGCCACCAGTCGCTGTGGAAGGACGGCGCGCCGCTGTTCTACGACGAGCTGGGCTACGCGGGCCTGTCCGACATCGCGCGCTACTACATCGGCGGCCTGCTGCACCATGCGCCGTCGCTGCTCGCGTTCACCAACCCGACGGTGAACTCCTACCACCGCCTGGTGCCCGGCTTCGAGGCTCCGGTGAACCTGGTTTACAGCTCGGGCAACCGCTCGGCCTGCATCCGGGTGCCGATCACGGGAAGCAACCCGAAGGCCAAGCGCCTCGAGTTTCGCATCCCTGACCCGTCGTGCAACCCCTACCTCGCCTTCTCGGCGATGCTGCTGGCCGGCGTCGACGGCATCAAGAACAAGATCGAGCCGCCGGCGCCGATCGACAAGGATCTCTACGAGCTGCCGCCGGACGAGGCCGCCTCGATCACGCAGGTTCCCGGCTCGCTGCCCGAGGTTCTCGACGCGCTGGAAAAGGACAACGACTACCTGCAGGAGGGCGGCGTCTTCACCGACGACATCATCGGGGCGTGGATCGACTACAAGCGCGTCAACGAGGTCGACCCGATCCGGCTGCGCCCGCACCCGCACGAGTTCGAGCTCTACTACGACGTGTGAGCT
>DAITQD010000277.1:0-1813 GCA_036833255.1 Jatrophihabitantaceae bacterium
CTGCGCTTCATGCAGAACTTCGGCTTCTACTTCGGCTTCCCGACGGGCTTCGTCCTCGTCGCCATCCTGCACCTCTTCCCGCACTGGTACGTGCTGCCGCTCGGTGGTGTGGTCATCGGCTGGCTCGTCAACTACATCGGCATCTCGATGATCTTCGAACCGATCCATCCGAACAGATGGATTCCGTGGCGGCAGGGACTCCTGATCAAGCGCCAGCCCGAGATCACCGAGATGTACGCGCGGCTGATCGCCGACAACGTCATCACCCTGCAGAACATCGGCGAGGAACTGCTCACCGGCCCGCGCAGCGACCGCACCATGCAGATGCTGGAGGACACCCTGCGCCCGGCCGTCGACGCCGCGGTCGGACCGGCCCGGGTGGCCGTGCGGCTGGCAATCGGCACCAAGGAGTACGACAAGATCCGCAACTCGGTGGCCAGCGAGGCGACCAACTTCGCTCCGGTAGCGTTTGCCGAACCCGAGTTCAACAAGCGCCAGGGAAACAGGATCTACGCTTTCATCGCGGGCCAGATGCGCACGATGGGCCCGGACGACTTCGTGGAGATGCTGCGCTCGGCGATCAAGCAGGACGAGTGGCTGCTGTTCGTGCACGGCGGGGCGCTGGGCCTGTTCGCCGGCTTCATCCACCTGGCGATCTTCGGAGTGTGACGTGAGCGATCCGAGCGAGAAGGCCGTCGTGGTGCGAACCACGAGGGCAAGGCCTGCTGCCCTGATCCCCGACTCGAACGTGCTGAGCATCGTCCCCGAACTGGCTCGGGTGGCCGCGGTGTCCTGGTGGCGTGCGGCGTCGTGGTCGGTAGGGGCGTCGATCGCCGCGACGAACACGGTGTTCAAGCGGGCCACGAGCGGCGAGCCGCCGGCAGCGGTCATCGCCGGGCTCGCGTCGGACGCGCGCGGCGCGGCCTGGCGGGCGCTCGGGCTCGGTGAACAAACCGATGAGCGCGGCGTCCCGGAGACGATAGTGCCGACCGGCGCGACGACCCATGACCTGCAGGCGCGGGGTACCGAACTGCTGCGGCGTTCCAATGACGTGCGCGTGGTCGAGGACACCCACCCCGCCTTCGCGCGGATCCTCACCGAGATCACCCCGGACGAGGCGCGCATCCTGCGCTTCCTCTACCTGGACGGCCCGCAGCCATCGATCGACGTCCGCACGAACCGGCCGCTGGGCATCGGCTCGCACCTGGTGGCCGGCGGGCTGAGCATGATCGCCGAGCACGCGGGCTGCCGTAACGTCGAGCAGATCCATCCGTACCTGACGAATCTGTTCCGGCTGGGCATGGTCGAGTTCTCCAAGGAGCAGGTGACCAACCCGCAGCGTTACCAGCTCGTCGAAGCCCAGCCCAAGGTCACCGATGCGCTCAAGCACGCCGGGCGGTGGCCGCGAACCGTGCACCGCAGCATCCACCTGAACTCCTTCGGCGAGGAGTTCTGCCGCACCTGCCTGCCGATGACTGGCCTGCCGTCGGTGTCCGCCGTCGACGCGCGGCCGGGGTTCCCGCTCGGCCGGTAACGCTCAACCGCTGCGCTCGCCGCGCTGCCAGCCGTCGTAGCGGATCCGGTCCAGCGCGATGACGTCGCCCAGCGTCGACCACTCCCCACGCCCAAGCCGGGCAAGTGGTGCCACGGCGGCCGCGTCGGGCATCCCGTCCGGGGCGAGCACGTGAGCCGCAGCGGCGATGTGCAGCACCTCGCCGAACACCATCACGCAATCGCCGATCTCGTGCTCGCCGGCCGCGCGGCACTCGAACGCGACCGGCGCCGACGCGACGCGCGGCGGCGCGACCGTGGC
>DAITQD010000278.1:0-1796 GCA_036833255.1 Jatrophihabitantaceae bacterium
CCGCCGAACACGTCGCCAAGATCGACCGGCTCGCGGTGGCCTACCTCGGCGACCGCAGTCAGCTCGAGGTGATGAGCCGCGCCGAGCTCAAACGCCGGCTCGGCCACGACGTCGTCGTCCTCGACGTGCGTCCGGCAGTGGAGTACGGGGCGGGTCACATCGCCGGGGCGCTGTCGGTGCCCATCGACGAGCTGCAGCGCCGGCTGCGCGAACTGCCGGACGACACCGACGTCGTCGCCTACTGCCGGGGTCCCTTCTGCGTGTACGCCGACGACGCGGTACGCGCGCTCAGCCGTCGCGGGTTCCGCGCGGCACGCCTTGAGGACGGCTTCCCGGAATGGGCCCGCGCCAGACTGCCCGTCGAGATCGGCGCGCAGGCTGCGGTTGGAACGAAACGCAACCGGACAGGCTGATCGCAACCCCACCGCATGATCGGTAAAAGGGTACGGATACGTCGTTGACACGGCACAAATGGCCGTGCTAAACCTGATCTTCAAGTAATCACTTGAAGAGACGAGGAGACCGCCATGCCCACTACCGTAACTGCCCTCGATGTCGCAGACCTGCAACGCCGCGTGCAAGCGGTGTACGAACAGGTCGCGCAGGAGCCGCGCCGTGCCTTCCACTTCGAGACGGGCCGCGAGCTCGCGCTCCGACTCGGCTACCCGATGGACCTCCTGGATGAGATCCCCACCGAAGCGCTGGAGTCGTTTGCCGGCGTCGGCTACTTCCTCGACCTCGCGGCCCCACGCGCCGGCGAGCGGGTCATCGATCTGGGCAGCGGCTCGGGAACCGACTCCTTCGCCGCCGCCACCCTGGTCGGTCCGACCGGCCACGTCACCGGCGTCGACATGACCCAGGCCCAGCTGAGCAAGGCCGAGCGGCTACGTGCCGCCAGGAGCCTGGACCACGTCCGCTTCCTCGACGGGCGCATCGAACACCTGCCCGTAGCCGACGCCTGCTACGACGCCGTGATCTCCAACGGCGTGATCAACCTGTCCGCCGACAAGTCGACCGTCTTCACCGAGGCCGCTCGGGTGCTCGTCTCCGGCGGACGACTGGCCATCGCGGATATCGTCGCCGAGCGCCCGCTGGCCGAGTCGATCACCTGCAACGCCGAGCTCTGGGCGGCCTGCGTAGGCGGTGCCGCGCAGATCGACGACTACCTGGCCACCATCGAGAAGGCCGGCCTGCGTATCGAGACGATCAGGGAGAACACCGCGTACGCCTTCCTGTCCGGCTCCGCACGCGGCGCCACCGAGACATACGGCATCAAGAGCATCTCGCTGCTCGCCGTGAAGCCCTAGGAAACTCACCGCAGAACCTCTAACGTATCTCGCCGAGGGCACGCCTGATTCCAACGGCAATGACCCGCATCGACCACACCACCGAATCGATCACACAACAGAACAGAACAGGAGCACGTCATGTCCGGTCTGGTGAAGAAGAGCCTGAATTCGCCCGAAGAGACCCGTCCGTTCCAGGATGGAACTGGCAGGCTGGAACTGGTCAACCTCGACGGCGGGCCCGTCGGTCGAGGCACCTTCGAACCGGGCTGGCAGTGGTCCAAGCACGTCAAGCCCATCGCCGGGACCGACAGCTGCCAGGCGGCCCACATGGGCTACTGCATCTCCGGGCGCATGGTCATCCGCATGGACGACGGTGAGGAGAAGGAGTTCGGGCCCGGCGACTTCATGATCTGCCCACCTGGGCACGACGCGTGGATCGTCGGTGACGAGCCCTGCGTGCTCATCGACTGGCAGGGCTTCGCCGACTACGCGAAGCCATAACCACCC
>DAITQD010000279.1:0-1774 GCA_036833255.1 Jatrophihabitantaceae bacterium
GGATGACCTGCTGACGGACCCGGTTGAGGTCGGCGCCGAGCTTGACCAGCACCTGCGCTGCGACACCCTCGCCCTCACGGATCAGGCCGAGCAGGATGTGCTCGGTGCCGATGTAGTTGTGGCCGAGCTGCAGCGCCTCGCGCAGGCTCAGCTCGAGCACCTTCTTGGCCCGCGGCGTGAACGGGATATGCCCGCTCGGGGCCTGCTGGCCCTGGCCGATGATCTCCTCGACCTGCTGGCGGACGGCATCCAGCGAAATACCGAGCGACTCGAGGGCCTTGGCTGCGACACCTTCGCCCTCATGGATCAGCCCGAGCAGGATGTGCTCGGTGCCGATGTAGTTGTGGTTGAGCATCCGGGCCTCTTCTTGGGCCAGGACGACAACGCGACGCGCGCGGTCAGTGAACCTCTCGAACATTGGACAGCTCCTTCCGCGCCTTGTTCCCGCTGGCTTCGACTGTAGTCCCGAGAACCGACGGCCCGCAGACGCGCCCATCGGACCAGTCCGCCGCGGCTGCGCCGCCCGGCACGAACCTCACGGCGCATATCGAGCCAACGAACGGTGGCACCCGGTGATGCCCGAGGGATGTCCGCTAACAGCGAACGCGCCCAGATCAGCTCCGGCGCGGGCACGGCGCGGGAGGTTCGGTTGTCTGCATCGGGTGCAAGAGTGGAGGGCGTGCAAGCCCCGGTAGTGCTCGCCATCGACGGGAACTCACTCGTCCACCGCAGCTTCCACGCCCAGGCACACACCGCTCAGCCGTCCTGGGCGGTGCGCGGGCTGCTCACCCAGCTGGTTGCCGCGGTCGACCGCATCCGTCCGACTGCGGTGATCGTCGGATTCGACGACGCGCATCGCTCCGTGCGCCGCGAACGCTGGCCCCGCTACAAGGCCAACCGCGCGGAGAAGCTGGACACGCTCGTCGCGCAGTTGACCGGGGCCGTCGAGGCGATGCGGGAGCTCGGCGTCGCCGTCGTCGTCCCGGACGGACTCGAGGCTGACGACGTGCTTGCCTCCGCAGCCGCGTCCTCGCAGCGGGCGGGCGCGACCACCGTGATTGTCACGTCCGACCGCGACGCCTTCGCGCTGATCGACGACCACACCCGGGTCCTGCGAATCATCAACGGCGGAGTGGACGCCTCGCCGCTGATGACCGCCGACCGGCTGGTCACGCTGCTCGGCGTACGGGCGTCGCAGTACCGAGACTTCGCCGCCCTGCGTGGCGACCCGTCGGACAACCTCCCGGGCGTCCGCGGCATCGGTCCGCACCATGCCGCCCGCCTGCTCAGTGAGTTCGGCAGCGCGGTCGCGGCATTCGATGACCTCGACAGCGTGCGCAACAGGCTGGGCGCCGCGGTGGCCACCCGCCTTGCGCATCCCGACGCGCGCACTGCATGGGAGCTGAACTGCCGCGTGATGGCGATGCGCGATGACGTCCCGCTCGATCTCGACCTCGCGTCCGGGACAGGCGTGTTGCCGCTGCAGGCAGAGGTGGTCGGTGCGGTGTTCCGCGCGCACAATCTGACCTGGTCCGTCAACCAAGCTGTGCGGGTGCTCGCCGATGTCGAGCAAGGGGAGGTTCGGCCGCCCCGCGCCATCGTCGCGCCGCGGGTTGAGGGGTGGCCGGATGGCCGTTCGTCTCGCCGTCCGCCGAAGCTCGCGCCGCGCCGACCCGCCGCCGAGCAGTTGTCGCTGTTTTGATGTAGTCGCGTGGGGTGCTGAATCGTTGATCAGGTCAGAACGGTGGCGGGTCGGGATCGGCGTCGGTCGCTG
>DAITQD010000280.1:0-1685 GCA_036833255.1 Jatrophihabitantaceae bacterium
TGCGCGAACCCGACTCGTGGCGCCGCGCTGACATCTACTTCATCGGTGAGCTGGCATAGTCGCGGCGTGACGTTCTCGGTGCTGTTCGTGTGCACCGGCAACATCTGCCGATCGCCGATGGCCGAGCGGCTGTTCCGGGCCCGCGTGGATCCGGCCGTGCCGATCACCGCCGCGAGTGCGGGCACCGCGGGCCTGCCCGATTGGCCGATGGATGCTCCGTCCGCGCTCGCGTTGCGTGAGCTCGGCGGTGACCCGGACGGGCACGCGGGTCGGCGGTTGACCGAGGCCATGGTGGCCGACGCCGACCTGATCCTGACCGCGGAGACGACGCATCGCTCGGTGATCGTGCAGGCGGATCCGCCCGCGTTCCGGCGGGCCTTCACGCTGCGCGAGTTCGGCCGGCTCGGCGCCGCGCTGGGGACGCTGGGCGCGCCGGTCACCGTGAGCGCGCTACGCGAGCGCGTCGGCGATGTCGCCGCCCGGCGGGGCAATGCGGAGCCGGCCGAGCCGGGCGCCGACGACATCGGCGACCCGTTCGGCGCGCCGCTCACCGTCGCGCGCATGCGCGCAGCGGAGGTCGCGGCGGCCGTCGATCTCGTGATCGGTGCGCTCGGTCTGCGGCGCGCGCGGGCTGGCTAGGATTTGGGCTGTGACCACACCTCGACGTTCGCGCATCGGCCGCCCGTACCGACGCCTGCGCCGCTGGGCGCGGCACACGCCGAACGGCACGATCGCACTGAACATGATCTCCGCGGGAGTGGCGCTGATCTTCGTCGCGGTGGTGCTCGCCTTCATCCTCTTCTGACACCGCCGGCTCGAAGATCGGCCTCACTGGCTCAGCGGCGGTATTTCCTGGGTCGACGTGGACTGCTCGCCATACCGCGACGGCTGGCTGAACTGGAACACCTCATCCGTCTTCCGAGGAGGGACGTACTCGGGTTCGGGTCGCGTCTCCTCCGCGGCGGGGGGCTGCTCGGCCGGGGCCTCGTCCTTGGCGCGACGTGACCGCTGCGGCCGGTAGGCCGCGTAGTAGTAGCCGTACTCATCGTCGTAGCGGCCGCGCCCGCGAGTGATCATGTTCAGCACGATGCCGACCGGCTTCGTGCCGACCTTGGCGAGTGCCTCCACCGACCGCGCTGCCTGCTCGCGGGTGGACTTGCCCGCGTGGTGCACGACGAGGGTCGCGTCGGCGATAGCGGCGACCTCGGCGCCGTCCGCCACGGGCAGCAGCGGCGCCGTGTCGATGATCGTGTAGTCGACCTTCTCGGCGATCTGCCTGATCACCGCGTTCGCCTGCGCGGAGATCAGCAGTTCCGTCGGGTTGGGCGGCACCGGCCCGGAGGTCAGGACGGCCAGGTTTCGGCCGGCGTTCTGCAGCACCGCCTCGAGCGGTGCCTTACCGATGAGCACGGTCGTGAAGCCGACGTCGCCGACGAGCCCGAGCGACTTGGCCAGGGTGGGCCGGCGCAGGTCGGCCTCGACGAGGCAGACGCGGTAGCCCCCCTCGGCGAGCGCGGCCGCAAGGTTGACCGCAGTGGTGGTCTTGCCCTCGCCCGGGATCGCGCTGGTGACCGCGATGATGCGCGGCGCGTGGTCGACGTTGACGAACTGCATGTTGGTGCGCAGCTGGCGATACGCCTCCGACCGCGCGCTGTGCGGGTCGCTGCGGAAGGCGACGAGCGCCC
>DAITQD010000281.1:0-1678 GCA_036833255.1 Jatrophihabitantaceae bacterium
CCGAGCGACGCGCAGCAGAGCATGGGATTGACAGACACGTCCTAGGCCCTGCGGGCGGTGATGATCCAGGCCGCAGAGTCATAGGTGACGCCCTGCTCGCTGTGGTGGGCCTCGATGCTGGCCCGCAGCGCAGAACGGGCACGCGACGTGCCGGCGTCGTCGAGTCCATGCAGCATCCACCCGAGCAGCCCGATGACGAATGCGAAGGCGTCGTCGGGAGTGTGGCCGAAGTACATCGGTTCGTGGCGATCGTCGAAGCGCACGTCGACGAAGCCAGCCCCGCTCAGCAGCTCCCGGACCCGCTCGCGATCGGCGAGCGCGAACGGACCGGGCGCACCGACGGGCGGACCCGGCAGGTCGCGTCCGGCGGCGAGGGCGGCCGAGAAGGCGCCGATCCACTCGTTCCCGGACAGTGCCTGCCACGCGAGCAGAGCCAACCGACCACCTGGGCGCAGGGCCCGGGCGATGTTGCCGAACGCTGTGGGCGGGTCGCCGAAGAACATCGCTCCGGTCCGGCTGATCGCCACGTCGTAGGCGTGCTCGCCGAACGGATAGACCTGCGCGTCAGCCTGTTCGAACTGGGCGTTGGCGACACCCTCCCGCTCGGCTGCCGCGCGGGCCACCGCGATCATCTGCGAGGACAGGTCGACTCCGAACGCCGCACCGAGGGTCGCTCTGCGCGCGGCATCGCGGGTCGTCTGGCCGGTACCGCAGCCGATGTCGAGCACCCGAGCGGCCGGTCCGATCTCGGCGCCGTGGAGGAAGGGACCGTGATAGCGGGCGACTCCCTTGTCGAAGGCGTCGGCGTGTTCGGCCCAGTAGCCGCCCTCGTCGCCGTCCCAGGCGCGTGCCTGATCGGCGTTCCTCGGGTCGATGGCGACCGCGTGCATCTCGTTCATGGGGCCTCCTCGGCCTATACTCCCTTTGGGAGTAGTAAGCCGGTGGTACTCCCAAAGGGAGCAACATGTCAAGGGGTTCGGCACTCACCACCACGTCCTACGCGCTGCTCGGTCTGCTGGCCGTCAAGCCGTGGAGCACCTACGAGCTGACCCAGCAGATGGACCGCAGTCTGGGGCGGTTCTGGCCCAGGGCCACCAGCAAGCTCTACGA
Organism: Jatrophihabitantaceae bacterium; assembly: GCA_036833255.1. GTDB lineage: Bacteria > Actinomycetota > Actinomycetes > Mycobacteriales > Jatrophihabitantaceae > QHCC01. Next base: position 1,111 of record DAITQD010000281.1, read on the forward strand.
GGAGCCCAAGAAGCTGGTCGCGGAGGGGCTCGCCCGAACCACCTCGGAGCAGGCCGGCGGTCGAACGCGCACCGTCTACACGATCACCGCGAAGGGTCGTCGCGCGCTGGCCGGCTGGTTGCAGGAACCCGGCGCGGGTCCGGTGCTCGACTTCGAGCAGTTGCTGAAGGTCTTCTTCGCCGATCACGGGAGCACCGAGGCGACCCGGGCGACGCTGGCCGCCACGCGGGACTGGGCCGAGGAACGCAATGAGGTGAACCGTATCGTCGGACGCGCCTACCTGGCCGGCGAGGCGCCGTTCCAGGAGCGAGCCGCGCAGACCCTGCTCGTCGGACGGTTCCTCACCGACTTCTACAGGATGGTGGCGGACTGGGCCGACTGGGCGAGCACCCAGGTGCAGGGATGGCCCGACGACCCGGCGCAGGCCGTCCCCGATCCCGCAGCGCAACGGGAGTCTGTCCACCGGGCCGAGTGGTAGCGCGCTGCTAGAGCCGCGCGGCGAGCACGTAGACGGACTCCTCGCAGGGCCGCCCGTCGGTGGAGTAGCGCGCCGCGAGTTCGCGCGACT
>DAITQD010000282.1:0-1673 GCA_036833255.1 Jatrophihabitantaceae bacterium
CTGAGGTGATGTCTCGGAAACCGGCCGGAGTGACGCCCGGCTGTGCGGCCGCATACAGGGCCGGTTGGAGTAGACCCAATCGGTGGCCCAGGGATTGGGAGAGCCGGCAGACCAGGGCCGCCCAGAGCGGCGCTACCGCACTGGTTCCGCCGAACACCATCGCCTTGCCATCGACAAAGACCTGGTAGCCGGTGCGTGGGTCTGCGTCGGCGGCGACATCGGGTACGCCGCGTCCGGACGTGTTCGGATGCGACGAACGATGAGCGTTGCCCCGAGTGGGCACTCCCGCGGTCGCTTGCCACGGCGGTTGGCCGAAGGTGTCGCTTACCCCACCGCCGGTTGCGCCGTTGCCCGGGCCGTTGTTCCAGACGCTTTCGCTGGTGACAGTCGCGGTGACGGCATCAGCGACGAGACTGGTGCCGCCACACGCGAGCACGTGCGGGCTGGCTGCAGGAAAGTCGACGTGAACCGCCGTGCCGCCTGCGGGGTTGTCGCTGCTGCCGGAGTCGCCTGCGGCGGCCGTGACGGTGACGCCCATCGCGGTGGCGTCGGCGAAAGCTTGGTCCATGGCGGTGCGTGCCTGTGCGGTCCAGGTGTCCTCGCTCTGGCCCCAGCTGATGCTCATCGCGCTGGGGGTGGGCGCGGCATGTGCGGCGGTGCTGACCGCGTCCAGGAAACCGGCGTCGGTGTTCGGCGCGAAATACACGACGATGTCGGCCTTGGGTGCGATCGCGCCCGCGACCTCGATGTCGAGCAGCACTTCGCCGTCAGCGCCCTGGGGGTCCTGACCAGCAGTGTTGACGGCGCCGTCGACGCCGACCGCCGTCACGGTCGGCTTGGGGATGCCGAGACCGGAGAAGTACGTGTCCAGATCGCCCTGGCCGAATCCGCCGCCGAGTTCGATGATCGCCAAGCTCTGCCCGGCACCGTCGGTGCCCGCCGGCATCCGGTAGATCTTCGCCAGGTCGAGCGGCGTGTAGCTCGTACCCGCCGCGGCTGCGGCGGCCACTCTGAGCTGGGCGCGGGCTTGCGGCCGGTCGTCCAATCCGAGAACAGCGGTCACGACCCCCGCCAGCGCGGCAGGGACGCTGAGGTCACCGGTGCGGTGCCGGACGTCGACGCTGCGTCCGTCCGGGTCGGTGACCCGCGCCTGTTGCAGCGTGGTGCCGAAGAGCTCCTGCAGGGTGCCGGCGGTTCCGGAGATTCGCACTCGCCTCGACGCGGGATCGCTCTGGATCACCTTGGCGCCCGCCTCGGTCACGGTGCGGGTGACGAGGTCGACGTCGGCCGGGTCGGCGCCGAACTGGGCGGCGAGGTCTGCGCTGTCGATGCCACCGGGCGCAGGCTCAGCAGGCAGTTCTGCTCGCCGCCGCAACACCAACGTGACCTCGATCGGTGTGCTGGCAGCAACCGGCCCCAGCACCTGGGCCGCGGCGAGCGGCTCACGGAAACTGCCCGGCAGGGAAACGTGATTGTCGTTCATGAGCGGCTCCTCAGGGCGGTCGCGGATCTTGATCGATGATGTCATCGACAGCCCATCCCGCAAGTCCCGTCATCGGAAAGAGTTCGACGCGGCAGTGGAGATACGCACTCGCCGCGCCCGCACGAAGGCGTTCAACGCTGCGCTGCGATCGCGCCGAACATCGAGACAGCTGCCGGACCGCAGGGGGAAC
>DAITQD010000283.1:0-1650 GCA_036833255.1 Jatrophihabitantaceae bacterium
GAGGCTTCACCCGGGGTGATCCGCAGTAGCTGGCTCAGCAGCGTCGCGGTGTCCCTACAGCCGTGCTCACGTGCGCTGCCCCGGGACTCGATCTCGGCGACCAGGCGCTGATCCGGCTCTACGCAGCCAAGCGTGGTAGTCGGCCTCTGATTCGTGCTGGTTGGGGAGTCTGCCAGTCCACGCCGCAGTGCAGTAGTAGCCGGAGCCGGTAGTTGTCGAAGTTGCGGAACCCGTGCCCGACTCGCTTGACCTTCTTGATCAGCGAGTTCATGGCCTCGGTCGGGCCGTTGGAGACGCCGCCGGTATCGAAGTACGCGAGCAACTCGGGCCGCCAAGCGTCGATGGTGCGGGCCAGGCGCCGCAGTTCGGGGATGTCGTGCTCGGCGCAGTGGGTGAGCCAGCGGTGCAAGTGCTGTTCGGCGGCGTAGCGGCTGGCACGGTCGAAGATCGCCCGGAGGTCTTGGGCGGCGATCCACGTCAACCCGATCTGTTGGTCGACGTCACCGGCAGCGAGCGCGGCGAGCAGCCGGTCCCAGCCGCGGTCGGTGAGCCGGTCGGCGCGGCGGCGCAGCAGTCGGCGGATTCGGAACAGTGGATCATCTTTGCGACCGCGGTGTCCGAGTGAGTCTTGCTGCACGCGTCGGCGCACGTCATCGACAGCGGCGAAGCCGAGTCGGGTGACATGGAACGCGTCGAGCACCCGTACCGCGTCGGGCAGGCTGGTCGCCAGCGCGGTGGCGTAGCCGCGGAACGGATCCAACGCCGCGACCTCGACCCGGTCACGCCACTGGTGGTCGCGGGCAGACACCCAGTCACACAAGGCCTTCGCGCTGCGGCCGAGCACGACATCAAGCAGCCTCGCGACAGGCGCTGACAGGTCCACGACACCGGTGGCGAAGATCGTCGAGTGCCGCCCGTTCGCGGACAGGAACGCAGTCTCATCGACACCCAACTGGGTGACCCCGTCGAGTCTGGCCGGGTCGTCGACCAGCGGCGTGCCGTACTCGATGACGGCTGCCATGATCGTCGCCCAGCCGCTGCCGTAGTGCGCGGCCACGCGTGCGACGGTCTCGCCGTCCTCACCGACCCGCCGGCACGCCTCCCGCCGCGCCCGTTCGGTCAGCGAGGCACGCGGCCGGATCGCCTCGCTGGTCTCGGTCCATGTCTGCCTCGCGCAATCGGACTCCATGCACCGCCAGATGCGCTTGATCCAGACCAACGTCACCGCACGACCCGCCGCGGGCAGATCCCGCACGTCGCTACGACGCCGATCATGAAGCCGCGCCAGCACACCACACGTCGGGCAGCCGGTCACCGCCTCGCTCGTCTCGATCGCGTACTCGATCTCGCTGCCGAGCTCCGACACAGCGAGCAGCACGAAGCCGGGAAGCCCCAGCATCACCGTCGCCGCGCTACCGTTTCCATGCACCTGGGGCCTCCTCGACTCGTGTCCAGACACCACGAATCTTGAGGCCCCAGGCCTGCCTTCAGACCCAGGTCAACGGCCGTGTCAGCCTCGAGTTACCACGCTTGATCGAGAAGAGCCGCTGATCCACGGTGGGGATGCGGTTCTTGCGCGTTTCCAGGTTCTGCAGAAACTCCAGCAGTTCGTCGCCGGCCAGGGTGCTCAGATCGAGGTTCAGTAGTTCC
>DAITQD010000284.1:0-1638 GCA_036833255.1 Jatrophihabitantaceae bacterium
CAACACATTAAGGACCTTGGTGAGCTGGACTTTCGACTGTCCTAGCAAGGCCGTCATCGGCTGGTCGATGGCCGAGAACATGCGCACCGACCTGATCTGCGACGCGTCACCATGGCCGCCGGCAACGTCGAGCTTGCTCCCGGTGTGGTCTGCCCATGCCCGACGGTGGCTGATGGGATTACCAGCGTCATGGTGGCCTCGCATGTGACGGTGACTGATCCCGCCCACCCGACAGTTACGGTCGCCCCGAAGGACGGTGTGCGGGCGAATCGCGCGGTCGCGCTTACTGGCACGGGCTTCCGCCCGGCGAGCGGGTCGTCTTGCGCCTGGCCACACCGGGCGCGGTGCAGTCAAGCGTCACGGCCGACAAGGACGGTCGGATCCACGCCATGGTCGCGGTCCCGATCCGCTTCGACGCAGCAACCTACGCCCTGACGGCCATCGGTGCGGCGTCGCTGATGCCGGCCCCCGCAACGGTCATGGTGCTCGCGCCGCCGCCGCTACCGGTGTTCACCCCTTAGTTCGTCCGGTGATCGACACTTTTGATGAGTCAGTGCGGGTATTGACAACGGTGTCATTGTCCTGTTTCCTGCCACAACGATGACCACACACCTGCGCTCCGCTGGTCGTGACGCGGCTCGCCCCACAATGAACGATGTCGCGGGTTCGGCAGGCGTCAGCCTGAAGACGGTCTCGCGGGTGGTGAACGGCGAGCCCGGCGTGGCCGAGGCCACCGCCGAGCGCGTGCACGCCGCGGTGGCGAGGCTGAACTTCCGCCGCAACGACGTCGCGCGCAGCCTGAGGCGCAAGCTGACCACGTCCAGCATCGGGCTGGTCACCGAGGACCTGGCCAACCCCTTCTACGCCACGCTGGCCAAGGCGGTGGGGGATGTCGCCCACCGGCACCGCTTCCTCGTCCTGTCCGGCAGTTCCGACGAGAGTGAGGAACGCGAGCGCGAACTCCTCACCGCGTTCCTCGGCCGCCGGGTGGACGGACTGATCGTGGTGCCGACCGGTAGCTCCCACGCGTTCCTCGAAGGCGAGCGGGCGGCCGGCGTCCAGCTCGTCTTCGTCGACCGACCGGCGATCGGGGTCTCCGCAGACACCGTTCTCATCGACAATGCGGCCGGCGTCCTCACCGGTGTACGCCACCTCGTCCAGCACGGCCACCGGCGGATCGGCTACCTCGGCGACAAGCCGGACATCTACACGGCCGTGGAACGGTTGCGCGGCTTTCGGCAGGCAGTGGACACCCTCGGTCTTGAGTCACACCCGGGGCTGGTGCGCCAGGGACTGCACGACGCCGCGGTCGCCGAGGAGCAGGCCCTTTCAATGCTGGGCGACAGCAACCCGCCGACCGCGCTGTTCGCCGGTAACAACCTCATCACCGCCGGCGTGCTGCGGGCCCTGCGGCGCCGCGGCGACCGCGTGGGCCTGGTCGGGTTCGACGACTTCGACCTCGCCGACCTGGTCGACCCCCCGGTGACGGTCATCGCCCAGGACGCCGAGGCGCTGGGGCGTCGGGCCGCCGAGCGGCTCTTCGCCCGACTGTCCGGGGACGGGGGGCCGCCGGTGACCGAAGTCCTGCCGACCCGGCTCATCGTGCGCGGCTCCGGCGAGGTCAAGCCGTGAAGCCTG
>DAITQD010000285.1:0-1623 GCA_036833255.1 Jatrophihabitantaceae bacterium
CGTTTCAACCGCAGCAGCGACTGCTGAACCTGCTGCCCGTCGAGGTACAGGTGAACGTGCAGGTCCTGCCCGCCACCCGCCGAGGAGGCCGCCGGCGCGGGAAAGCTGACACCGCGGCCGGAGTTGATCGCCTTTAGCAGGGCGCGGTTCTGCGACGCGTAGGGCTCCTGGATGACTTCCTCGTCGTCGGACAGCATCATCGGGACGGAGTCCGACTTTGATGTGCCGGGGCCGTGCACGGTGCCACCGCCCGCGTGGTGACCCGCTGACCCGGCCGCAACCTTGTTCGTCACGGTCTGCTGGTTCAGGATGATGGTCGCGATCGCGGTGCGGCCGTTGATGAGATCCAGCGCCCGGCGTATCGCGGCGAGCTTCGACGAGGCGTAGTCATCCAGACTGACCTTCGTTCGCACACCCGGTGGTAGGTGCTGGTAGGCGGTGGCGAGTTTCCCGGCCTGGGCCGTGTTCGCACCCAACACGACCAGATGCGCCCGGCCGGCGATGGCAGCCAACTGCTGCGCGTGGGTCAGGTGCCCGGAAGCGATGGTCACGTTGTCTGCAGCGTGCTGGCTCGCCTTGAGTGCTGAAGCTGTCTGGCCCATACCACTGGCCAGCTGCAACGCCGCCACCTTCATATCGTTCGAGCCGTGCTTGCCCCGGGCCAGGGCGGCCGTCACTTGATTTATTTCCGGCGTGTAGCCCTGTGCCGCCCGCGTGAGGGTCCGCTGCCCGATACCAAGTTTCAGCCCCGCGTCGTAGAGTCCGTCTTTCTGTAGCTTGTTCGTCAGCGCCGCAGCGGTGTTCGCGCCGAGCGCGTCGCTATCGGCCAGGATCGCGTTGGTCAGTTCCGCCACCGGCTTCACCTGTTTGTGCGCCGACCCGCCGAAGAAGTGGAACGCGGCGGCGGCGACACCGGCGACGACGGCGACAGCCCCGAGGACCAGTGTCACCGCGCCGCCCGCGGTGTCCATCGCGATCATCGCCGCGATGTAGACGGTCTCCATCGCAGAGACAGCGGCGGAGACGAGGGCCATGCCGGTGATCCACGCCGCCTGCGCCAACGCCACGATCTTGACAGCGGCAGCGACACCCAGAATCGCGCCTGCGAGTACCTCGAACACTCGCACGTGGGCACCGACGAACCCGACCACCGTGGTGAGTTGAGGGATCAGGTCCGTACCGATGGTTGTCGCCGCATCCGCGAGAGACGCCCGCATCGTCTTCGCCTTACCGGCGAGGGTCCCCGCGTTGACAGCCGCGGCAGCAGTCACCGCGTTGTGTCGCCCGACCGCTACCCGCGCGGTGTCGAACCCTTTCGCCCCGGCGAGGATCGTCAGGTTCAACGCCGCCGCAGCCGCATGCCCGAACAGCGCCGACTCCGCTGCCCGGCGCTGCTTATCTGACATGTCAGCGAGTTTCGGGGTCAACTGACCTAGCACCGACTGCATGCCGACGAAGCGCCCCGACGCGTCATAGACGTGGACACCGAGGGTCCTCAGCTCATTCGATGTGCCCTTCGACTGACCCAGCAGTGTCGTCATCGCCGAGTTGACGACAAGGAGACCTCGCGACCCGGAGATGCCGTGCTGCGCCAGATCGACCATCAGCGCCGACGTCTGCTCG
>DAITQD010000286.1:0-1611 GCA_036833255.1 Jatrophihabitantaceae bacterium
CGGGCTGCACTCGCGTCCGGCAAGGTCAAGATCAGACGTTCCGCACGACGCGTGAGAGGGGTGGTGTATGGCTGAGATCCGGGGCATGACCGTCGCTGAGAACCAGATCGTGCGGGACCTCACCGCCGAGCTGCTCGCCAAGGCGCGCCGTAACAAGTTGCGCTCGCGCTATATGGACGGCAAGGCTGCCGTGCGCGCCCTGTCGCCGATGCTTCCGCCGTACCTGCGTAACATCGGCGCGTGTCTAGGGTGGCCGGCGAAGGCGGTCGAGGCGTTGGCGCGCCGGACTCGTCTCGATGGGTTCGCGATCCCTGGCTCCGATCTGGCGTCGTTCGGCCTGCCGGATCTCCTGACCGCGAACGACTACATCACCGAGGTTCGCCAGACTGAGGTCTCGGCGCTGATCCATGCCGTGTCGTGGGAGGTTGTGACGGCTGGTGGTCCGGGTGAGCCGGATGCGCTGATCACCTACAAGTCGGCTCTCGACGGTACCGGTACATGGAACGCGCGCACCCGACGTCTGGACTCGTTCCTGTCGGTCAACCGCCGCGACGACATGGGCGAGCCGGTCGACTTCGCGCTGTACCTGCCGGGCGAGACGATCATCGTCGAGAAGCGGGCCGTGGTCGACCGTTCGACCCACCAACTGTGGGTGCCGGTGCATCCGGTCCGGTACAAGCCGCGCCGTGATCGCGTGTTCGGCCAGTCGCGGATCACCCGCCCGGTGATGTTCCTGACCGGCGCCGCTGTGAGGTCGATGCTGCGCATGGAGGGCACGGCCGACTTCTACGGGACGCCGCACCTGCTGTTGCTCGGCGCAACCCTGGACCAGTTCCAGGGCGCCTCCGGCCAGGCCGTCTCCACGTGGGACTTCCTGATGAGCAAGATCAACGGCATCCCCGACGACGACGACATGAAGACGCCGCGCGCCGACGTCAAGGAGATCACCCAGGCTACGCAGCAGCCGCACCTCGACCAGCTCGACGAGATCGCGGCCGCGTTCGCCGGCGAGACCGGCATCCCCGTCTCGAGCCTCGGCGTTGGCGTGAAGCAAGCCAACCCGACGTCAGCCGAGTCGTACCAGGCGTCGCGTGAGGACCTGATCGCGGAGTCTGAGGATGCGCAGGATTCGTTCGGCTGGGCGCACGTGCGCTCCGTGCAGGACCTGTGGCTGTTGGCCAGTGGCGAAACCAAGCTGCCGGCAGAGATGCTGAAGCTTCGACCGATCTGGCGGGATGCCCGGAATCCGTCACGTGCGGCTGTGGCCGATTCGACCCAGAAGCTCGTCACGGCGTTCCCGTGGATGGCCGAGTCGGATGCGATCCTCGACACGATCGGCCTCGAACCGTCCCTCGTTGAGCGGCTACGGGCTGAGAAGGCCCGCGCGCAGGCCCGTACGACGCTCGCAACGGTCCTAGGACAGCCGGGCACCCCGAATGCCGTCCAAGGCTGACCTCGACGCCCTACGGGCCGCGCTGGATCGGATCAGTAGGTCTGCGAAGTCGGACCTGACGCGAGTCCTCGCCACGGTCGACGTGACTGATGGCGTCGCTCTCCGTGCAGCCCTCACGGATGTCTGGCCCGAACTCGTGGGGGCGTACGGCGAGATGA
>DAITQD010000287.1:0-1606 GCA_036833255.1 Jatrophihabitantaceae bacterium
GCTAGCGGTCAGGCCAGTAGTCGCTGGGCAATCTCGGCTTGAGGGTGCTCGAACGCTGGGGCCATCTTCGCGACGGCGGATTTGCTCAGTCCGTTGCGGGCCGCAACGTGCTGCCACTGCCGGACAGAGGCGTGGACCTCGCGAAGGACCGCGAGCGACCGGTCGGTGTCGAGGCGGAACAGGCCGGCCACCCCAAGCAGGTCGCTCAGGTCGGCACGGGTGTCGTCGTTGATGGCGGTGGACAGGTCCTTCTGCCCGGGGCTGGGGTTGGGGTTGATGTCGAATGCTGGCGACAGGGACCACGCCTCGCCGTCGAGATGGATAAACGCGTGGTTGCGCAGATGGTCGTCGGTGTTGCTGATGAGGATGAACAGTGCGACGCGTCGCCAGAGCTGCTCCAGTTCGGCGGTGGTGTTCAGTGAGCGTTCCTCGAGCACCTCAGCGATATCCAGGTAAGAGCGAGTATCGCCGTCAGTCGCTTCCAAGGCGGTCATCGCAGACATGTAGCCGATACGGCCGCCGGAGGCTGGCCGGTCGAATCGATCGACGATGAGCACGTCACGTCCCGCGATCGACACGAGCTGGTTCGCGGGCACGCCGATGCCGGCTGCGGCGGCAAGATCGAGTGCTGTCTTCTCCCATGCCATGACGTTCCAGTCATCGACGGGGCTGGGGAACTTCGCGATCGCGATGCGGCCGTTGTCGTGGCTGACGTGCGCCTTGGGGCGCGCCCCGCCCAGCGAACTGCCGGCGCGCAGCATCAGCGCGAGCGACTGTTCGTCGTCGCGGTCGGAGACGACGTCATCTGCCGCGGACAGCAGGCTGGGCAGGTCTGTCATCGCAGGCACGCCGGTGGCGTCGTCGGCCTGGAATTGTCCACGTACTCGGTAGCGGATGGCTCCTTGGCGCAGGTCGTCGCGGACCCGCAGCAGCAGATCGAACTCGCCGAAGCTGCGTGGGGTGGCTGCCTCGTGGGCGACCCGGCGTGTCTCGGCGCGCTTGATCAGGTTGCGTCCCCACCGGTCGGGCGAGCTGTCGGCGAACGCGCCGAAGATCTTCTGGTTGGCAGGGCTTTGCTGCAGCCCGGACAACAACGGCAGCGCAGGGTCGAGCGCGTACGCATCAACTCGGGCGAGGTAGGCCTCGTCGTAGAGAAAGCTCGCCGACTCGCTGCCGCGGCGACGATGCGCGTACACATGCCCGGCGAGGACGTCGTCGGCGCCCATCACTACCCACACCTGCGCCTCGGTCGGCCGATCGCGCTCGGTCGAACCACCGCCGGTTCGCGACGACGGCCGGCTCATGACCGCTCCGGAGGCGAACGGTGCCGAACCCGCTTCGGCAGCGCCTCTTCCGCTCGCAGCCGCCCCACGTCGCTGCGGTAGGGATCCAACGCGCTAGCCAGCACGTCGAGGATGCCGAGCGCGCGCGCCACCCGCAGCGTGTTTTCCAGCGTCGCGCCGCCGCCGTTTTCCAGGTTGCTGACCACGCTGCGCGACACGCCAGCGCGGTCAGCGACCTGTTCCATGGTCAGGTTGCGCAGTCGTCGCCAGGTTCGGATGTCCTCGGCCAGCTCGCTCAGGGCACGCCTGACGGCCGCGGGCGT
>DAITQD010000288.1:0-1547 GCA_036833255.1 Jatrophihabitantaceae bacterium
ACCCCGACCCGCCACCCTTCTGAGCCGGGGCGATGATCGCGGCTAGTCGATGGGCGCGGCGCTCGCTATCGGGATGAGCAGGTCAGCGCGGCGCGGCGAAGACGCCGGCGGGGAACGCGCCGTTGGCGATCACCGTGCGCGACAAGGCCTTGCCGAGCTCGATCAGGCGCTCGGTGCGCTCGGGGCCGAGATGTTGCCACGGCGCCGCGTCCAGACGGTCGGTGTCTGCCTCCACCCGCTCCCGCAGGGCGACACCGTCGGCGCTGAGCCCGTCGGTGTCCATGAGGCCGCGGGATCGCAGGCCGTCGACGGCCGCGGACCACTGCTCGTCCGACCAGCCGCGCAGCAGTTTCGCTGGCGCCTCGAGGAAGCCGCGCCCTGTCGCGGTGTGCGTGACGATCGACTCGATGCCGGACAGCCCAGCCGTCTGTAACGCGATGAGGTGGCCGTCGCCGCGGTACTCGCGCAGCAACGAGAGGCCGTGCCACAGCACCAGGTGCGGCTCGTCCGGCCAGGCCAGATCGGCGTGCCCGGCGAACAGTGGCCGGCTCTCCGGTGCCAACTCCACCGTTGCCTCGCGCCCCAGAGTCGCCAGTTCTGCAACCTCGAGTGAATCGACCGACGCCCCGAGCAGGCGGCGCAGCGCCAGGTCGGCGACGGTGAACCGTGCCGCGACGACGTCCTCCGGTGACGCGAGCGTCCACGCGCGCGGGATGAACCGGGCGACTAGTTCGGGGTTGAAGTTGTAGAACGTGGCCGCGGTGACCCCTGCCGTCACCGCACCCATCGGGGCCGAGCGGCTGGCGAAGTACCCCATCCGTCCCGGGCGCAGGCCGATCGCGGTGAACTGCTGCTCCGCCTCGGGAACGAAATACACGAGCGAGTGCAGCGATTCGGTCGCGCGATGGGCTCTGCCAGCGAGTGGGGTGGGCACGGTGGCCACCCTAGCTACAGGCGGCGCCACGCTTCGGTCAGCACCGAGCGCAGGATCTGCTCGATCTCGTCGAACTCCGGCTGGCCGACGATCAGCGGCGGGGCGAGCTGCACGACCGTGTCGCCGCGGTCGTCCGCGCGGCAGTACAGGCCGGCCTCGAACAGCGCCCAGGACAGGTAACCGCGCAGCAGCGTCTCGGACTCGTCCTCGTTGAACGTCTCCTTGGTGGCCTTGTCCTTGACCAGCTCGATGCCGTAGAAGTAGCCGTCGCCGCGAACGTCGCCGACGATGGGCAGGTCGTTGAGCTTCTCCAGGGTGGACCGGAACGCGCCTTCGTTCTGCAGCACGTGCTCGTTGAGACCCTCGCGCTCGAAGATGTCGAGGTTGGCCATCGCGACTGCGGCCGACACTGGATGCCCGCCGAAGGTGTAGCCGTGCGGGAAGTAGTTGTCGCCGGACCAGAACGGCTCGGCGATCCGGTCGCTGACGATGCACGCGCCGATGGGGGAGTAGCCGCTGGTCAGCCCCTTCGCGCAGGTGATCATGTCCGGCACATAACCGAACTTGTCGCAGCCGAACATCGTGCCGAGCCGTCCGAACGCGCAGATGACCT
>DAITQD010000289.1:0-1524 GCA_036833255.1 Jatrophihabitantaceae bacterium
TGGTCTCGCCGTACTGATACCAGTGCGAGCCGCCGGGGAACGCCGGGATCTTCGATGACGAACCCGTCGAACCGCTGGTCGGGACGTGGATGTCGGAAGTGTGCCCGGACCTCGCGTCGGAGTCTTCGCGTAGGCCCAGGATCGACGCGCACTGCCACGGCTGCCAACCGCGTTCGCGGTAGAGGATCAGCGCGCGGGCGTCCTGCTCGGCCGGTGTCGCGCGGTTCGGGTACCCGGAACCGCCGACGCTGCGCCAGGTGGACAGGCCGAACTGGTACGCGCCGAAGTGGTCGTTCCCGGTGTTGATCGAGTAGTTGTTGTTCGACTCGCACATCCGCAGCCGATACCAGGTGTTCGCGGAGGGGTCGGCCGACGCGCTCGCGCCCGGCAGAACGACGCTCGTTGCCGCGGCGGTGAGGAGCAGGACCGTGATAGCGACCCCACGCCGCCGCCGATGCGGCCGCTCCTCGGGCTCGCTGTCCGGGACGGCTGCCGCGTTCTCGCCGGTCCACTCGTCGAAGAAGGACGTTGTGCGCACCCACGGCTGACTCATACCCATCGTCAACGGTTCCTTCCGGCGGTCGGCCCCCTCCGACGAGGCCTTGCGTCGCCGCCACGCGGTCTGAGGCGAGCGACGACTGAGTCTCAACTGCACCAACCGTCACACACGTCCCACTAATAAACAAGACGTGACGACAGAAAATCCACGACGAGCAGGCGTGGCGCGCAGAGAACGAACGGCATCCGTGATACCGGGGCGTCGCGCCCCCGGACTCGCCGGGCGATTCCGCGGCCAATATTCCACCGCGTAACCGGGTGACCAGTTCGCTCCCTTGAACGTCCGGTTCGACTGGGCATTACCGGGTCAGGCCGTGGTTCCCGGCGCAAGCCACCGGTAGTTGGCGTCGGCGTGTTCCGTGAGCCAGTAGTTCACGCTGCGCAGCGCTCGTTCGTTGACCTGGCCGTCGTGGATTCCTATCGCGCGGGCCGGTGCGACGGCACGGGCGAAGGTGACGACTTCTGCTGTTTTGAGCCAGGAGGCCTGCAGCGGGACGAGGAGCGTGTCGATCGGAACGTCGGGCCGGTGCAGGGCGTCGCCGGGGTGGTAGACGGTGTCATCCACGATGTAGCCGAGGTTCGCGCACGGAGGCTGATCTGCGAGCACAGGGGCATGCAGACCGCCTACGGCGCTGACCCGGAAGCCGGCCGCGGAGAACGCCTGCCCGGCGCGCACGCCGACGACGTCGAGATCGGGCAACACCGCGCCGGCTGGTCCAAACACCGGAACACCGAGTCCCCGCAGGCGGAGGACGTCGACGTGGTCGGCGTGCTCGTGAGTCAACAGGACCGCATCCGCGCCAAGCAGGGCTTGCGGCTCGCTCCAAACACCTGGGTCGACGACGAGCACCCGCCCGTCCTGCTCGAACCGGACACACGAATGCGTCCATCGGGTCAGCCGCACACACCGACGCTACGTCACCGGCCTGGACGGCGCGGAGCGGTCGATTGTCGTGACGGTCGCGG
>DAITQD010000290.1:0-1503 GCA_036833255.1 Jatrophihabitantaceae bacterium
CGCCGGCCACTGTCGTGAACGAGTGCGGGGCGAGGTTGTCGACGCCGTCGGCCGAGCGGCTCGAGACCCACGCGATCGGGCGCGGGATCAGCGAGGCGGTGAGCCACCGGTAGATCGAGCGCGGCTCTGCGTCGGCGACGCGGATCTCGACGCGGTCGCTCATCCTTGCTGCTCGGTCGGCCTGATCAGCAGTTCGTTGATGGCCGTCCAGCGCGGCCGGGTGACGATATAGACGATCGCGGCTGCGATGTCGCCGGCCTCGAGGCGCTCCATGCTGGCGAATCGGGCCCGCATGCCGCTGCGGCGGGCCACCAGGGCGACGGCGACCCCCTCGCCGGCCAGCGCTTGGGCGGTCGCCGCCCCGATTCCGCTGCTTGCCCCGGTGACGAGTGCCACGGTGCCGTCGAGTCGATTGGTCATGTCTTCAGCTAACCCGCCCGACCGGTGCGCCCGCAACGAGGGTTTAGCGCAGCCGGATCCCGGGAAGGGTTATCAGGGCGGTAGTCCGGCGTCGCTTGGCGCCTTGCCCGCTACCCGAGGAGACGTAATGATCATTCTTGGAATTCTGTTGCTTGCTGCGGCCGCAGTTGCGGCGGTCGAGTTGGTTATTGCCAATGACGAGCACCAGACCGTCTTCCACATGTGGCGCTGGACGTGGCAAATCGATGCGTTCTGGCTCGCGGTGGTCGGCGCTGCCGTTCTCTTTGTCGCGCTCTTGGGGCTGGGCATGCTGAAGGCCAGCGGCGGGCGCACCCGGCGCCTGCGTCGGGAGCGCCGTGACCTGGCCTCGGAGAACCGCCGGCTGTCCGAGCGCGCCGATGTCGCCGAGTCGACGCCGGCTGCGCGCGCGGACGGCGACGCGCACTCTGGGGATCAGGCAGTGGCGACGCATGCTGCACCCGCGGACGGCAACGCGCGCCAGGGCGATCCGGCGACCGGGACGCATGCTGCACCCGCGGACGGCAACGCGCGCCAGGGAGATCCGGGAGCGGCCCCGCCCACTGCGAGGCAACCGGGTTCGACCGGCGACGTCGCGCCCGCCGGCCAACCCGACCCTGGCGAACAGACCGGGAGGCGGCGCTGAGGGACTTGCCCGCGGCCCAGCCTGCTCGGCAGGCTGGACCGCATGCTCGCGTCCGGCGTCGTCTTGGTCCACGGGCTATGGCACGGCGCCTGGTCCTGGGACCTGGTGCGGTGCCGACTCGACGCGGCAGGTGTCGTGAGCGTGGCCGTGGAATTGCCGATGACGACGCTGGCCGACGACGCGGCGGTGGTGCATGACGCCCTCGAGCACATCGGCTCGCCGGTCGTGCTGGCCGGTCACTCCTACGGCGGGGCCGTGATCACGGTCGCAGGCGGGCACCCGGCGGTGCGGCGGCTGGTTTACGTCGCGGGCTTCCAGTTGGACGTGGGCGAGAGCATCTCGCGCGTCCTGCCCGACGCGGCCGTCGCACCGACGCGGCTCGTGGAGGCGTTGCGCTTCTCCGCGGACGACAAGCAGGT